>CAZKXO010000055.1:0-15181 GCA_964556525.1 uncultured Saprospiraceae bacterium
TAGACTAAATTCGTTTAGAACCTGGAAAACAAGCTCTGAAGCTTGTTCAGCTTAGGTATAAAAGAATCTTGGTTTTACGATCGATTTGTCACCAATAGCAAAGAGCAATTCCCCATGTACATTTATTCTAAGTGGAATGTAATCAAGGGTGCCATTAGTTGGGCTTTGGTCTGAAGTCAAAAGATGATAGACACTTACGCCTAGATTAGTGCTTACCTTATCTCCAAAGAACATTTTATGTCTTATGCCCAAGCCTAAGTCATACTGACTTCTTTGGTAGTTCTGGCCTAATAAGTTTATATCTTCTCCATGACTGCCATTTCTAAGGAAGTTACCAGTAAGAGCTGAACCTGCATCTACTTTTCTATTTATAAATATCCCTTGTACACCTACAGAAAAAATGTGATTTTCTCCTCCTTGCAGATTGTAGCTTAGATTGAGTCCTGCTCTGTTAGAACCGAAAGACAGATCGCCACTTTGATCAGCATCTATAAAAGCTCCTGCAGAGACCCAGTCACCTTCTCTTATTTCGAAGCCAAAGTTGTGCTGGAGAAAGCCACCGAAAGACCTAAAGCCGTTTTCAAAGAATTGACTAAACTGGTCTCTATATATTCCACCAAACTTGTAAGTACCTCGGAAGTCACCAGTAAGAGCGGGGTTGAGAGTCTGTGGTGAGTTATTGTAATTGGTAAAATGTAAGTCTTGAGTATAACAAGAACTAGATATGAAAGAAATGGCAATAATAGATAGGAACAGATGTTTTAGCATCATGGAAAGCGTTTCTTGTTAATGTGATGATTGTAATTAAAGTCTATTCTAAAATAGCTTGATTTTCTTCATTTTCTACTTTTCATGCTATTTTAATTGGTTTATTGTATTTTTTACTAGCCCATTTTAATTTATTACGACAGAAAACAGAATAAAGTGCACCTAACCACCCAACTACCAGGCCTCTACATATTAGATACCGAGAAAAGAGGAAATGCTGTATTTTGTGCTAATGATATTGTAAAAGGCAGCCTGATTGAGCTTTGTCCAGTTATTTTATTGGACCCAGCTGATACCCAAGTCATACATAAGACTAAGTTGCATGACTATTACTTTATTTGGGATATAGAGCAGGGTAGTTCCGCTATTGCCTTGGGCTTCGGGTCCCTCTATAATCACTCTTATAAGTCCAATGCGGAATTTGAAGTAGATAGAGCAGCTTTGTCTATCAGATTTATTGCAAAAAAGGATATCCCTAGCGGTCAGGAAATCACTATCGATTATATTGCTTCTAAAGAAGAAGGCATTGAACTATGGTTCGAACCAAAATAAGTTATTCTCCTATAGTTGCTTCCAGTACTGAGGCAGAAGAAACATTGAAAAAGCCCAATACTTCTTTCCCGTCAGAACCAATGACATTCCCATTAGTATTAGCTAGTGGCTCTGTAAAGATGGAATTATCGCTGTTTAGCAATTGATCTCGAAGTATTTCCAGAAAAAAGAAAGCCTCGTTTGTTATAGCATGCAATTCTACACGTATAACTTCTCCAGGTAGCCATGGAATAGGCGCTCTCATGTCGTCTACTGGATTGTTGAGTTCTTGGATAGGTTGGATGAATACGAGATTATCTACCTCAGAGCCTGCACTGAAAGCAGAATCAAAAGCGATATTTATTTCCGCTGGTCTGTTAAGAAAAACCCCATTCTTATAAGTCCTTATCCAGTAGGAATCACCAAGTCCTGGCAGATCAGTGGCAAAGAAATTACAGTAGATTCCATCTTCAGTGAAAGCTTCACCTATGCGCTCTTCTTGCAATATTGAGTCTATCGGTGGTACAGGATTTTTTCCAGATGTTGCAGTATATGATATACCATCTATATCTATGTTCAGCGTATAAGTAGCTCCTATAGGTTCTTGTAACCATTCATTTTGTAAATTTTGCAGTTCATAGGTTCCATCTTGATCTGCTTTGTCAAAAGTAAAATTTTGTCCTGTGGAACTGGATACAGAGACAAGTGCCTGATTGATGCCAGCAACAAAACTGGAATCAAAAAATGGTTGTGAACTGGTGATACGTATAGTTTGTATTTCATCTGGTATATCATTGAGCCATGCATCTATAGTAACCAAGTTTTCTGCTTCATCTAAAGTTACATCGATCGCATCTTCACAAGCTGAAAATAATAAACAACCAAGGCAGATAATATATAGAAAGTGTCTCATGTTTTTTTAGTTGAATTTGAAGTTGTAAGAAACAGATGGGATGAAATTACCTATTACAGATAATCTGGTCGCCTGAGTGGAAACTTGTTCGTTAGGTGGTAAACGTCCACTCTCGGGCTCGAAGTAGATGGAAAAAGCATTCCTCCGACTATACACATTGTATATAGAGAATACCCATTCGCCTTGCCATTTTCGTCCTTCCTTCACTTTCCCTTTTTTGGTAGCACCTATATCTAATCTATGGTAGTCAGGAATCCTGACATTGTTTCTGGTTTCGTTAGCATTATGTGGAACGATAAATCCTTGCTGTTCGAATCGTGATGTCGGAAAGGTAGTAGGTGTCCCCGTTATATAAGCAAAGTTTCCACTCAAGCTCCACTTTTCATTGAGTTCATAGAATGCTGTTATACTCAAGTTGTGGGTTTGGTCAAAACGGGTAGGGTACCAATTGTTAGCCGCTATGCCTGCTATTCTGTTTTCGGTTCGGGCTGCAGTATAACTGACCCAGCCAGT
Organism: uncultured Saprospiraceae bacterium; assembly: GCA_964556525.1. GTDB lineage: Bacteria > Bacteroidota > Bacteroidia > Chitinophagales > Saprospiraceae > RFSX01. The sequence goes on from CAZKXO010000055.1 coordinate 2,726, forward strand.
AAATAAACCTTTACTTTTCTTCAACATAAACTCCACACCATAAGCTCTGTTTTCTCCTTCCAACAAATCACCTTCTATGGCAGGATTAAGTAAGAGATCTGCGCCATCCACATAGTCTACAATATTGTCTACCTTCTTGTAATAGACTTCAGTACTAAGCTCATAGACATTGCCATATAAGTTTTTGAAAAAGCCTAAAGCGACTTGATCAGCGACAAGGGGTTGTATGTTATTTGTAGCAGGCGTCCATATATCTACAGGAGTAGATGCTGTCGTATTCGAAACGAGCTGTATGTATTGTGCTGTTCTGTTATAACTCGCTTTGATCGAGCTGCTTTTAGCTAGTTCGTATTTGATCGAGAATCTAGGTTCTAGATTGGAATAATTCTTTATGCTTTCCCACTGTTCGAATCTTTCTACCGAACTTACTGGTCGACGTTCACCAGGAGATGCATCACCAAAAGTGTAAGCGTTTCCTTCTCCTGTGTAATCAAAGAATGACCAACGCAGCCCATAGTTCAAAGAAATTTTATCAGAGAGGGTCTGCTCGTTTTCTATAAATAGACCGTACTCGATTCCAAACTTGTTTTCCAAACTTATGTCTTGAGAAATACCTTCAGATACACCTATAGCATTACCTGGTTCGAAAGTGTAGATAATTGCTTGACCACCAAACTTGATCAGATTCTGAGGATTTAGAAACCAAGTAAATTCTGGTTTTGCACTATAATTAAGGATACTAGCATCCCAGTCAAATCTGTCCGTAGCTGTATCACCAAAACTTATACTGTAATCGTAATCAGAGAAGTAAAGTGTAAGATTGGAAAATAGTTTGTCAGAGAATAAATGGTTCCATCTTAGTGAAGCTGTAGAGTTTCCCCAGTCAAAACCAGCTGCGGCACCAAATCTGAAATTGTCTCTTCCTAGGTATCCAGATAGAAATAAACGATCTTTATCACTAAACTTATAGTTGGCTTTAGCAGTAAGATCATAAAAGCTTAGGCCTGTTTCTCCAAGGTCGTCTGAAAGAAATGGCGCTGCAAGAACGTCTATATAAGATCTTCTGCCTGCAATAATAAATGAAGACTTGTCTTTGACAATGGGTGCTTCTACAGACAATCTGCTAAAGATCAATCCGACTCCTCCGTTTATAGATAGCTGTTTACTGTTACCTTCTTTCATTCTTACATCCAGTATAGAAGCTACACGACCACCATATCTTGATGGTATACCTCCCTTTATGAGTTTGACATCTTTTACTGCATCTGGATTGAAAACAGAAAAGAAGCCAAAGAGATGTGAAGAATTAAATACGGGTGCTTCGTCTAATAAAACTAAGTTCTGATCGATAGCCCCACCTCGGACATTGAATCCAGTGGCTCCTTCTCCTACTGTACTGACACCAGGTAACAATTGTATGCTTCTGATGATTTCTACTTCGCCGAGCAGGGTAGGCATTTTCTTTATGGTTAGTATATCGAGTTTGTTGACCGACATTTCCACGTTGGTGACATTTTCATCTTCAGGCTCTGCGGAGATAACTATTTCTTCTATCAGCTCTGATTCCTCACTTAGTTCTATGTCCATTTTTTGGTCCGTAGTGAGGTCTATCTCTTTGATAGTAGAAAGGAAGCCTAGGTAAGCATATTCTACTGTGTATTTTCCGGGAGGTACGGAGATGGAGTAATAGCCATATTCATTGGAAGTTGCACCAGCTGCACCTTCTTTTATATATGCTGTTGCTCCTATAAGCGTTTCTCCACTACTTCCATCTTTTATATACCCCGAAAGGGTAACCTGCTCTTGCTGAGCGACTGACTGAGAAATAGTACTGATTAGGAAAATAGTAGCAAGAAGGCATTGCTTAAGGATAATTCTCATAAATGGTTGTAATTCGATTTATAAAGAGTTGTGAGATACATCATATACAACCAAAAAAGATTGCTGATGTTGTCATGATATTCAAATTATTTGCAAATCTATATAGTAGCTATGACCTACTGTTATTCTTTCGTCCAAGGGCCATCTATTCTAGACAATATGAAAAAATATGTGGTTGTAATTTGAGCCTATCTACTGAAGAATTTGGAAGCTTAATAAGGCTATGGATTTCTATGCTTATTATGGGCAATGATAACTAGTACTTCTTATATACTACGTAGGTATATACAAGGGTTAGGATAAAAAAAACTATGATGAAGGAACTGAGCCTATCTAGATATTCTAGTTATGATAAGCTGAGTTATGTACCAAGGTAGCTCCACAACCTGCACATGCAACTGCCGACCCTGCGCCTCCTGCACAACCTGCAGAACAGGTGTAATGCCAAACACCTGATGCGTTCTGAGCTGGTTCAGGTGTAGTGGGTGGTGCGGCTCCTGCAGGTGGTGCGCCTGGGTTTACCATTGTTGTGGCAGCAGGAGCTCCTACGCCATTTATAACTGGATTAGTAATAGAACCCATTGGTGAACCACCTGTATTTGTCGGTGTAATTGTATTTGTTGCAGTAGCTGCTCCTGTATTAGCATGATAAGCTTGATTGTGCACTAAAGTTGTACCACAGACACCACATGGTGTTGCTGATCCACCGCCACCTGCACAATTGTTAGGACAGGTATAATGCCATACTCCTTGTGCATTCTGAGCCGGCTCAGCTGTTGCAGGAGGAGGTGTCGCCGCCGTAGTTCCTTGAGGAGTTATAGGCTCATAATTCTCATCTAAGATTGCTCCAGGTCTGGTGGGAGAATCTTTACAAGAGTAGACAAGAAATAGGCTTAGAATAAGGAATACCGTAGTGAATTTCATGATTTTGGATTTCTTCATCCAAAAATGAACCTCTCAGAACTAAAAAACAAATATAGTGGAGTCTATTTACCTACCATTTCATAACTATTTTACCTATAGATTGTCTTGATTCTAAGTAATTATGTGCCGTTGCAATCTCCTCAGCAGCATATACTTTGGAGATTTTTGGTTGTATAATTCCTTGATCTACATAAGACATGACACCTTCAAAGGCTTGTTTGAGTAGGTGAGGCTTGAAGTCAGCGATACGTAACATGTTCACTCCTACCATCGATTTAGAACTCATCAACAGTTGTAAAGGAGTGAATAGTCCGAATCCCAACACAACCCCAAGGCTTTTGAGTTTATTACTTCCTGATATCTGTGCTGCCGCCCCAAAATTGACCATAGTGCCTCCTGGTTGAAGTAACTTCCAGCCTTGTTTGAAGGCCTTACCCCCAATACTGTCAAAAACAACATCTAGCTTGTTACCATCTAAAGTCTCTTTAATGACTTTAGAAAAGTTCTCTGATGTATAGTCGATAGGAAAATCGACTTTATTGTCTCTGAGTACTTGCTGCTTTTTTGTGGAGGCAGTTCCGAAAACCGTACAGCCTTTGTGCTTCGCAATCTGAGTCAAGATAGTACCTACACCTCCAGCGGCGGCTTGTATAAGGACTTGGTCACCTTCATTTAAATTTATGCACTGTACAGCCGCGTAATAGGCAGTGCAAGCTTGTGTAGCCAGGGCTGTTCCCTCTTCAAAAGAAGTCTTGTCAGGAAGGAAGGCAACACCTTCTTTCATTGTCTTAGAGTACTCAGCATAACCACCAAATCTGGTAAGGGCCACTACTCTGTCTCCTTGCTTTACATGAGTAACATTCTTACCTATTTCTACCACAGTACCAGCTACGTCATAACCCAGTATAGCAGGATTTTTGGGGGCATCAGGATATAGTCCTCTGCGGGCTACGACATCTGCAAAGTTTAGACCAAAGCAAGCATTTTTTATCAGAACTTCATCATCATCAATAGTAGGCGTTATCAGATCTTTTATCGTAAAGGCTTTGTCTGCGCCTCCATATTTGCTGAGGTAGATGGCTTTCATTTAACTTATTTAGCAAACATTTGGGAAAGATCTTTGAAGGCTTTGAATTCTAGTGCATTACCACAAGGGTCCAGAAAAAACATTGTTGCTTGTTCTCCAGGCTGCCCTTCAAAACGAATGTATGGTTCTATGACAAACTTCTGACTGTGCTGCTTGAGCTTAGCTGCCAGCTCTTCCCAGTCGTTCCATTCTAGTACAACTCCATAATGTGGTACAGGCACATTGTGTCCATCTACCTCATTGGTATGCACTTGCTCTGATGAAGCAGGCTTGTAGTGGATGACAAACTGATGGCCATAAAGGTCAAAGTCAACCCATTTTTCGTCTGATCGTCCTTCTGGACAGCCAAGAACATCTCTATAAAAGGTCCTGGCTAACTGGATATCATGAACGGGTATAGCTACATGAAAAGGAGGAATCGATTTCATCAGTCTTATGGATTTGGTCTCGAAAATTCTGAACTCTTATACCATTCTGGCCATTCTCTAGAGTCTGCGAGCTTCTTAGCAATATTGTAGTAAAGTTCTGCATCCTGTACCATGCCTTCTATTACCCAAGTAGCAGGATCATATTCATCTGCAGGTGCATGGTATTTTTGAGCGACAAAATCATCTTTCTGCTCTTTGGCATATGCTTTCCCCTTTGTTGCATGATCATATCCACCTTCCGCGTATAAGGCAGGTACGCCTTTTTTTGCGAAGTTGAAATGATCTGAGCGAAAGAAGTAACCTTTTTCAGGTTCTTGCTCAGCCATCACATATCTACCTTGAGCTTTGGCTGCAGATTCTGCGTATTCATCCATTGTAGAATGCCCTTTACCTGTAATTGTCAAGTCTTTCATTTCTCCTACAGGATTGACCCCATCCAGATTAAGGTTGCATACTATATCGCTGAGTGGAACTGTAGGGTTTTCTACATAGTATTCTGATCCGAGCAACCCCTGTTCTTCCGCAGTTACAAACAGAAACATGATACTTCTTTCTGGGTTTGATTTTTGATGTGCTTCAGCAAGAGCTAAAAGGGTAGCAACACCACTGGCATTGTCCAGTGCACCATTATATATAGAATCGCCTTTGACTACCTTACCTATACCTATGTGATCCCAGTGGGCAGTATAGACGATATACTCTTCTGGATACTTTGACCCCTTCACTGTGGCTATGATATTTTTCGATACACATTCTTCTATCATATTGTCCAGTCCAGCTGTAACCTTGGCATTCATTGGTTTTGGTTTGAATCCAGGTTTCCTTGCTGCTTTCATTTCATCCGTAAAATTGAGACCGCAGTTATCAAAGAGTTCAACCGCCTTGTCCAATGTGATCCAGCCTTTAATGCCACAGTCAGCTGATCGGTCTATTCCAGAAAGTCCCTGCTGTGGGCCTGTCCACGAACTCTCTACAACAAACCATGGATAGCCTGCAGTAGGAGTAGTATGGATAATCAGTAGACCTTCAGCACCGACCTTATCTGCCATATCATATTTGTAATCCCATCTGCCAGCATAGGTCATGATATCACCATTGAAGAAGTTTGGGTCATCTCCTCCAAAACCCGGATCATTGACTACAATAACAGCAGTCTTTCCTTTCATGTCTATTCCTTCGAAATCATTCCATCCTTTCTTTTCGTCTATAATCCCATAACCGCAGAATACCAATTCCGAATCTTGAAGATGAACCCGATCTACTTTCCTTTCTGAGTGAATAACAAAGTCCTTCCCCTTTTTCCAAATCAAAGGCTTCTTGCCACCAGAAATTTTCATCTCTGCATCTATACTAGCTTCCAAGGTGAGTAAGGGAACGTCCTGCAGAAAAGACCCATCATTACCAGGTTTTAACCCTAGCCTTTTTACTTCATTTTCTATGTAGTCAACAGCCATTTTTCCACCCTTCATGCAAGGCATACGACCTTCGTATTTGTCAGATGATAACTCAGCCAGATGTTTTCTGATGCTCTCAGTACTTATAGTTACAGTTTTTGCTTCAGAAGAATGGCTGCCCTTGCTCGTTGTGTTTGTATCCTGTTTACATGCAACTACTAGCAATATTGCAAGTAGTAAAGTTGCATAGTGGTAATATTTCAAAGTGTTAGATTCTGGTTAGATAAGACATTGTGCAGGTAAAGCTAATTAAGATTTGTTACAATTAGCTTATGTCTATATAACTATCGCTTGTTGAAGCCAATGCCTAATTTAACGGAAAATATATTTGGTACAGAATTTACTATTAATGCACTCTCAAGTTGATTTTGACTTTGAAGAAAAGGGGAATTAGTATCTACTCTATTGTAAACAAATCCAGTTGGACTTATCTCAAACCCAATATTGAAAGACTTCGTCTTGCTTATTCTATGCCAGTAATTTATTTCGGCACCTATCCCTACAACCAGATCAGAGGTCGTTATGCCTATTTGAAATGGATAACTGAAATCTTGTGATTTATAGACAGAGTAGCTTATAGATGGGTTGATCAACCAAAAGAGTCCTTTAGTTCTGTCACCTATGATTTGTTTTCCTATTTTTAACTGGCATAATATTGCTAATTGACTATCCTTGAACCCTCTCCATGCAAATATTTCGTCAATGGTTAAAAGGTTAGATCCTACGCCATACATGACTGTAAAATTGCCTGCGATTATTAGGGGATGTTTTAGTTCCTTGATCTCTTTTCGTCTGCTCTGCACTGTAACTGCTGTTCTCTTTATTTTAAGACGTGAGACTGATAGGTGATAAAGACCTATAATATTTGGCCTGATTCGACTCCCTCCAAATCTATCCAATACGGTCTCGCCTGATTTATAGAAAGCACCATAGTCTAATAAGAATATAGGTTTTTCATCTTTGATTCTTTTTGACCTTTTTTGACTGTAGCTATTATTGCAAAAAATCAAGACTAGAAGTATAATGAAGAGGCTACGCATAATTAAATAATGAGATTCCAAGTGATTAATTCGTCATCTACAAAACCAATAAACCCATACTCAGTATTATAGAGAATTCTTCTTAGTACTGGAGAAGAAGTAATTTCTGGACTTTCTATAACCTTGTTGTAGCTTATGTCATTGATTTCAAATTCTTCATGAAACTTAGCTGCACCTAATGCATCATCTGGAGTCAGAAAGACATCTAGGTAATAGTCGGGTTCAGTTCTGTTTACTTCATCTAAAATTCTGAGATGCGTTCCTAAAGTATTTGTTACAGAATACCTTTCTGTACTGAAAATAATCCGAACAAAGGTGGATTTAGTAACACTTTTGAGACTTAATTGTGCTATTTCAAAAAGGTCTCTATAGGCGCATCCGTTAATGCAGTCTTCATTCCAAAAGTCTCTTATAATTGCCCATGTTTTAAGAGAAACTTCAAAGGCTTGATATTCGCCATTTAGATTTTGGAAATATATTCTTTCGGGTGCATTCATGCAAAAGTTAGGGAATAGACTTGTAAGGGACGAATTCAGTCTATGTATACTATCCCTAATATTACCTTACATGAATCTTTCTCTCTTATGTAATTGTCCCTTGACCTTAAATAAAAGGGAGTTGGAAAAATGCCTTCATTACATTCGTTTGGCACAGAGAAAGGCATTACTTCCTCTACGTTAAATTCTACATCTTCATTTTGAAAAGAGCAAGCAAGCAAACAAAAGCAAATCGCGGAGAATAATACGATTGTGCCTTTGTGAAGCATAAGAATCAGGTTAAGTTGTAAAATGATGAGGTTCTAAAAAAAACAAGTTCTCTTCAGCTAGAACAAGATACTTAAAAAGTTATTTAAATCTGCTCTAGATCTAAGATTCTATTTCTATTTATTTGAAGGCTTTAAATAGGCCAAAGATTATAACTAACCATACCAGGCCTTTGATCGTAAATAAGAGCGCCTGGACCCATACTTATTAACCAATTCTTTTTTGTTGTTGGTTTTTCTTCCTTTGCCATAATTTCAGTCCACCCAGTCTGCTAAAAAGAGATTTGTGTCTCTGGTGCCACCATTGTTTCTGTTGGATGAGAAGACCAGCTTGGTCCCATCATAGGAAAACATAGGAAAGGAGTCAAAGGTCTTGTCGAATGTTATCTGTTCCAATCCTGTTCCATCCAGATTTATCATAAATAGGTTGAAAGGGAATCCTCTCTCTGAATTATGATTGGAAGAGAAAACGACTTTTTCACCCGAAGGATGAAAGAAAGGAGCCCAATTGGCTTTACCTAAATTTGTGATTTGTCTCAGATCAGAACCATCTACATTACAGACATACAATTCCATATCAGTAGGCTTTACTAGTCCTTCAGCCAGTAAATCTTTGTACTCCTTAATGTCTTCCGGACTCTGAGGTCGTGATGCTCTGAATATCAGTTTGCTACCATCAGGGCTAAAGAAAGCACCACCATCATAACCAAGACCAGTTGTAACTTGCTTCACATCAGAACCATCTGTCTTCATAGTGTACAACTCCAGATCACCAGATCTCATGGAAGTAAATACGATTAAACTTCCATCTGGACTCAGGGTAGCCTCTGCATCATAACCGGGTTCATTTGTTAGTTGTTTCAGTAGATTTCCTTTCAGATCAGCTGTGAAAATGTCAAAGCTCTCGTAGATAGGCCATACATATTTGCCATCAGTTCTTCTCTTAGGTTCAGGTGGACATGCATCTCCTCCTAGATGTGTAGAAGCATAGATGACTGACTGATCCCCTGGCATGAAATAAGAACAAGTAGTTCTGCCTTTGCCAGTACTCAGTAGCTTAGGCATAAAGGATTTTGAGATAGCTTTACTATAAGGATCTAAATAATAAATCTGATCACAGCTTGCGCCCCAAGCTTCGTTTTTAGCTTGAAAGACAAGTTTTTTATCGTCGAAACTCCAATAGGCCTCCGCATTGTCACCTCCAAATGTCAACTGTCTTATATTCTTAAGATGCTTTTCTTGCTCATAGTGCATTTTTTGTTCTGGCATCTCATCATTACTTCCATGGCCATGACCTTCCTTCCTTTTTTTCTTCTTCATCTTATCGTGGTCATGATCAGAAGGATTTTTGTCTACATTAACCTTATTGTCGTTGTCATGTGAATGTACTTTATATTCATCATGGGCAGGGTAACCATCATGTCCTTCCTCCGTATGTTTGTGGCTTTTACAACCAAAGATGAAAAGTAATATCAGAAGGCTGATAGCTAAGTAAGGATATTTCATTTTATTTATACTTGGATTCTAATGGTTAATACTCAGATCTTATTTCAATGCAAAGAAACGTATTAAAGTTTTTATTTCTTTTTCTTTTTTCAGCACTTGTTTCATGCAAGGGTACGAAAACAGTTCTAGAAAGTACGCCAGAGTTTCTTCCTCAGCAGTTTGCGAAAGTAAGGTCTGACATTACCTATCTGGCTGCTGACGAACTGGAAGGGAGAGAAACGGGGACAATAGGAGAGACTTTGGCTGCAGAGTACATCTCTGGCAGATTTAAAGAAATAGGTATTCCAGGCATTTTCGAGGGTGAAGAACCCTATTATCAATACTTTAAAAAGACTATCAAGTCAAATCCTCATGCAGAAGTACCTAATCCAGATGATCCAGTTATAAGGGGGAAGAACGTTGTTGCATTTCTAAATAAGGGGTTTGATAACACCATTATAATAGGAGCACACTATGACCATTTAGGCTATGGCAAAGAAGGATCGCTTTATACTGGACCACCAGCTATACACAACGGTGCTGATGACAATGCCTCAGGTGTAGCAGCCATGTTGGCACTAGCTGATTACTTCAGTAAAAAAGAGACTTATAACAACATACTTTTCATAGCATTTTCGGGAGAAGAAAAAGGACTGTGGGGTTCTAATTTTTTCGTAGACAATAGTCCATTGGAAATGGAAGATATAAACTTCATGGTTAATATGGATATGGTCGGCCGATTGAACGAAGACCGTCAGCTTGCCATCTATGGGGTAGGAACAGCACCTGCTTGGAATGGCCTCATAAATGATATTTCACAACCAGTCTTTAAGTTTAAGCTTACCGAATCCGGTTTGGGTCCCTCAGATCATAGCAGCTTTTATCTGGAAGATATTCCTGTTCTACATTTCTTCACTGGACAACATGAAGATTATCACAGACCTACAGATGATACCCATAAGCTGAATTTCCCAGGCTTGCACGATGTGATCACATTTATAGCTGCCTTGGTAGAGAGGGCTGATGATAAAGGTAAATTTGTTTTCACCAAAACTAAAGATGAGTCACAAGCCGCACCCGCTTTTAAGGTAACGCTAGGGGTCATTCCTGACTACCTTTTTGATGGTAGAGGGATGCGGATAGATGGGGTCAGAGAAGGGAAGACAGCTTCTGTAGCTGGTATTAAAAAAGGAGATGTAGTTGTAAAAATGGGAGAACTCGAAATTGTAGATATGATGAGTTATATGAAAGCACTCAGTGCCTTCGAGCCAGGTGAGACAACAAAGGTTACAATAGTGCGAGAAGGAGATATGATGATGGAAAAAGAGGTAACCTTTCAGTAGAAGCTAGACAAACTTATATTATGGACTTAGTTTATATTTGACCAAAAAATAAGGAATGGAACCATTATTTGAAGGTGATGTGTTAAAATGGATTATCATGATTTTAGTAGGTGCCTTAGCAGGTACCTTGGCCGCAAGAATCATGAAAGGAGACAGTTTTGGCTTTGTAGTCAATGCCCTCTTAGGGATAGGAGGAGGAATAGTAGGAGGATACCTCTTTGATCTCTTAGGTATAAATGCAGGTTCAGGCTTGGTTAAAGTTGTAGAAAACCAATTTGATGTTACCTTACCAGAAAACCTAGTAGGTATGGTTATATCTGCTACTGTAGGCTCAATTATCATACTCTATGTGTCTAGGCTACTCGGCCTAGGAAGAAGAAGGGTATAGCAACCATTATCATGGAAAAGTGGAAAATAAGGCAGGTGACCGATGTGTCACCTAGCCCATGGTTTCCTATAGTACAACATACAGTCGAGTTACCTAATGGAAAATTAGTGGAAGACTACTATGTTACAACCCTTGGGAACGTGGCTATAGTTCTTCCGTTTACTGCTGATGGTTACATCGTTCTTGTCGAGCAGTATAAACATGGACATGAAGAAATATTGTTAGAATTGCCAGCAGGATTTGTTCAGGAAGGAAAAACCGTTATAGAGTCTGCAATTGCAGAATTAGAAGAAGAGACTGGGATAAAAGCCGATGAGTCGGCACTTACTAGTCTCGGAAAGGTAGCTCATATTCCTACCAAATCTACTCAAATCGCCTATGGCTTTCTAGCAACCGGATTAAGCTTCAATAGTCAACAGAACTTTGATGACTTAGAAGAAATTAATGTAGTGCTCAAAAGGCCAAAAGAAGTTATAGAGATGGTAATAAATGGTAAAATTTGGGTTTCTGACTCAGTTTGCTTCATTCTAAAAGCCTATCATCTCTACCCGAATCTTTTTAAATAATTTACCAAATGAGTAATCAAGAATTCCAACAAGTTACAACTTGGATAAAACAAAGACAGTCCATCTTTCCTAATAGCTTTTCTGATGAAAGAATTTCTAATGATCTGATTTTAGCCATTCTTAAAAACGCTAATCAAGCACCTACTCATAAGCAAACTGAGCCGTGGAGATTTAAGATAATTACACCAGAAAATTTGGAAGCCTTCGCTGATTTTTGTCAGAGTGCTTATAAGGAATATTATACCGAAGCTGAATATGTGGAACGAAAATACAAGAAGATAAAATCCAAAATTCTGGCATCTTCTCACATCTTGATTATATCAATGCAAAGAGATAAAGATGCAATTATACCAGAATGGGAAGAAATTGCTGCAGTAGCCTGTGCAGTACAAAATATCTATCTCTCGCTGAAACCTGCAGGACTTGGTGGCTACTGGAGTACGGCAAAGTTTGTGATAGAAAAAATAGGTGGCTATCTGAATTTTGAAGATGGAGAGCGCTGTTTGGGTCTATTTTACTTAGGACAGCCAAAAGACCTAATACCTCCGCCAGTAGAAAAAAGGCCTATCGAAGATAAAATTCAATGGCACTAAAAAAAGAAGGCCCACAATCCTGCAGGCCTTCTTCGTTTTATAAAATCGACATTATTTCTTCGGTAAGGTACAAAAGAACTTGGTGCCTTTGTTTACTTCTGATTCCAACCAGATATCCTGGTCATAGTAGTCCACAATACTTTTGCAAGTAGAAAGACCGATGCCACTACCTTCGAAGTCATCCGCTTTGTGAAGACGCTGGAAAATGGTAAAAATCTTGTCATGGTATTCTTCAGATATTCCTATTCCGTTATCAGCTACCATATAAGTTATTGTGTCTTCTGTTTCAGCTTCTTTAGCTATAGTTATGGCAGGTAATTTATATTCTTGCTTAAACTTTATGCCATTAGCTATCAAGTTTTGGAATAATTGGTTCAGCAGGTTTTTATGAGCTTGGACACTACCAAGGTTGCCGACAACAGTAACCTGTGCTTTCTGCTCCTGTATAACTGAATCTAGATTTTGTAATACTACCTTTACTATATCATTGGTCTGGATAGTTTC
>CAZKXO010000056.1:0-15045 GCA_964556525.1 uncultured Saprospiraceae bacterium
TTTTGGGTTTCTATCAGTTAGGCGGCAAGGTGGTTTAGTGGTTATCTACAAAAAAAAAGGAGACCAAGTGATCTCCCCTTTTTTGTACTTATTATTTAGCTCTATCTACTCCTCTTCAGAAGCAGCAGCCTTTTCAGCTGTTTCAGCTCTTACTCTTTCAGCTACTGCATCCACTGATTCTGTAGTTTCTTCGACTTTGCCTGATACAGCTTCCTTGGCGTCTTCGACTTTATCAGCGATAGCCTCTTTGGTATCTTCCAGCATATCCTTGGCTTTCTCTATCGTTTCATCTAAGCCCATCTTCTCGCTCAGGTCTCCAACTTTTTCTGAAGCATCTTTTACCAGTTTGGCACCAGCAGCAACTGCCGTGGCAAGCAATCCTCCTTTCATTAAAGTTTCGCCAGCCTTGGCTGTTACTTCATCTTCTTGAGTAGATTCGGCAGCAGTAGTTATATCAGCTTTCAATGCTTTTGTTTCAGCTTCTTTTCCTTCTACTTTTTCTGCTAGTTCTTCTGAAGCTTCTGCAACGTCTTCGGCTTTTTCTTTGACAGCTTCTTTTGCTTCTTCTACGGTATCCTTAGCTGTTTCTGTAACATTTTCTATGGCATCATCCAAGCCTACTTTTTCAGATATCTCTCCTAACTTTTCAGAAGCATCTTTTACAAGTTTAGAACCCGCTGCTACAGCTGTAGCTAACAAGCCACCTTTCAGAAGTGTACCTGAAGCAGAAGACTCACTGCCAGCTTCGGCTTCTACATTTTCTGATAGTGCTTCTTTTGCATCACCAGCAGCTTCTTTTACATTTTCAGTATGCTCCTCTACCTTGTCAGCTATAACAGCCGAAACAGCCTTTACTGTATCTACTACATTTTCTACTGCATCTTCTATCATGGCCGATGCAGCGCCTAGTAGAGAGGTTTCCTCGGTTACTTCTGCATCTCCAACTTCAGTGGTAGAAACTTCTTCCGAAGGACTAGCCTTTTCTTCAGTAACTTTTTCGCTTACCACTGCGACATCCTTATTTTCTTCCACTTCTGCTTCTCCATCCTTTGGTGCTGCTGCTGTTTCTGCTGTAATTGCAGTAGCTACTTGTGGTGCTTGGTCAGAGGAAGTAGTCTGTGCTTCTTCTTTTTGTGCTGTAGCAGCCTCTTCCGTCTTCTTAGTTTTCTTTTTGCCTCTAGGCTTATTGATATCCTCCGCAGCGGCAGCTAATTTGGCAGCTTTCTCTTCTGAGATTTCAGGCTTATTCTCAGCCATTTCTGCCTTCATCTTTTCTTTTACTTCTGCTTTTTTCTTTTCTACTTCTGCTTTCTCTGCTCTCTTAGCTTCTCTTTCCTTTTCTTTTTCCATGCGCTTTTCCAGCTCCACTTTAGTAGCTAACATTTCGTCGAGCTTTTCTTGCTTGGATGAGATACGTTCTTCTATCATGACGACCTTAGCCTGTCTCAGTTGCATTTCTAACTGTCCCATAGGTCTACCAGACTTCCCAGATTGGTAATCTATATCACGCTTATCTCTATTTATGGAGGCTTCCATCTTTCCGATTGCAGACTTCAGGCCTTGGTATCTTCTTTCTAGTCGACTTACTGCACCACCCTGCTGACCTTCTTGCTTTCCGTATTTCTTCTCTTTGACAAGTTTGAAGGTTTCGTCTATTCTTTTCCAGATTTTTGATCTGTCATTTCTAGTAAACTCTGTACCGCTGAATTCTTTCTGGATTTTTTTCAGCTCATCGAATAGTGGACTAAGGCTTTTTCCATCTGCAACCTTGGTCTTAACTTGATCAAGTTTGGAAGTAAAGTTGGCTACGTGTTCCTTAGATATTTTTGCTAACTCGGCGTTGGCTTGAGTTCTGAATTCTTTTAGTTTATTGAAGAGGACATTTGTCTCGTCTTTTAGTTTATCAGCATGCTCTCTGAAGAGATTTCTTTCTCGAGATTGTTCTGAAACCTTTCCCCAAAATCCTTTTAGCTCATCCCATATTCCTCCATCAAATCCTACTAGCTGTTCTAGCCTGTCTTTGATTTCTCCTAACTCATTGTTATAGAGGTCATATAATTTGGTAGATAATACTACAAAGTGCCACTCTGCTTTGGCCCTGTTAATCAGGTCTCCACGTTGGACTTTTAAAGTTTCTGGAAGGATATCTTCAGTAACAGAAAGTTCTCTGACCATCAGTTCGTGGCCTTCAGGAAACTCTAGTGGACGTCCTACTCGCCAGTCATCCATCATTTGGTTATAGAAAACTTCGCTTACGATATCTTGGTTAAAGGTGTAAAGGTTTACCTGATTTTCTTTCTCTTTAAGTTCTAAAGCAATCAGGACTTTTTTGTCTTCGGCATCGGTGCCCCATAGTACAATCTTCTTTTTCATCTCATGTGATTTTTTCAAATGTCGAATCTTTATCGACATCATTCAGTAATTATATAATTCTATGACTGTACAACTTCTCAGCTATACGTCATCTTTCTAGCCCATCATTGCGCCAGCAGGTTTCTTGGTATTATTGACCAGTTCCTGCATAATCTGAACAGCATTCGTTGCCGCTCCTTTTCTTAGGTTGTCGGCAACCACCCATAGATTCAGTCCTTTTTCTATAGACTCATCTCTTCTTACTCTTCCTACAAATACTTCATCCTTTTTCTTAGCGAGTAGAGGCATAGGGTAGACATTTTCTTTTACATCATCCTGAAGGACAATACCTGGCTCATTGGCCAATAAGGCCTTTACCTCTTCTATATCAAATTGCTTATCGAACTCTATATTTACAGCTTCTGAGTGACCACCATGCACTGGTACTCTTACTGCGGTAGCTGTTATTGCTAGATCTGGTGCAGAAAGTATCTTCCTTGTTTCATGAACCAATTTCATCTCTTCCTTTGTGTAAGCATTGTCCAAAAAGATATCACAATGAGGAATACAGTTTTCGAATATTGGGTAATTGTAAGCCATATCAAAGCTGCCCTCTTCCTGCTTATTTAGCTCTCCCTCGTATTGACTCACAGCCTTAGCTCCTGTTCCTGTAAATGATTGGTAGGTAGAAATAACTAGTCTTTTTATACCGAAGGCCTTATGTAGGGGATTTAGAGCGACGACCAGTTGTATGGTGCTACAATTGGGATTGGCTATAATCTTGTCTTCTTCAGAAAGAACAGAAAGATTTACTTCTGGGACTACAAGCTTTTTGGTAGGATCCATTCTCCAAGCCGAGGAATTATCTATGACAGTAGTACCAACTTCTGCAAATCTAGGGGCATGCTCCTTGGAAGTAGATCCTCCTGCAGAAAACAGAGCAAAATCTGGTTTTCTTTCTATGGCATCATCCATCGATACGACTTCCCACGTCTTACCCGCAAAAGTCAATTTCTTACCTACAGATCTAGCTGAAGCAACAGGTATAAACTCTGTTACCTCTATATTTCTTTCTTGTAAAACCTCTATCATTTCTCTGCCTACCAGACCGGTGGCACCTACAAGTGCAAGCTTCATTACGATTCGTCTTTTCTAATTTATCTTATTCCATACAAAAATAACTGCATTATGGCATTTTTGCTGGAAGAACTTTCATAAACCAAAATTCTCACAACACATTGATTATCAATTTTTTAACTTCAAAAAAGCTGATAATTCTGGACTTATTCACAATTTTGAAATTGCTATGTTATCTAAATAAGATAATTTAGACTATTAAGTCATCAATAATCACAAGAGAGTAAATGCCAAGACTGTTCCTAATTTTCATAATTGTCGGACTTAGTCAAACTTTAACAGGTCAATTTTCTGCAGACTTCTCTACAGATGACCTCAGTGACTGGCAAGGAGATGTTTCTACTTTTATTGTCAATGCTTCCCAGCAGCTACAACTCAATGGATCTGAGACAAGTACAGCGGGCATATACACAGCTTTAGATTTTCCTGACAGCCTCAGGTGGAGCATAGATGTCCTACTTGACTTCGCACCTTCGGGCTCTAATTCTCTAGTAATATGGCTTGCGGTTGACGATTTTAACTCTGACAACCCGACAGGATACAAACTAGAACTAGGAGAAACAGGTAGTAACGATGCTATTAATTTTATCTGGGTGGATGCTGGTACAGAAAATCTGATTGCTCAGGGAGACATGGGACAGGTGGCAGAAGCTTTTGCCCTCCAGTTTATAGTTACTAAAGATGCTGATGATGTCTGGACGCTAGCAACTAGAGACCTAGGGTCTGTAGCAGAAGAAGAATCTTTCAGTGTACTCTTTGAAGACAACTTCCTCAGCATGGCTGGAGAGTTTGGACTAGTCTGTGACTACACAAGCTCAAGAGCTACCCTATTCTCCTTTGACAATATCCGTATAGAGGAGCTATTGCCTGATACCGCAGGGCCCATACTGGCTGATATAACAGCTCTTTCTGCTTCCAAAATAGAATTGGTTTTCGATGAGGCCATAGATGAATCTTCTCTGGCAGCTGCTACATTTGATTTTTCCAGTGGGAATCTGGTTAACACCATGAGACTTATAGATCCCAACCGACTCTGTCTGGATTTACAAAGACCTCTTCCTAGTGATAGAACTGTTACACTTACAGTCTCTGGACTGACCGATCTTTTGGGTAATGAAATGGAATCAGCCAGCTTCAGTCTGATGATAACTGAGACCCCTGCTATCGGTGACCTTATTATCAATGAATTACTTTATGACCCCAACTCTGGCCTATCAGCAGACTTTGTAGAACTTAAAAATATCTCCAACAAGACACTAAGTTTGGAAGGGCTGCTATTAGCTAGGGCCAACAGTAGTGCTAATGATGTTCCTTTGCCCGATGATCTAATCCTAGCTCCTGGAGAAATCATTGCATTCACACAAGACAGGCAGGAGATCATAGACGTTTACGAGCCGATTCCGGAAGCTAATATTATAGAACTTGGAATCACCAATTATGTCAATGATGAAGGCAATGTCTGGTTACGGGCCAATGTAGCCGGCAACCTAATAACTTTGGATTCATTAGATTATAATAATGACTTTCATTCAGATCTACTCACCACAGCTGGTCGAGAAGGAGTAAGCATAGAACGGCTCTCAGGGTTCAGCGACACCAACGATCCTGACAATTGGTTTTCTTCTTCATCTCTGAACAAGTATGGCACACCTGGATATGAGAACTCTCAGAATAGCAATCCCACCTCTAATGAGGAACAATTAGAATTGGCCAATAAGGTCTTTACACCTAATGGAGATGGTTTTGAAGATTTTGTGCAACTCAATTTTAGTTTTGACAAACCTGGCTTTGTAGCCAACGTGTCCATATTTGATGACCACGGACGACTACAGACAAGAGTCGCAGAAAATAAGTTGCTAGGCACTTCTGGTTCTATAATATGGGAAGGGAAGTTGCCTGATGACTCGGTAGCGCCTGTAGGCATCTATATCATTTATTATGACATCTTTCATTCAGATGGCGATGTTCTTACAGGAAAGATGGTTTGTGTGCTATCTTTACCAATAAACTGACCCTTAGTTGAAGAATATTCTCGGACATAAGCTCACACAGTTAACGACAGCAGTGTTTATCTTGCTTGGTGTCTATATTATCATGTATCCGCCAGATATAGAATTCTTCCGAAAGACTTCAGAGTTTGCTGTCCAGGTCATGTTTGGTATGCTTATCCTAAGTTTGGGATTTTTAGTTTTCAATCAAACGCGACTGATGTTTATCAGTATGCTTGCCTGTGGCTTGCTGGCCTTCTATCTGAAAACTGCTTCCAATTCGGCTATGATACTACCAGAACAGAACAACCTGCCGAAAGTAAAAGTCGCCCATTTCAATCTGTCATCTTTCAATAAAGGTGATGATGAGTTAGAAAAGCTCATATTAAGTACTGACAGTGAAGTCCTCTCCTTTCAAGAATATACACCGGACTGGGACCTGATAATATCCAATTTCTTGCACAAGAAATTTCCTCATACACATAGACGTGTACGTATAGATCTTTTCGGCATGGGCATCTACTCCAAAAAGCCTATCAAGAAAACGGAAACCTTCTATTACAAAAAGATACCAAATATTAATGTCACCATCAATAACGGCTATCAGGATATCAATATAGTTAGTGCTTACATCGCTCCACCCAGCATACAGTCTAAAAATATTAAGACAGAAGATCACCTCGCAGCTGTTGCTGATTATATCAAAAAACTAGCTAACCCTACAGTTGCTTTAGGAGATTTCAACCAAGTCTACTGGACCAATGATATAAAGACTTTTAGAGATAATTCTGAGCTAAGCAACAGTAGACGTAATGTCTCTCTGACTTCCAAAGTTCCTTACGACCATATCTTTTACTCTGACCTACTAGAATGCATACAATTCTCGGAGGTAGAGGACAGAGAACAAAACCATCTCGGCATAGCAGGTGTCTACCAAATCAAAACGTCCGTTTCTAATCCTGCTATTTTAAGAACCATTTCTGAAAACAACTAGATCACAATGGGCTCCAGATTCTATAATAAGACCTTTGATGCGCTAAACATTAACGAGCTCTATGACCTCATGTGTTTGCGACAAGAAGTTTTTATAGTGGAACAGGACTGCCCTTACCAGGATGCAGACAGGCTGGACCAAACGAGTCACCACATTTTAGCCTTTGATGAAGAAATACTTATAGCTTGTGCACGCATAGTACCTCCAGGCAGCAGTTACAAGGAATACCCAGCCATTGGAAGAGTGACTACTAAAGCAACGCATAGAGGAACAGGTTTAGGTAAAAAGCTGATGCAATACACAATCAAGGTATGTAAGGATATCTATCCCGAACAAAATATCAAACTATCTGCTCAAGTCTACGCCCTTGGATTCTATGTCAATCTGGGTTTTGTTGCTATTGGTCCCGAATACTTAGAAGATGACATTCCTCATCAGGCTATGATTTTAGAAGTCTAACTTAGTAGACCTTACTTGCCATCGCAACCCGGCTTGGCATCCAGGTCTGATTCCAGCCTCACATTGCCTATCCCGATATCTGATCCATTTCTTGCAGCAACCATTAAGGCAGATCTGATCTGAGTCATATCCACACCTAACTTATCAAAACAACTTAGACTGACTCTATATTCTTGCCAGTCGCCGGCAGCAATAGTAATTCTCAAGGATTTATTGCAAGCAGAACCAGCACTACACATTCCTAAACTGATGGTTGCCGCCTCAGAAGTATAAGACTTTGCTGCAAAGGTCAGTTCCATGGCACCGTTAGCTTGTCGGGACATATCACTGGCATTTGCAGTATTGATACGTAGTTCGTCGTTTGCGGCAGTTGTCCATTTTAATCGCAGCGCATCTTCCTGTGCCAAATGATCTGTTTTGCTCACTATAAGACCACCTACTGAGGTAGGATAACTTTTTATTTGTTTATCCAGATTATCAGAATTAAACCATAGACTCCATGGTGCTACTGCTGCGCCCTTGGCAAAGAATTCTCCAGTAGATGCTACACTAGCCCCTTCTAGTCCTGAGGTCTCAGACAGTTGTCCGATCTGGTCGGTACTTTTATAGCTGAGCCCATAACCCAATTTAAATAAAGGATTGTCCTTGGCTAAGCCGACAGCACTGGCAGGCCATGAAAAGGACAAGCGTCCCTTAAAGTCATAAGAAGAATCATTCTGAAATAGTAAATCGGCAACACCTCCACCTTCACTACCCGGCAAGAAAGCAGCTATAAAAGCATCTGAATTATTTATCTCCGGATTGGTCCAAAGCGGACGGCCAGACAAGAATACAGATACTACTGGTATTTCTTTTGCTTTATACTGAGCAAGCTTATTGACATCAAAACCTGCAGGAGTAAAATCTAAATTTTCTTTATCGCCCTGAAATTCAGCATAAGGATTTTCTCCATATACCGCTATGACGATATCAGCTTGTATACTAAGATCTCCATCGGGAGAATGGATAACCTTACCGCCAGCAGCTTCCACAGAATTCTGTATACCCTCAAGGATAGATTGGCCATTAGGAAATTCCTTGTTTTTGTGACCAGTACCTTGCCATGACAGGGTCCATCCACCACAAGTCTTAGATATACTATTGGCACCATCACCAACTACTAAGACAGTCTTTCGAGCATCTATCGGCAAGGTGTTATTATTATTTTTGAGCAGGACCATAGATTCTCTCACTGCTTGTCTTGCTACAGCCTTATGATTAGGTAGCCCTAGTAATTGCTCGTTGCCCGCATTTTTCCTTGTACTCGGTGCACCTTTCTCAAAAATCCCTGTTGCTATTTTCACTCTTAGTATACGCCGGACGGCATCATCTAATCTAGACATCGGCACAGTTCCATCTTTCACATGTCTTAAGGTGCTTTCGTATAGTCCTTTCCAGCTGTCTGGGGCCATAAACATGTCCAGTCCTGCATTTAGCGATGGTGCACAATCTGTATTGGTACAACCTGGCACTTGCCCATGCCCGTTCCAATCACCTACTACAAATCCGTTAAAGCCCAATCTGCCCTTTAGTACATCAGTAAGTAATTCCTTGTCGCCATGCAATTTTCTACCTTGCCAACTTGAAAAAGATGCCATCACAGTCTGTACACCAGCTGGTAAGGCACTATAATATCCCGCAGCATGAACTCTGGACAGCTCGGCTTCACTGATAAGCGCATCGCCCTGATCTGCTCCTCTATCTGTTGCTCCGTCTGCAAGAAAATGTTTTGCACAAGAGATGACCTTACCTGTTCCCATAAATTCATCAGAACCTAATCGACCTTGTAAGCCAAAGACTATGCGGTCCGCATAAGATTTTACCAACTCCCCATCTTCTGAGAATCCTTCATAACTTCTACCCCAACGTAGATCCTGTGGTACTGCAAGTGTGGGCGCAAAAGTCCAGTCGTGACCTGAAACGGTGAGTTCATGAGCTGTGACTTTGGCAATTTCCTCCATCAGTTCTGGGTTCCGCATTGCACCCAAACCTATATTGTGCGGAAAGACGATAGCGCCCAGTAAATTAGCATGTCCATGTACAGCATCTATGCCCCAGATACAGGGTATAGCCACCTCTACTCCATCATCATCTATCGAGGCATTATAGTATTTATCAGCCATCTCTAACCAGGTTTTGGTATCTGCATATGGCAGTGGGCCAGGAGCAGAATTTCCACCACTTAGGACAGATCCCAGTTTATACTTTTTCAGTTCTTCTGGTGTAATGGAGCCATTATCAGCTTGTATAACTTGACCTACTTTTTGTTCTAGAGTCAACTTTGACATCAATCCATCTATTCTTGCTTCTACAGCTGGGTTCAGCGGAATCGTTTTAATTCTCGGCCATTTCTGAGGGTTGACCAGCTTATCCGAGGAGGCTTCACTGTCTGTCATAGTTGTAGTTTCAGTAGTGGTAACAATATCCTTCATAGGAGTTTGCTTCTGAGCACAATTAAGCTGGCAGGTGGCAAAAAGCAATAGGGTTACAAAAAATTGTAGTGGCTGGATAGAGTACATAATAGGTAAATTGCAGTTTATATCAGCTGATCACAAGTCAGCTTATCATCAGTCAATTGTTAATATTCACTAATGTAAAAAAAGAAGCCAAGTATAGAGGAGCTATGTTTCATTTGATCACTAAATTGCGCCTAATCCCTTGATTTACTGTAATAAATGGTCGTCTAAGCACTTTGATACTAACAAGTAGCTTTGTTCTCACATTTAATCATGATTACACTTCGTTATAACAAGGGAAGTAATAATTACTATCAAAATGTTAATTTGATGGTCATTTGTTTCATTTTATAAACAATGAACGTCTATAAATTACCTATGAAGAATCTACTATTGGTTATACTGTCGTCCATGGTTATCAGCCTACAGGCGCAGTATGATGACATCCTATATCGCAATCATACTTACTTTGATTTTATTCAATCTGTACAATTTAGTCACAGTGGTCTAATCCTGTCTCTCCCTATTATAAATCTTAATGGGACGGGACAACTGACTTTGGAATTTGATGATAGAGAAGGTGGATATAAAAATTACACCTACCAGATACTGCACTGTGATAAAGACTGGCAACCTTCTAATCTTACTGAGTTAGAATTTATGGAGGGATTTAATGGTGAAGAAATCAATGAATTTGCCTATTCTACCAATGCTTACTCAGACTATACCCACTATACACTGGTCTTACCCAACGAAGACTTGCGCTGGACCATCTCTGGTAATTTCCTTCTAATTATCTATGACCAGGACATGGAAAGAACAGTGCTCACGAGACAGTTTATCGTTACCGAGTCTATCGCAGAAGTTTCAGGTATGGTCATAAAGCCACAAAATCTCCAAAAACTAAATACGCATCAGGAGCTAAAAATCAATTTCAACTATGAGGAGATCAAAATCATGAGGCCTCAGCAAGAGCTCTTCCTGACGGTAATGCAGAATGGTAATACCAATTCTGCCTACAGCAATGTAAGGGGTACCTTTGCAAGAAACAATATCTTGTTTTTTGATGATTTTGATGCATTGACTTTTCCAGCAGTCAAAGAATTTAGGAGTTGTGATGTCAGAACGCTGAAATACAGAAGTGAGTTTGTCCATTCCATAAATCAAGAAGATGGTATCACCTATGTACTGATGGACCTTGGCCAAAGGAGAGCCAACAAGCATTATTATACTGAACCTGATGCCAATGGAGGGTATATAATAGAGAACAAAGATTTTGCGGATGGTGAGGTAAGTAGTGAGTATGTCCAAGCGATTTTCACTCTAGAAACTGAAGGCGAACTGGAAGACGATGTCTATATAGTAGGGGCTTTTACTGACTGGCAAGTAAGAGAAAAATTCAGAATGGAATATAATTTCGAAAGAGGTTTATATGAAAAAACACTGCACTTAAAGCAAGGCTTCTACGATTATATGTTCGCTACAGAAGATGAGAACGGCATGTTGAACCTTGACACTATAGAGGGCAGCTGGTTCGAAACAGAAAATGACTATCAGCTTATAGTATATTACAGAGAGATGGGTGGAGAGTATGACCGGGTGCTCGATGTTTCAGTAATAAATTCTAATCCGTCGAACTAACCAGTATTAAGGAGTGAGTACGTTAAGGCTGGTAGATTAGCCTTGGTTCATTTGTATTATCCAAAGAAATTGTGTCTTTTTGCCTTGGTCTGAAGTTAGATCAATTTTATTTAACCTTAAAAACAATACTGAAAAATGGGATTATTCTCTTTTATAAAAGGAGCAGGCGCTAAACTATTCAAGAAAAAAGAAGTAGTATCAGAGACTGTCACTGACAATCGAACACCAGAAGACAGAAAAATAGATGCTCTGAAGGGAGAGATCGAAAGACTTGGACTTTCTGTAAGTGACTTGCATATCGACTTAGGCGAACATGTTAGTGTTACTGGGATTACTGACACCAATGCCAATAGAGAAAAGATTATTCTTGCTCTTGGAAATGTGGAAGGTGTAGCCAGTGTAGGAGATATGATATCTGTTACAAATCCAGAACCAGAGTCAAAGTTTCATGAAGTGCAGAAAGGAGATACCTTATCTAAAATCTCCAAGGAAGTCTATGGTGACCCTATGAAATACAACGCCATCTTCGAAGCAAATCAGCCGATGCTTTCGCATCCGGACAAGATTTATCCAGGACAGATACTCAGAATTCCTATGGATATGGCCTAGAAGGTCTGAGTAAAATATAGCTGCAAAAGAAAAAGTGCCTGTGGAATCCACAAGCACTTTTTTTCTGAAAATACTATTTAAAAAAACAATCTATATCTATATGGTTATCATTGGACCGTGTCTTCTTATGATGTATCTCTTTATTACTTTTTCTTAGTCCATAGATTCCGCTACCTTCCAAGCCGACATCAAATCTTCAGTATACAGTACTTTTTTAGAGCTAGAATCTGACAACCATTGTATCTGTGTCGGACTTAGATACTGTGTCGGATCTTGACCATGTCCCAAAGCTGCATTAATCTTGGATTTTTGGATATCCGACAAGGGTAGGTATCTGTACTTTGATTTCTTTAGATAATACTGAGGATCTTTATCTATGCGGTAATTGCCTTTAGTCTGAGGTGAACAATTAGCCTTAGCTGCGTACTGATCTAAAGACTTTTTGCTGACGACCTCATTATCGAAAGTTACTTTTACAACCTCGTGTCCACCCATCCATCCAGGTTCTGTACTTACGACGCCATCTTTGGCTCCAAAATGAGACTCTCCACTCCAAAAGCAATACATCTTATAATATGCAGTCTCAGTGTTATCTGCTGTAAGTTCTTCTTTCAGTAAATTGAGATATTCTGGCTCACCTTTTCCAGCCGTTCTGAGTGCTAAGCTCATGTAAAGAACCAGGCCTTCCGCCGAGTAATTCCCAGCTAATCTCTTCATAATGTTTTCTCCATTGCTGTCTACTACTCTCATTACAGGATTATTCCATGTAGGTTCACCATAATGATCTAGGACTTTTCTATCCGCACCGCCTTTATTATTGAATATAGCTAAAGGGATGAATTCGTTTTCTATAGCATCTACGATAAGTGGATGGCTAAGCGTATTGTCGCCATAATTTCTACAAGTAGCACAACCAGGTACTTCCTGAAATAGAATAAGAATGGGCTTGTCCTTTTTCTTGGACTCAGCCAAAGCTGTATCATAATCTCTAAGCCAATCTACCTGACCGAGTTCTTGTATAGTTCCAGCTTTACTCTGTGCTATTCCAGTTACAGTGGCCATAGAAAAGAGAAGAGCGAGAAAATATGTGCTGTACTGTTTCATACTACTTTTTGTTATTTAATTACTAGAATGCTTTATAAGAACGGAAGGTTGTCTAATCAAATGTTATTCTTTTCAAAAAACTTATAAAAACAATTATGTAAAGCCGACACTTTGTGCATCCCCTCTATGTGTTCCTTAAGATGGACCACTTATTTTATCACCAAACGCATTCATTATGAAAAATAAAGCCCTATTTATTTTGGTCTCCTTTAGTTGTTTACTCTTAGTCAAGGCAAAGAGCCTACTCTACCCTAATCAAGTAAAGCCAGAACATTGTGTTTTCAATACCGTCTTTGGAGAAGTCGATCTAGATGATAATTGCACCTACGAAACTTCAGCAGTCATACAATCTGCCATAGACGAAGGACTAGAATGGCTAGAAAAAGCACAACATCCAGATGGTGGTTGGGGTGCCGGATTCCACCGCAATCAAGGAGAAATGAACCCACATAAAGTCCCTGCCGACCCAGCAACTACAGCTATGGTTGCCATGTCACTATTAAGATCAGGAAGTAGTCCTAATCAAGGACCTTATGCGAAACAGCTGATGCAAGCCACGAAATTTCTGCTCAATGCAGTAGAGCAAGCAGAACCACATCAACCTATTACCAAGCTCAGAGGAACACAGATACAAAACAAACTAGGTCAAAACATAGATTTAGTCCTGACTACCCAGTACTTCACAAACTTACTGGACCAACTAGAGGAATCTGATAAGCTATACGAACCCTTATTCATTGCTATAAACAAGTCTGTAGATATGGTGCAAATGAAGATGGACGAAAATGGTAGAGCAAAAGGATCAGGCTGGGCAGGCGTCCTACAATCTGCCTTTGCGACCAATGCGCTGGAATCGGCTGCCGCCCAAGGTGCTGCAGTAGACATAGAAGTCCTGAACAGATCCAAAGCCTACCAAACTAACAATTATGACCACAGCAACGAAAGCGTAGAAACCAGAGACGGTGCTGGGGTTATGCTCTATTCGGTCTCAGGATCTGTCAGAGCAAACGCCGTGGATGCAAGAAAGGCTAAGCAAATTATCGCTGAGGCCAATGAATCTGGAATCCTGGAAGAAAAAGAAATCAGCTATGATAATCTAAAAAGAGTGGGCTTGTCAGAAAAAGATGCAATGAAGTTCTCGACAGCCGTCAAAGTTTATGACTCAGCAAAACGCAAAGCCCAAGACAAGAATGTGATGAAAGGCTTTGGTAATAATGGTGGAGAAGAGTTTATGAGTTTTCTTCAGACTGGCGAATCACTTATCATAAATAATGATGAAAGCTGGACCGACTGGTACGAACAAGTCGCAGCCAATCTGAACAATATTCAAAACAGAGATGGGAGTTGGAATGGGCATCACTGTATTACCAGTCCAGTGTTCTGCACAGCGACTTGTCTTATGATTCTATCTATCAATAATGATATAGATAAGTTGATAGAGCAAGGGCAATAAAAAACAACCTAATTATGCGGTCGAATGGTTCTCAGACTTGAGGGAAGCTTGAAGGCATTCTGATGTTCTGAGAACCTTAGTCATTCCAGTTAGGAATATAGGATTTGATGTCAAAAGTGGAACAACTTAGACACTAAAATTTGACTAATTTTACTCCTAAATTTAGAAGACCATATGTCCAGAACAAGTTTCATTTTCTTTCTGATGTTGCTGTTAAAATCAGTACAGCTCTTAGGACAAGGTCAGGATGATAGACTCCAACTATTTATCGATTGTAATACTCGCTGCTACTTTGTCTATGTAAAGCAGGAAATGACTTATGTTAATTTTGTCCAAGACAGACAAGCTGCTGATATATTTGTTCTAGCAACCGACCAGAGTGCCAGTGGTGGATCTAGAGAAATCCAGTTTATCATCAGTGGGCAAAATAAGTATGAAGCGAAGAGTGACACTATACAATTCTACAGAGAGGCCAATGTGTCAGATGCTGTGGCTAGGGAACAGTACCTCAAGAATCTTAAAAAAGGTCTCCTACCCTATCTCATACAAACTTCACTTATAGATAAGCTGGATTACAGCATAGACACAGCGTCGGTTACGAGTACAGAAGATATAACTGAGAATGACCCATGGAAAAACTGGTCCTTCCGTATAAATGCAAACGCTAATGCAAGTGGAGAATCTAACTTTCGTACGGGTAACTTTTCTGCTGGTATCGGTGCAGATAAAATAACAGATGACATCAAACTGCGCATAAGGTCTAATATCAATTATTCGCAATCAAGTTTTACGCTAAGTGATGGTGAGGAAGTG
>CAZKXO010000057.1:0-14890 GCA_964556525.1 uncultured Saprospiraceae bacterium
AGGTTTCGTTCATGTCGAAGAAGATTGCTTTTGTCATATCTGCCTTATTTGATTGCCACAGTATACTGCACATGGATTCATCAGTCGTTCCAGTATTCTTTAAGGTTTTTATCTAACATAGTACTTTTTGTTAGGGTTAGTGGAAAAAGAATTGCCATGATTAGTCCAATCTGGATCAAGGCTTCTTACTTTTTCTTCTTATTAGCTGTCCTCAGATAGTGTAATATATTGAATACTTTTGATTAAGCATCATTAGCTTATGAATCTAGCTGGCAAACAAGATGTAATTCTATGGAGAGTAACTTACTTGATAGTTTCTTTTGCATTGGGTCTGTTTTTAGCTGTTGTTATAAAGTTGGGATTTAATGAGGCAGCAGTCCGTCTTAATATCCGTTTGTCTGCAAAGATTAGTTTGATTTGCTTTTGTTTGGCTTTCGGTGCTTCTTCTGCCTATGCGGTTTTTCAGAATATGGTCTTTAGGTGGCTGCTCAACATTGCAAGTAGACCACAGATCATCTACCTTAACCCTTTGAGACTGAAAAGTAAAAAGTCGATCCTTCTCCTTCACTAGATTTCACCCAAATACTGCCGTTATGTTCTTCAATTATTTTTTTACAAATCGACAAGCCTAAGCCGGACCCAGTATAATTTTGTTTGTCGAGTTGCTGAAATGATTCAAAGATTTTGCTGTGATGTTTTTTATCAATTCCAATACCATTATCTCTTACAAAGAAGATATCTCGACCATTGTTTTTCTCATAACCGATGTAAACCTCACGAGTCTCATTATCATTGAACTTAATACCATTAGAAATCAAATTTTGTAAAACTTGATGCATTTGGAGTTTGTTGATATGGACTTTAGGAAAGTCATTTTCGACAATTATTCGACTTCCACTTTCAGAAATTAAGACATGTAGTGATTCTTTTACATCTTCTATAACCTCAGTTATACCAACCAATTCTTTAGGACTTTCTAGGCCATCTATTAATTTGGTATACTTCTGCAAACTTTCAAGTAAGGCATTCATTCTAGAGCTGTTACCTATAACGTAGTCTAGATACTCTTTGCCTTTATCATCAAGTAAGTCCTTATAACGTCTTTCTAAAAGAGAGCTGAATGCACAAATAGTTCTGAGTGGTTCTTTCAGATCATGAGAGGTGGCAAAAGTAAACCTTTGCAATGCTTCATTATATTTTTTTAATTGATCACTCTGTCTTTCTAACTCTTGACGCTTTTTGTTATGCCAATACAAAAAGAAACCGATAGCAGAGAAAAGAACCGTGTTGAGAAAACACCAACTTTCAAGCAGTAACTTCTGATTTGTGTTAAACGAGTAGGGCTCCTTGTAATCAATTTCAATATTGAAAGTAGCACCAAAACAAGAAAAGGCATTTTTGAGAAAATCTTTTTCGGGTCGTGTTTCAAAATTTATATAAGACTCAGCATCCTTCGTGTTGTTGTAGACCTTGGTCCCGTCGTGTACAGCTTGCCTGTCAAAGATGAGATTGTCATTGAAAGAAAATTTGTACACAAATTCTTTTGCAGATGGTCTATTGTATAATTCATCTATGATAGACCTGAAATCTATTATTGGACAGAAATAGCCAACAGTTTTTCCTTGCTTTTGAATACGAAAGCTTAGAGGAATGCCTACCCAACCCTCTATTAGGTTGAGTGGAGGAAATAGCCTGAGCTCGTCGGTTTTCATTAAATTATTAAGGCGGTTGATTTCTGCAGAGTCCCGAAGAGATTGTACTTTTGTACCAGCTAAGCGATTTGCATTGATTGATGTACGCGTTACGGAATATTGAAAGATATGATTTGAGTCAAGGTAAGAGATGACTAATGGGTTGTTGTAATTCATGCCATTCAGTTGGCCAAGTAAAAGGCCTTGTAGCCTTGGTGCACTGGGAATTCTGTCAATGGACTCAATTTGATTCCTGATTGCTAAAACCAGAAAGGCCAACTTATCTATCTCCTTCTTGAATGACGTTATAGCCAACTGACCTTCCGCCTTCTTTTTGAAGATACGGTTCTCTAAGCCATTACTGCGCATGTTTTCTCCCGTCCTATGTATCAGAAGCAGGCCTGACAGGAAAGACAAAACCGTAATGAAGATCAAAATACCACTCCGAGAAGGCAGTGTCATCTTATACGTAAGACTATAATCATAAATAGTTTTTTGGCCCTTTTAGAATAAGAGTCTATTAGTTAGATTGTAATTTAAGGAATTTATCTTGACAAGAAAATTAAGAGAGATTTCTTAACGTATCATGGCGGCAGCAAGTATAAATAACGGTCAATATAGCTAGGCTATAGACTAAAATTAGAAAGGGCTAAATATGAAAAGCCGTTCTAACACTAGTCAAAACGGCTCACAACTATATTAAGAATCAAAATGGATTATCCTAAAAACAATTGACTCACCTGAGCAGTATTCCTCGCCCAGTCCAGATCATAGACCTCATCAGCAAGTTCCTTTTCAGAAACCAAAGTCAGTTCATGAGTCTCGGCTTTAAGATCTAATAAGTCACCTATCTTAAGTTTTGCGTCCAACTTATTTATTACTGACTCTACCATCTGGGTGCTCATGTTTTGTACAACTTGTCCTCCAAAACTCATCTCCAACCAGATAATCTCTCTATTGGCAACATCAAGGACGCCGAAGACCATTCCTTTTGTCAAGGTCTGGGTAATACGTACCTGTTGCTGTACAGAGGACGGGTCATAGGCTACACCACGCTTGGTCACGTGCATCGGGTAGTGGCTATTCATCCATCCTACAACTAAGTTTGGTGACAAACTCCCATTAGTATATGCATTGCAAGTGAAACTCACATATCTGGCATTCAATTTCTGTAGTCTATTGATGTCTATGTCAATGTATTCCGCAGTACCCACCTTGTGTGGAATACGTTGGATGTCACCACTGTGCTTGCACCCCTCTATGGTTAAGTTCGAATAAGAACAGAATTCTGACTTATTATCATAAGCCACCATACAACTCAGGTCCATGTCCAGGTGCTGAGCTGGTAATCCTTCTCCCCAGTTTAAGAACAATCTCACTGTGTCTCCTTCTACAGGAAAACGTGTTCCCATAAGGGCAGTCGACATATCTTGAAGCTGTTCGTTTCTGTAGCCTATAGCTATAGGGATGTTATACAATTGCTTATCGATGTAGATAGATTCATTTGTGTTTTTGACAGAGCTGAATTTTTTCTTGATTCTGTCAAGGCTTAATTCCTGAACCATCATCTTCATAGATTTTAGGTCTCTGTCTGGATACAACTGCAATAATTTATTACCTGGAATTTTTACGTTTGTTCCACCTAGTGCCTTTATCGTACGACTTGCCCCTTGGACAAAATAAATGTCTGCATACATATTAAGCGTAAAGATTAATCTTGCAGGCACTTTATCTATAACTTCTCTGAAATGATCTAGAGTTTCATCAGGCCCAAACCATAGCATAGAAGAAAAAAGTGATCTAGCAAATAAACCCGGTCTTTGCTTAAGGAACTTGAAAGTCCCTTCCGCATCTGACTTCAACTTAAAGTGTTCTACACGTCCTTGCCATACTTCATAGGTTTCATTATAGAAAGCATCCAGTAAGGCAGCCAATTTCTCGAAGCCTGGTCGCTTTGCATACTCAGAAAGGCGCAGTGCACGGATTACACGTACCCACATGTTTCTTTTTGGATGCATGCTCTCACACTGATTTCCAATACTCATCTCTAGGCAATTTATCCATTGCGCATAGCGTCTACATTCCCTTCTACTGTATTTCAGTTTTAATTCTGTTTCCGCTTTTACCTTAGACTCACCACCGTTATTCATAGACCTATGAAGATTAGTGTTGTTCTTCATTACACGATTGATAATTGTCTTAGGTTCTACCAGCTGTAGGAATCCAGTATGCTTGTACCATAGAAATCTTAGGATATCACTTGGAGCTTTGAAATACTTCCCAGCTTCATTGTCTTTTCCTAACTCTACTAGGGTATTTATAACAATCATTAAGGTTTCTTTCATTTTCACTTCTGTATCAGCAGCTACTTTATAGTTGTCCAAAAGTATTTTCAGGTCATCTACTTGTATAGCATCCAGAGCTGTCGGAGACTGTAGCAAATCTTTCAGATAATTAAGCAGATCTGTTTCTGTCCAAAGCTGTAACACTTTTAGCTTGTTTTTTGCAGCAGTATATTCCAGTTCTTCGAATGAAAATGGTGCACCACAATAAGGGCAGCCATTGTATCGCTCGATAGGGAAGGATCCACGCGGTATTAAATGACCGCAAGGCATCGTCGTCCCTTTTTTAGAATTTAGTGCATTGGCTATAAAAGTCATCACATGATCAAAAAGAGATTCTCCAGTAGGCACATTCCATTGCTTTACCAGAGGTGTCCAGTTTTTATTCACTCCACTTACTTCCTTGAGATAGTCCAGAATTTCTAGTTTCTCTTTAGGTGAAATGTTATTAATTGCTTTGAGTAAATCCTCAGAGAAAGTATAACCTAAGCTATTACAGTTAGCTATAAGTACTGCAGTAGTGGCATTGATTTTTTCTTGCGCAAGGTTAATATTATCATGAATCACAACCGCATTTTGTCGCAAAGCAATTTTTAATAGTTCCTTTTTCATTATTCGATAATTTTTGATTTATAAATAAGGTAATCTTGCCTCTGAATCTTTACCAAAAAAAGTGGGAGTTACCCCAGTAGTAAGAGACAATTGACCTTTATTTCTTATTAGATAATTGACTGACTGTATAAGTCGGATTCGAACCGAAATTCCAGTTAAAGTAGTAAGCCAGTCTTGACCTATAAAGCGAGGCAGGTGGGACTCGAACCCACGACCCGGGCATAAGATGCTTGTAGTAAGCCTTCTTTGACCATTTTAATTTTCATGTTTTCTTTTCACCCAGAAAGCATAATAATTTAAGATAAACAGTATTTCAAAACATAGGTAATCAGAAAGCTATTCCTGCTCTACCATCTGAGCTACTGCCTCATGAAGTCGGTAATCGGCTGAGTAATATGTAATTGGAAATTTATAGAAAGAAGTAACTCAACCTTGACCAACTTTTATTTTCATTGAACTTTTTCAATAATAATTCAAAAGTATATTCGTACTACGCAATCATACTGCGTAACAAAAAGATTTTTTAGTCGAGGCAAGTAGATTCGAACTACTGTTTGCAACCGCTACCTTAGTCATGCATATCAGGCATGCTGGTTATACCTCGCAGAAGTCTGCTAAGAAAGAAAGCCGCTCAGATTAATTTATAAGAGCGGCTCTAAAACTTATTCTACTTACTACCGATTAGTTCCCTTAGCTGATCTACTACACGACCACCTCCATTTACAGAGATCTGGCCTACCTTGTCAGCAAACTTTTCTATGTATTCCATTTCCTTGAGCTTGAATAACATTTCGTTGTCACTCATGAGCTTGGCAGTATTCAAGAGGCTTCTTGTAGAAGCAGTCTCTTCTCTTCTCATAATCGTGTTGGCCTGTGCTTTCTTCTCAGCAAGCAAAACCTGATTCATGATTTCTTTGATGTCTCCAGGCAAGATGATATCTCTAAGACCACAGTCTATCAACTCAAGACCTAAGCCCTTTACCCGAGCTCTTGCATAATCCAAGATATAAGGCGCTACACTAGCTTTGTTTTGCAAGAGTTGATCTAAAGTATACTGTCCTATATATTCTCTAAGTCCTAACTGAAGAATAACATATAGTTGTTTGCTGAAATCCTTAGTCTCTACTAAGGCCTTCATAAGATCAGTCACCTGGTAATGTGCAAAAAGACTCATTCTAATACTCGCCTTATCAGCAGTCAATAGTTCTTGCCCACTTACTTCCATTTGCTGCTTTCTCATATCTACTTTGCTAATTACAGCATTACGTTCACCTTTCCAGTAGTAGTATACGCCAGACTTAAGAGTACTGATAAATTCTCCATCTACGTGGAGGATACCTTTTTCATTACTCTCCACAACATGTACAGTATAGTACTTAGCTAATTCTGGTCTATGTAAAACCTTTCTACTAATAGACTTACTTACTTCTATGGTATTCATATCTACAACATCTAGCAAATATTCTAGTCCGTCTTTCCAGTAGGCATACCTTCCTGGTGTCAGTACTCTATTGAAATTTCCATTTTTATACTCTATGGCAATTTCCTGGTCACTGACCTCCACCAGATCTATTTTTTCTGTCAATGTTTCTGATTGCAGCAATAGAGCGAAGTCGTCATGGTAGAACAACTCTGTTACATCATACTTCATGATAGTAACAAATGGCCCTACCCAATGTAGTCCTGGGTCCAACACTTTTATAAGTGCCCCATGTCTGAATACTAATGCTTTTTCGTAAGCCTGTACTCGCGTTTTGAATAGTTTCATAAGTAACATGATTTAATATTTATAGAGTAAAAAATTATTTATTAAAAGAGTACTGAGTCATACTTGATCATCAAATTTCAATGGATGATGGCTTTGGTTGATATTTTCAAATGGTTGAATTCGATGTTGTATAAATCTTCAAGTGTAGAATTATAGAACATGAGTTTTCCAGAATCTTCTATCGACCAGTAACCTACATTCTGATCTCAATCTGATTTTCAATAATCAAGGAATACATCTAACTTTTTAGAAGTCTTTCCTTCTCATCGAAACGATCTTCATAGACACAGTACTCCGAAGGGATCCTTTTTTAAGAGTGATCAACTCTATAATGAAAATAGATTTTAAGTCTATCGCGTTAACCAGTTTCGCCTCAGAACCATTAGTCCTGGCAGGACTCGAACCTGCAATTCATAAAAATGTCAAATGCTCTAACCTACTGAGCTATATACTGCGTATAGTATAGTGGGAATCGAACCCACGACCCTTTGATTATGGTGGTACTCGGACTAGCATCTATCGTCAAACCAAAAGTTACTACTTTGGTTACATGGGGCTGTATAGAAACCCACATCAGGTATATCAAACTATCCCAAATTCCTTCTTCATCACACTAGGTGATATTTCTTATTTCAATTACTGTTGCCAATACTTTTTATTGACAATACAAATATGATTTCCTGCTGCGCAATCATACTGCGCAATAATGGATATTGTGGACTTAGAGAGAATCGAACTCCCAACCACCGCTGTATGAGAGCGGTGCTCTACCAGTTGAGCTATAAGTCCTTTGGTAGCCCTCCAAAGATTCGAACTTTGCACTTTTGAATTAGAAGTCCTAAGTGATCCGCTAAGGGCTGAACGAACGATTTGCTGTGAGGCAAAAGCGAATGACTAAACGTCATAAGCTAGTGAGAGAACCGAGCCATCAGGCGAGGCGTAAACGTCTTCCTAACGAAATCACCCCTCTTCTTTTCCTCACCAATTACTGCCGCGAGGCAAAAGCGAATGACTAAACGTCATGAGCATTGAAATTCATCAACTACTTTTAGTTGATTTTTTGCGCTAAATAGTACTCCCGGTAGGCCTCGAACCTACAACCCCCGGAGCAAAAATCCGGTGCTCTGCCCACTTGAGCTACGAAAGCGTTTACACGTTGAGATCAGCTTATCGCTGGTCATGATGTTTATATGTTTTGTGGATTTAGGAAGAATTGAACATCCAACCTTCTTCACAAAGATTTACTTGCAGAGCGGGCACAGAGAGTCGAACTCTGTTTTCCAGGGTGGAAGCCTAGCACATTACCACTTATGCTTTGCCCGCTAATTAATTCAACTATTATACTGTTCACCAACAAAAAAGCCTTTGCAATTTTTGTGCAAAGGCTTTTTTGAAAGACGTATATTTATATACCTCATTCAATGTCCTTTGCCAGGCCATATATATTCCATCCGAATTTTCTTCTAATTATTTTTATCGTGTTATTCATGTCTAAATCAATTCTAATTATTTCTTTTTTCATTTCTACCTCAAAGATAAATACCTCCTGCGCATTCATTTTGCGTAATCCGACTGAGCTACCAAAAATTCTGATTACTCAGACAAAAATTCTATTAGAGATAGTAAGATTCGAACTCACAACTTTAGGTTCGTAGCCTAACATTTTTCCGATTAACCTATATCTCTAAAAAAGTTATTCTGAAAGGAGTCGAACCTATACTACGAGAATCAAAACCTCGTGTGCTAACCATTACACTACAGAATATTCTAAAGGCTATAAAGCCCTGAAGTAGACTAACTTTTCAGTCTGCTTTGGTATCCCATGAGAGAATCGAACTCTCGTTTTCTGATAGAAAGTCAGATGTCCTAGCCACTGGACGAATGGGACCGAAAACCCTAAACGGGCTGAGGTAGTGAGGTAGCCATGAAATTAATCATAGCATGGACTACCTACATTTTTCTTAAGAAGTGAGTAAGCAAGCCTGATGGACTTGCTTCTCACTTTACGAAAGCTGTTCTTGTGTCTTACAAAGTCTGCTTTCAGACTTCGATGGGGTGACTCCGAGACTTGAACTCTGTTCTACTCCGTCACAAGGAGTTGTTTTACCAGTTAAACTAAAGCCACCATATAGTTAGACTCAGGCCTTATTTCCTGAATCCATTTATATCACAAGATTTTCTTCCTCCCAGCCTCGCCTGATGACTGGGTTCACTCATTTCAGACAGACGTTTTGTCTGTCTGATGCCGACCGTTGTCGGCACTATTCGTTCATAGAATAAGAAGCCAGTTATTTTGCAACTGACTTCTTTCTAAACTGCTTAGCTATTTTTTTAGATAGTTTTCTCTTGGTCTTAATCCTATTTATAATAGTGTCCAACCATTGCATGGTATCCGCATTTATACAAAGAAGTTTAGCAGAATTCAGTATTCCTATTGCATCGTCATGCCTACCCTGTATTTCCATGACTATTGCTTTTAGTGCAAGGATGGTACTCTTGTCCATCGCTTCTACCTTTATTGCATAGTCAATTATTTTGTAGGCCTTATCTATTTCTCCTTTGTAGATTTTGAGCAAAGTCAGATGCTTGTAAGTATCGACATAGCCCATATCTGCTTTCAGAGCATTGTTAAATGAAGCCTGAGCTTCACGGTAGTTCTTCAAACTATACATATGAATTATTCCATGTAGACACCAGGCCTGAGCATGGTCCTCACTGTATGAAAGTGCATAGTTTAAGTTTTCTAACGCGTCAGCTATTTCATAAGGATAAGCACTAGCTGCCTTCAGGTAATACTGATCAGCAAGTGTTATTTCCATAACTAAATTTTGTATGTAAAAAAATGAACTGACCTTTGTCAGTAATTTGTGCGGAGAGAGAGATTCGAACTCTCAACTCTTTTCAGAGGACGGTTTCTAAGACCGCTGCGTAAACCATTCCGCCACCTCCGCGATTTTTTCATTTTAGTCTGGACCACTCGCTAAAATGTGATCCAGACCTAGCTACTACTATTTTAATTTTGTTCTTAGTCCGGACCACTAGCCAAAATGTGATCCGGACATCGCTGAACTATTTTGTCTAGAGAGTAGGATTCGAACCTGAACGAACGATTTGCCACCAGGCAAAAGCGAATGACTAAACGTCATGAGCTAGAGAGTGAACCGAGCCATTCAGGCGAGGCGTAAACGTCTTCCTTTTGGAAATCATCCTTTTCTTTTCTTCACCCACATATTGCCACCAGGCAAAAGCGAATGACTAGATGTCATGAGCTAGTGAGAGAACCGAGCCATCAGGCGAGGCGTAAACGTCTCCCTATTGCAATCCACCCTTGTTCTTTTCTCCTCACCCTTGATTAATATCAAGGTTCCTACTGGCAAAAATGTGACCCGGACACAACTAAACTATTTTGTCTAGAGAGTAGGATTTGAACCTACGACCCCTCCGCTCCAAACGGAGTAAACTACCTGACCGTTATGCCTCTAGATATAAACTTGCCTGTACAAGGATTTTGAGAATTCATCAACTACTTTTAGTTGATTCTTTGCGGTATCGACGAGATTCGAACTCGCGACATCCCGATAGACAGTCGGGGACTCTACCACTGAGTTACAATACCAGACATAAAAAAAGCACCTCCCTGAATTCCAGAGAGGTGCTTTATTCGTGATAACTCATCTAATTTAGTTAAGTATCACATTTTATCTCTCCAGATATGTCAGGTAACCAATCCAGCTCCGGTCGCCCTTGATTAATGAGGGCAGCCAAATCCAGTTGTACTTGACAGTTAAGCATATGTGTTGTTATGTATTTCATTTCTTTCTAGTTAATCAAATTCCGTTTCGGTGGAATTACGCCGCAAAGGTAAATTCGAATATTTCTATTTTCCAAACGAAAAAACATTTTAACATATTGATAATCAATGAGTTACGTAGAATTTTAGACATAAAAATCCCAGGCCACTTAGTGTAGCTTCACATGCTCTTATTCAAAAGTCTGTCTACCAATTGATTATGCAACAAGCTTTATGTTTTATCTATTATCTATCTGCCACATAGGACTTTATAAAAATTTAGAAATAAAAAAAAGCGCCCAAAAAATTCTGGACGCCTTCAGTGTATATCTTCGTTTTTTAATCTTTATTTAAAAAGTCAATACCTACTTCGTACGCGTCCCCAGAGTTGTGGATCATCCTGGTTCAGAAGTAATTGCTTACTTCTACGTTCGTTATTAATATGTATGCTTTTTAAAATCATGATGCAAAACTAAAAAGATTTACCCTTTTTTGCGTCTTCTTTTTTTCCATGGTGCATCTCTTTCCCAATCTCCTGCCATTATGCACCCGTATGGCAAAACTCTATCTACGACAGTTCCAAGTCCGAAAGTCTGCATCTGTTCCTGAACAGCCTGAGCATTTTTGTACGCTGAAGGCAATTCTGTGATGTCTATCTGACCTGAAAAAAATCTAATATCCAATCCCTGTGTCTCCTCACTAAAGATTTCCTCTATCGTTCTGTCGTTGTTGTTTTTTCTGTGTTGTGTTCTGCTGATATTCCTACCTGCACCATGCGGCGCAAAGCCTAGATTATTAGCAGTTGTTTCTCCTTTGACTATAAGCACTGGCTCACTCATGTTAAGTGGAATCAGTCTTAGTCCAGAATCTGAATCAGGAACAA
Source organism: uncultured Saprospiraceae bacterium (assembly GCA_964556525.1). Classification (GTDB taxonomy): domain Bacteria; phylum Bacteroidota; class Bacteroidia; order Chitinophagales; family Saprospiraceae; genus RFSX01. The sequence goes on from CAZKXO010000057.1 coordinate 11,087, forward strand.
AGCTATCATCCAGTGGGGTAGCCCCTTTGGCGTGGTAGAAATCTTCATCATCCTTAAAGATGAAGTTGTGCTCATTCCAGAATTGTTGTGTAGGATCTGTCTTCACTTTATAAGCAGTTGTCTTATGCAATGTTTCGTGATTCAGTTTTGTCCAGTCTCTCACAATTTGTAAGGCTTCCCAGTAACGCTTTCCTTCTTCTGTATCATAAGGAATCCATGCATTGGTCTTATCTGTCTCAGGAGAAATTTCTCTTCTGAATCTCTCAGCGACTTTCATACCTACTCTGAATAAGTTGGCACCAAAACCCCTACTACCATGATGGGTCACCATTATTGTCTCTCCAGTCTGCTCCGACTGACCGACATATAAGAAGTGATTCCCATCACCTTGTGTAGCCAGATGCTTTCTTGCCAACATGATACTTTTATCAGAATTGAGATATTCATTACTTGATATTTTCTCAGACAATTCAGCTGGCAAGTCAGACAGGTCATCTCTTCCTCCTGGTCCGAAATGGGTGATACTATGTGCTGCATCCAGTACGGATTTAGGATCCACCATTCCAAAAGAAGTCATCATCACTGAGCAACAGATATCTGCACTATGCATCGCTGGATGTATTGCGTTTTTTGCCACAGCTATTCCTCCTACTGGTATATGTCCTGCTGGACCTGTCGGGCAAGCATCTGGCATAATGGCGCCTTTTTCCAGAGTAGGCGTCTTCATCAGCACATCCATGCTCTTACATACCATATCCACATTATGCTGCTCTAGTTCGTTCTCTGCCTGGATATTTACATGATAAGGTTTAGCCGTCTCATGTGGTGCGATGTATACAGGTGCTACTGACTTCAGATATGAAACCATGTCCTCACCTGACAATCTTTCAGTATTAATATGATCCAGGGCAGGTCGAAACCACTTCCCCTGTTCGTATCCCATATTAATAAGATGTTTTCCTGTGAATTTCATAATTATTGAATTTAGCACAATATATATTGATCACTACGCAAAGTATTTGCGCAGTCAAAACTATTGTATAACTTAGTGATATGGCAACAAACAAGAATGCCCTTATAAGGTACCTCACAATAGACAAATGCCTCCAAAACTATCAGCGCAAGTGGACTTTGGATGATCTTATAGCCGCTTGCTCTGATGCCTTGATAGAATATGAAGGCAAGGACAGTTATGTAAGTAAGCGTACAGTACAGCTGGATATACAAAATATGCGAGGTGATAAGCTCGGCTATAATGCCCCTATCATCGTCTATGAACGCAAGTATTATAAATATGAGACGCCTAACTACTCTATCACAGATGTGCCGATAACAGACATAGACATGGATATCCTAACCGAGTCTATGGAGATGCTTCGTCAGTTTAAGAATTTCTCTCTATTCTCAGAACTCAATGGTGTCATCCAGAAACTCGAGGATAAAGTATATCGAGAGACCAAAGACCAGACAGCTATTATACATCTGGATAAGAATGATTTGTTGCTTGGTATAGAACATCTAGACACCATCTACCAGGCTATCCTCAAGAAGATGGTTATGAGAGTAGCTTATCAATCATTCAAAGCGAGACAAAATTCGGTTTGGCTTTTTACACCATACATACTTAAGGAATTTAATAATCGTTGGTTTGTTGTGGGTAGAAGAAAAGAAGCGCCTGACATTATCACTCTGGCACTGGACAGAATCATCAGCCTAGACTATGTGCCCGACGAAAAGTACGACCGCAAGAAATTTAATCCGGATGGCTATTACAAAAACACCTTTGGTGTAACTGTTTTATCTGACAGTGATATTATAGACATAGAACTAAAAGTGGATAGAAAGACGGCGCCATATATAATGACCAAGCCTTTTCATCATTCCCAAGAAATGACAGGAGAATACCCTGATGGATCTATCTTGATCAACTTGCGTCTACATCACAATTTCGAACTAGAAAGACTGCTCCTTGGATTTGGTCCATCGATAGAAATATTGAAACCACGGAAACTGAAATCTAGAATTAAAAAGCTGATTAAGATGTCTTATGAGAATTATTTTGAGGAGGCTTGATAATTCGACTAGATGTAATGTTAAATTAAAAAAATATGGGAAAGACCTACGAAAAAATCACTACCAACTTGAAAGAGTTTATCGAAAAGCAAAAAATGTTTTTCGTGGCCACAGCTCCACTGAGTGCAGATGATCTGGTGAATGTTTCCCCAAAAGGATGGGACAGTCTACGAATTTTGGACGATCATACTGTAGCTTATATAGACCTAACGGGTAGTGGTATAGAAACCGTCGCCCATCTAAAAGAAAATCAAAGAATCACCATCTTGTTTTGTGCTTTTGAAGGGCCTCCGAAAATAGTCCGATTACAAGGAAAAGGAGAGGTGTTTGAAAAAGATACTTCTGGTTATAATGAAATGGAGTCGCTGTTTCCAAACTACCTTGGAGCCAGAGCGATCATTAAAATAAAACTGGAACGCATCTCCGATTCATGTGGTTATACTATTCCCTTTTACGATTATAAAGGAGAACGGGACACTATGGTCAAGTGGGTAGACAATAAGGGGCCAGAAGGATTAGTAGCTTATAGGAAGGAAAAAAATAGTGAGAGTTTAGATGGGCTGCCTGGCATGGAGAATGCGTAATTACCTACGATAAAAGAAAAGGGCTAAGCAAATAATTACTTAGCCCTTTTGTATTTAAAATTAAATAGTTAATCCTTATAAATCAACCCATGGTAGATTACTCTCAGCTCTATATCTAAATCCAGGTCTACTGTCTTCTCTATTAGTTCCATCATCCAGATAGACACCAGTAGCAGTAGCTGAAGGAGGCTCTCTTCTCATCACCATGGAAGTTATGCCAGACTGCCCAGCTGCTCCAGGAGGACAGATGCCATCACGTCCGCGAGGCCCTGGTGACCCCACATCTCCTTGTAATCCTGGTAAGCCCATATCTGGTCCTGGTAATCCCATAGGCCCTGGGTCACCTTGTGGTCCTCCTCCAGGACCCGGTATTCCTTGTTCTCCCTGTGGTCCTTGCTCGCCGATAAGTCCTTCACCCCCAGTAAGTCCTTTGTCTCCTTGTGGTCCAGGAGGTCCCTGAGGTCCCGATGGCCCAGAAGGACCTTGATCTCCGCTGGGCCCTTGAGGACCAATAACTCCTGATATTCCAACAGGTCCCGGAGGCCCTGGATCGCCTTGTGTACCGACAACTGCAGGTATTCCTACAGGTCCGATCATACCTGGAGGTCCTTGAGGACCTTGTGGCCCACGTTCTCCCTGTGCTCCTTGAGGGCCTTGTATACCCTGTGGACCGGGTATTCCAGAGTATGAAACTTCTGCAAGTAGTGCATAAGGTACAGCTACCAAGCTAACAACTCCTAGTGTATTAAAGTCTGATCCACCATTGAGACTGTGTTCTATTTGTAAAAAATATTGTCTGGACCAATCCAGATCAGCAAAAGTATTATTCAAAGCTGTACCCCTTCCTAATTCAAAGTTGACATGTCCGAGTTCTGAGGAGATTACTTGATGTAACTCAGTATAGTCAGCTAACTCCGTGGGGTTATTAGGAATAAAGCTGACTCTTACATGTACTTCTTGATCGGTTACTAATTGTCCAGCTGCATCCATAACCAAAGACTGATAGGTAAAAGCTTGTGGCAACTGTCCGTATATAGATAATACTGTAAGCTGGAATATTATTAGTAGAATAAAATTCAGATTTTTCATTGTTTTAATTTTTAAAGGTCTATCCATTGTGTGCCATCAAAGTACCTGAAACCCGGTT
>CAZKXO010000058.1:0-14542 GCA_964556525.1 uncultured Saprospiraceae bacterium
CCCAAGGACTTGGCAGTAGCTGCAAGTGTCTTTGTTTCTTCTGGTGATAAGCAAGCTGCTATGAGCAGTACACAGTCTGCACCGATACTCTTAGCTTCTACAAGCTGATACTCGTCTATGATGAAATCTTTTCTGATAATAGGCGCTGTATTTGCAGCTCTTGCTTCTAATAAATCTTCTTTTGTTCCGCCAAAATATTTGTGATCAGTAAGGACAGAGAGACAAGAGGCTCCAGCAGATAGATAAGCCTGACTTAGAGCTGTCACATCTATTTGTTCTTGCAATGATTTCGTACTAGGAGAAGTCCGTTTTATTTCTGCGATGATACCAACTTTATTCTCATTTCTGAGTGCAGAGGAAAATGAATATGTTGTTCTTTCAAACAATGGACTCTTTTCCAGTTCACTGATAGCTGTTGTCGCTTTAGCCAGAGCAACTTCCTTCTTTTTGTGGTGTACGATTTCTTCTAGAATATTCATGCAGCAATTAATTTTTCTAGGGCTTGAGCAGCCTTATTACTTTCTAATGATTCAAGAGCCTCAGCAAACGCAACATCGAATGATTTGTCCTTATCAAAACACTGTATAGCCAAAGCAGCATTGGCACAGACGACGGTATTTTGTGCTTGGGTGCCTTTCCCAGAAATAATTTTTTTGAAAATACTCTTGGCTTCTTCTATAGTGTTCCCTCCAAGGATATCTTCATTACGTACTGAGTAGTTCAGTTCTTTGTTGGGGTCAAAGAGATACTCCTTAGTGGGGCTGATAACTTTGGCTTTACCTGTCAGACTGATTTCATCGTAGCCGTCTAGAGAATGCACGATGCGGAATGAGATATCCTGCGTCTCATAGATGTATTTGTAATAGCGTTGTAATTGTAAAGAGAATACACCGACTAATTGGTTCTGTGGCGAAGAAGGATTTACCATAGGGCCCAGCATATTGAAAAAAGTACTTACGGCCATATTTTTTCTTATTGGTGCAACTTCTTTCATGGCAGGATGAAAAAGTGGCGCATGTAGAAAAGTAATATTTGCCGACTCTAGTTGCTGCTTTAATCTGTCTGCATCATTGCTGAAATTATAGCCAAGTGATTCCAGTACATTGGAAGAACCACAAACAGAACTGACACCATAGTTGCCATGCTTAGCGACCTTGTATCCTGCGCCTGCAACTATAAAGGAAGCAAGAGTACTGATGTTAAAAGTATCTTTACCATCACCACCTGTGCCGCAAAGATCTATGATATTGAAATCAGAGAAATCTATAGCTATACATCTTTCTTTTAGGCAATCTCGGAATCCTGACAATTCGTCGACACTGATACTTCGCATCTTAAATACAGTCAGGAAAGACGCTATCTGATAAGGATTAAACTGTCCTTCCGAAATCTGGCCTAAGATATTTTTGGCCTCCTCTCTTTCTAGAACTTGCTGCTCAAAGAGTTTTTGTAAAATCTTTTTCATTGCTCCTCTATCATTTTTATGAAATTGGAAATCATCTGCTCTCCGTCGTCTGTAAGTATGCTTTCTGGATGATACTGGAGACCGTAGAGTTGCAAAGCTTTATTTTCTATGGCCATAATCTCCCCATCCTCAGAAGTGGCTGTGACCGTTATCTTGTCTGTAACAGTGGTAGTGTCTATCACCCAAGAATGATATCTCCCTACCATTAGCTCTTGGTCTAAATCCGCAAATATGCCAGTGTCTGTTACTGTTGTAATTTTTGTCTTCTTGCCGTGATAGACTTCGTTCAGATTTTTAAGTTGGGCACCTAGATATTCTCCTATGGCCTGGTGGCCTAGACAGATGCCTAGGATGGGTTTTTTTCCTGCCCAATGTGAGATGATGTCAGGCATGTTGCCAGAGTCAGACGGTAATCCTGGACCTGGGGATAACACAATGAGATCATAAGCTGTACATTCTTCAGGACTGATTTTGTCATTTCTGATGACTTCTATGTCGGCATATTTTTTTAGATATGCTTTCAGGTTATAAGTAAATGAGTCGTAATTATCTAGTAGTAGTATTTTCATATTTCATTTGCTTTTGCAATCGAGAGGCGTATTGCTCTGACTTTGTTATCTATTTCGTCCAGTTCCCCTTTGGGCGAACTTTCGACGACTATACCGGCACCGGCTTGATAGACCAAGGTGTTGTTTTTGCTTAGAATGGATCTGATAATAATGGAGTGATTGACGGTACCACTGAAGCCCAGAAAACCGAGGGCGCCTCCGTAAAAATTTCGTGGTTGGTTTTCGTTTTCGTCTATGATTTGTAGGGCTCTGTATTTTGGTGCTCCGCTCAAGGTGCCTGCAGGAAAGGTGTCCCCAAAAAGGTCTATGCCTGACCTATCTGGCTTTATGGTTCCATTTACCTTACTGACTAGGTGGATGACTTGTGAGAAATATTGGATTTCTGCGTAGGTCTCTACTTCTACATTATCACTATTCTTGCTGAGGTCATTTCTAGCAAGATCTACTAGCATTACGTGCTCTGATATTTCTTTAGGATTGGCCCTGAGTGCCTCTGCCTTTTGTCTATCTTCTTCTAGATTATGACCACGTTTCACTGTACCTGCGATTGGATTAATAGTTGCAATGTTTTTGTGAACGAGCAACTGTGACTCAGGCGAAGAACCGAAAATCTTGAAGTCTCCATAGTCTAGATAGAACAGATAAGGAGAAGGATTGATACTACGTAGACATCTGTATAGAGTAAACTCATCTCCCTTAAAACCTTGTCGAAACTCCCTCGACAGTACCACTTGAAAAGTATCTCCGCGTTTACAGTGCTCTATACCTTTGCTGACCATTGCCATATAGGTTTCGTCAGTGATGTTGGAGCTTTCTGGACCATCTGTCTGGAAATCAAAATGACTATAGTTGTTAGAGTGGATCAGTGTATGGAGTCTCTGGATGTTGCTGTCATCATCGGCTGCCTTACCCAGACTGTGTTCCACGATATATAGAGTCTTCTTGAAATGATCAAAGATGATCTGATACCTGAAAAATTGATATTTCAGATCAGGATTTGCTTTTATCTCATCTGCTTTCTTGCTAAAGCAAATATCCTCAAAGTATTGCACGGATTCAAAAGCAGAATAACCCCAAACCCCCTGAGTATCAAAAGGCAAATCTGATTCAGTAGGTTCAAAGACTGCAACGAAAGCCTTCAGGCTGTCAAAAACCTCCATGCCATTTTGAGCTACTTTGTTGGTTTCTTCCTCTGTACCTATGCTGTATGAATAGTCTAGACCCTGTGCTTGGAAATTGGCTATGGGTTGTAGACAGATAAAGCTCTTGTTATCCGTCCTATCATGATAGTCGGCACTTTCAAAAAGCAAAGCACCTGGAAACTGATCTCTCAGCTTATTATATACACTTACCGGCGTATGCAGGTCAGCAAGGTAAGTAGCGTATTGAATATGTATTTTCTTAGGCATTAGTTCGGTTTAGTGCAAAAAAAAAGACCTGCCAGAAGCAGGTCTTTTTATATCATATATACGACGGTATTACTTCTTAGGATTCTGATCTAAAAAGCTCCACCACCAATTTTGTGTCGTTGTATTTGTAGAAAGTATAATATGATCTATTTTAAGATTCATGTGACAAATATTAGAATAAAATTTATGACTTGCACAATTCATTTTAATTTTTTTGATACATATGTTTTGTGCTTGCATTTTCTTTAGCAAATCAGTTGCTAATCTAAATACTCGATTTCTACTGCTAAGGTTGCCTTGAGGCTGTCATAATGTGCGGACCAATTGGTATTGTGGTTCTTTCCTACTCTTATATATCTGCTTTCAGCTCTTTCTAGTTTGTTCTTGCTCAGGTAGTCTGTTATATCTAGTTGATCTAGATCTAGGACAAATTCTGCATTTTTTCTATGATCCGTGCATTCGCATTTGCTGGAGAGGACCTTTGGGATATTGATTCCTGTTCTTAGCTCTATGTTATCTATGTTGAAGGTTACACAGTCTTGTCGGCTATAGATGTGTTTGCTTAGAAGGGCACAGCTGCCAAGTAAAAATATGATAGTTATTATTACTAAAGACAAAAGGACAATCGCTTTCTTCATTTGTTTCACCTAGTGATTAGAGACAGATAACTTTTGTGCAAGTTTTAAATAAAAAGTTGTATTTTCATTATAACACGTTACAAATACTTCCCTTGTAACAAAATTATCTGAACATTAAGGTTGGAAACTTCAGAAGAGATTTATGGATATAAGTCGCGGACCTCTCCCGGAACGATAGTTCCAAAAACGATTTTAATAAAAACTACAGATACATTGTTAAGCACGGACTTTTTAGAAAATTGTATACTTTTTATCATTCTTAAGTATTGTTGCCTGTACTAAAAACAACGACCCATCCCCTCCTGAAGTTTCTATTCCATTTCTTGTAGACACCTTGTCTTTAGATAATGTGCATAAAGGCCCCTTTTCGAGAAGAGAATAAAGATTGGATTTTTGAAAGAGCAATTTCTGTAGATCCAGAAACTGGACTTGTTTATACGGCAGATCATAGATACCTCCTTGTCTATAATTTTGTCGAATGAGGGGAAGGATCATCAGTATGTAACAAACTATGAGATATAGCCAGTTCGAAGGAAGGAATGGGGATGTTGGCTAAAGTGGCTGTCTCATTCCAGATGGTTTCTGGGCAGAGACAGCCTCCAGTCTAGGATCGAATGTATCAGTTGTTTTTTTATCTAGGCACGATGACGACGCCGAAATTTATAGGTCTTAGTCCTGGGATGTTTTCATCCTGGAAAAGATCGCTCAGTCCATATTGGACATAGAAATTAAGCGGCCCATAGCCTATTCTGCCTTCCAGCATGCCCATGCTCTTTCTGAGATTGAACTCTCCTTTGGTTTTGGTCTTGTCGCCGTCTTCTGTTTTGTACTTATAATTACTATTGAGTAGAAATTGATGCACATAACCAAATGCTACATTGAAGGAGTTGTAAATTTTATCTGGCCTAGAATCAAAATCCAACATCAAAGGTATCTGTAGATAATTGGCTTTGAGACGGTTCTTTCTTAAACCCGGCACATCAAAGTCCAAGGCAGAACTAATGGTGGATTGATCAGGAATAAGACGGTAATCTTTTTCCATACTATAGTGGACCACGTTCCATTTTACACCAGTACTGATTCCAATTTTGCTCTGGCCTTTTTTCTTATTCAGATCAAATCTTACATTGACTAGATGTAAGCCGACATTAGTAGAACGTATAAGTCTCTGGTCCAAATAATCCAAATCCGCAGGTAGGTCCAGGCTTCCTTCGAAAAGGTAAGTGCTGATACCCATGTCTAGCATGAAGAATCTTACAGCGTTATCCACTCGATATTCCAAAGACATAAGACCATCCTCATCTTTCTGAAGACTAATTTTTCTTTCTCTCAGTGAGTCAGAAACTGTTTGTGTAGTTAGAGTTATTGTATCAGTTGCATTGAGGCCAGTACTCAGAAGTACCATACCCAGAATATGTATTGCTAATTTTTTCATAGTCTCATTTTTAATAGTTCGTAATTATTGATTTTGGAAGAACCATATTCTCAAAACCTTCAGCTGCAGTCTTAAGGTCTATAGAGCCGAATGATTCTCTAAGATTTATATTTTTATAAGCTTGTGGGGTTATAGATGCCCACCAGTTGTTTTTCTTTTCTTTGCTTTCGTAAAGCACGATTGTCATCACAGCGGTTTCAGAAATAAGTCCTTCTGCTTCAGTACTTGCCAGAACATCTGCCTTCAGTTGTGGTAAGTGGTCTACCGATGCTAGTATTTGCAAGTTCTTCTTTGCTTTGGTTATCACTCTTTCACTGGGCACCTTTTCTTGAGGAACGCTTGCGCTTGCAAAAGACTGAGCTTGTGTATCTAGTGTTATTTCTTCTTGCTCATTCGTAACTATACGACTGATGCTTCCATCAGGTGCAGTAATAGGGGTAGTGCTACTCTTTTTCACAAGTGCTTTTTCCGAAGCAATAGCCTTTGATTGTCCTTCGTCGATTATGACCCTTGTGTCTTTTGTTTCTTGTGACTGTAGAGTAGTTGGCTGGTTTTCGAGACTAGCCATAGGAACTGAATGCTCTATTGTTTTTCCTGGGATAATTGTTTTCTGATCTACAGACTTGTCAGCACTATATGTTGTTAGCACTAAGGTCAAAACAGAAGCTAGTAATAGCACCAAAGCACTGATCCATAATATTGGTTTTTTAGATTTTGGTTGGTAGAGTTTTTCTTTGTTAGTATAGGTAATGGATAGATCTTCCATCATCAGTGGTGCTTCCAGATAGTCTGTCAGCTCACTCTTTATTTTTGGATGTTTGGCCAGAAACTGATCAAAAGCCAGCTTGTCACTCTGCGAGAGACTGCCTTCCAGATAATCTATCATGAAGGCTTCGTAATTCAGTTTATTAAATTTCATAGCGCGGCGTTTATTTCGGAGTTCAGAGATGTGACGATGGCTTTCATCTTTTTTCGAGCACGAAACAGTTGTACTTTTACTACGCCAAGATTAAGTTCTAGTATATCTGCTATTTCTTCGTAGCTGTATCCATCCCAGTCTCTGAGCATGATGATTCGTTTTTGGTTTACATTTAATTGTTCGAATGCTTTTTCTATCAAGTCTCTTGTTTCTAACTCACTATTGGTTTGGATATTCTGACTTGGGGTGCTCGTAAATTGTCTTACCTTTTTCTTTCTCTGATCATCTACTAATTTGTTGTATAGGACCCGATATAAGAAGGGCTTTGCATGATCAGGTGTTACCTTATCTCTATTTGTCCACAATTTGATCAAACTATCTTGCACCAGATCTTCAGACCAAGCCTTATCTCTTGTCAGTCTAAGGGCATACCTCAGAAGTCTATCGGAGTAGTCCTTTATGGCGATATTGTATTCTGTGGTAGTCAATTAGTTGTTTTGTTTGATGCTACTACGGATGAGTTACACGAAAGTTACAGCACAATATATTTTTTCTGAAAATAAACTCTAAGAACCAGCGAGAATACAGGATGAAAGGTCGAATAACCTGACTCAAACAGACTGAAAGTCAGATGTTTATACCTGATCTATCTTGTCGTTGGCCATAGCTCTGGCTTTGAGCTTTTTTAGGAATGGACTTGCAAAGATAAAGTCTTGTAGAATTTCATTCTTGTTATCGAGTACCTCATCCTTGTTACCTTGCCAGGCCAGTTTGCCCAAGTGTAACAAGCAGATATTTTCTCCAATCTCCATTACGGAGTTCATGTCGTGGGTATTGATAATCGTTGTGATCTTATGATCATTAGTTATATCAGTAAGCAGGGCATCTATAGTGATGGCCGTCTTAGGATCTAGACCAGAATTTGGTTCGTCGGCAAATAGATATTTAGGTTTTAGGACGATGGCTCTGGCTATACCTACTCTTTTTTGCATACCTCCAGAGATCTCTGAAGGATACTTATTATTGATACCTTCCATGCTGACCTGCTCTAGACAATAATCTACACGAGCTCTTTTCTCCCCAGCAGTCATTCTGGTGAACATGTCCATCGGGAAGCGTATGTTTTCTTCCACAGTCATAGAGTCAAAGAGGGCATTTCCTTGGAACAGCATACCGACTTTCATTCTTAGTTGTAGTAGTTCTTTTTTGCTCAGATCGCATAGATCTTTGTCGTCATACCATACATGACCTTTAGAAGGTTGCATAAGACCTACTAGAATTTTGAGGAGTACTGTTTTTCCAGCACCTGACTTTCCTATGATAAGATTGGTCTTGGACTCTTCAAAAGTGAAATCTATGCCTTTGAGTACATGATTGTCATCGAATGATTTGTGTATGCCTTCTGCTCTTATCATGTCTAGCCAGTTAGTAATACAGCGATGATATAATCTGCTATCAGTATCACGATGATACCATAGACAACGGCCCGAGTACTTGCTTGTCCTAGTTCTATACTACCTCCTTTTACAAAGTAACCTTGATAGCAAGCAATAGAAGTCAAGATATATGCAAAGACTACAGCCTTGATATACATGATGACCACATTCCATGGTATAAAAAATGAACGTAGCCCTTCTACAAACTCCTCATGAGAATAAGCTCCAGAATAAGTAGAAGCAAAATAACCGCCGCCTATACTCACCACAGCTGCCACTGATACCAGAACAGGAATCATGACCAGCGCTGCCAGTAATTTGGGAAGGACAAGGTAGGAAGCGGTATTGACCCCCATGATTTCCATGGCGTCTATATGTTCCTTTTGTCTCATGCCTCCTATCTCGGAAGCAATATTGGAACCGACCTTACCAGCGAGTATAATAGATGAAAAAGTTACAGCTAGTTCTATAATCGCCATATCTCTGACGATATAGCCTATATAGTAACTTGGTATCAGTGTGCCTTCTAGCTGATAGGTGAATTGTACTGCCGTAACCGCCCCGATAAAGATGGAAACGACAAAGATGATCATCAGTGAGCCGATGCCGATATCATACATCTGACGGACGGTCTCCTTATAGTACATAGTCCAGTTCTCAGGAAACCTGAAAATCCTGCCATGCCATCTGATAAACTTACCTATGTGAAAAAGTAGATTCATTTCTCTAAGATTCTGCGAAAGTAAGTAAAAGGATTGATGCTTGCTAAACCTTTGGATGTAGGTATAAACTAGTTTTGTTGCTTTGTTTGTTTTTCCCTATGTTGGCACAAAAGGAAAAGATGAAAGCAGTAATTACAGGAGGAACCAAGGGTATAGGCCGCGCCATAGCCGAGAAACTGGCCTCCAATGGCTACGAGTTGGCCATATGTTCCAGAAACGCCACTGATTTGGAGGCGGCCAAAACAGCGCTAGAAAGCCTATCCAGCAACACCACTGTCCATACTTCTGTAGTAGATATGAGCATCCGATCACAGATACAGAAGTTTGGTGACTTTTGTCTGGACAAACTAGGTCACATAGATATCCTCATAAACAACGCTGGTATCTTTATTCCAGGTGCCATTCACGAAGAGGAGGAAGGCACTCTAGAAAGCATGATAGAAACAAATCTTTACAGTGCCTACCATCTGACTCGAAAATTATTGTCTAATATGATGGCGCAAAAATCAGGTTTCATCATCAATATGGCCTCGATAGCCAGTTTTATGGCTTACCCAAATGGCGGTTCCTACAGCATATCCAAATTTGCCCTACGAGGTTTCTCCAAAGTCCTCCGCGAAGAACTCAAAGAATATGGTATCAAAGTCACCACAATTATGCCTGGTGCTACCTGGTCACATTCCTGGGCTGGTATGAAAGACCAGTTGCCAGAAAGTAGACTCATGCAAGCCAGTGACATCGCCGACACCATCTGGAATCTGATTAATCTAAGTGAAAGTGCTGTAGTGGAAGAAATTATTTTACGACCGCAGTTAGGAGACTTGTAGGGATTTTTTGATTTGCAAAGAACCTATCTAGCAATCTCATACCTAACACCTAATCTAAAAATTGAAAATAAGTTCTCCCTACATATCCATCGACTACGGCTCCAAACTGGCCGGCACCACCGCAGTTTGCTACACTGTAAATGGAGTCTTACATTTTGCTCAATCGGAAAAGAAAAAAGACGCAGATTTATTTATTGGAAAACTATTAAAGCAACTATCACCCAAGTATGTGTATATAGATGCACCCTTAAGCCTACCTGCTGCATACTTTGGCAGGGGTGATAATTATTTTTATCGTGAATGTGATAAAGCTGCACAAGCGATGTCACCGATGTTTCTTGGAGGACTGACAGCTAGGGCTATGAAGTTGGCTGCGCAATATGAGGAGATAAAATTTCGAGAAACTTATCCTGCTTATTTGATTAAGATGGTCTTAGAGTTAGGAGAGTACTATACTAAGAGGGAGGCCTACAATAATCAGTTGGCAGAAATACTAGTAAGAGACCACAAACTTGACTTGGCTAAAAATCCTACAAACTGGCATCAATTGGATGCATTGGCTTGTTGTCTTAGTGGCACTAGAGTAGAAAACCAAAATGCGCTGCTTATAGGAGAAGAAGGCGAAGGCTTGATTTGGGTTTGATAAACCACTTACCCATTCAGACGGAAACCAACCCCGTGGATATTCTCCACCGTTATACTTTTATCCTCTTTTAGATATTTTCGTAGCCTACTGATAAAGACATCCATGCTGCGCCCCATGAAGTAATCGTTCTCTCCCCAGATCCGTTCTAATATGGTACCCCTTTCCACTATTTTGTTTTTATTGACGATGAGCATTTTCAGGAGGTCTGCCTCTTTTTTGGTCATCTGAGAAGCTTTGTCGTCTATGCTCAGTCGGAGATTGTCATGATCCAAGGTGTACTTGCCTATTTTCAGTATCGGGAGTTCGTTGGAGCCGGTGACATATTTTCGCTTAAGGAAGATTTTTATTTTAAGGATGAGTTCCTCTATGGAGAAAGGCTTGGTGATGTAATCATCGGCGCCTATTTTGAGGCCAAGGATACGGTCTTCTTTTAGAGACTTGGCGGTGAGAAAGATTATAGGAATTTCTGAGTGGCGGCTTCTGATTTCTTTCGCGACGCTGTAGCCATCTAACTCGGGCAGCATCACATCTATAAGACATAGATCAAAGCTGTCATTGCTGAACATCCTGAGGGCTTCCTTGCCGTCCTTTGCATGACTGACTTTAAAATCATTCAGTTCGAGGTTGTCTTTAGTCACAAAACCTAGTGTCTCGTCATCTTCTACATAGAGTAAGTGTGCTTGGCTCATAAGCTGAATTGTTTCTTTGTTATACAGGTTTGGCTTCTTGGAGAATAGGCAGAATGAGTTCTACAGCTGTGCCTTTATCTGTGTTAGAACGTATATTGATATCCCATCCGTGTGCATCGCAGATGTTTTTTACATAAAATAAACCCAGACCAAAGCCCTTGACATTGTGTACATCTCCTGTGGATATACGATAGAATTTATTAAATATTTTTTTGAGATCCTCTTTGGGTATGCCTATGCCGTTATCTGAAATTGTAAGATAGGTCTTGGATTTCTTTTCAGAAATGCTCACACGGATTTTGGGTTTTTCTTTACAATATTTTTTGGCGTTATCTAGTACATTAGATATAACGTTGGTCAGATGTAATTTGTCTGCACTGACATATATCGGATCTGGTGTAAAGTCTAGTAATATTTCTCCTCCCGCATCATCAAATTTTATTTGTTCCTGTCGTACTATATTTTGAATAAAGTCCTGTAGAAGGACGTTTTCTGAAACCAATTTGAATTGGTCTTTTTCTAGACGGGCGATGTTCAGAACTTTTTCTACTTGATTATTCAGTCTGCTGTTTTGTTGCTTGATGATATCTGAATATTTCTGTAGTCGTTCGTCACTTTTTATCTTTTCGTCTTTAAGTAAGTAGTCGGAAGCCAATTTTATAGAGGATATCGGCGTCTTGAACTCGTGGGTCATATTATTGATAAAATCCTTTTGCAAATCTGTCACCTGCTGCTGGCGTAAGATGACCCATAACGCATACATAAAGGAGAGCATCGCTAGGATGGTGAGTAAACTGAATAGCAAAGGCACGCGGAGGTCATTGATAAGAATACTGGATCGGCTGGGAAACTTTACGACAAAATAATATATGAGCTCTTCGAATCTGGGATGATCGCTGGTAACGGATTCTTGATCTGTCTTTTCGGATAGATTGCAGTAGTTGCTATAAAGATATTCATCATTGGCGCAGTCATAGACATGATACTCAAAGTCTGTCGTGATACTGGCCTTGGTAAATTCTCTTACAAGGAAATCTTCTAGGATATTGGCATCTATGGCACTATTGACATTGACAGTATAGTAATTGGATGATCGGCGTTGGATAAGCTTAGACTTGGGTAATTCTGTCTTATTGTGGTCGGCGATATTTTCTGCAACCGTATACAGCACCTTAGAGACCTCTTGGTGAAACTCCTCGTCCTCCAGATTCCAAGACCTGGCTAGCCAGAAGCCCTGAAAAACCAGTAAGCCTATGATAGCAAATGCTCCTAGAATGAGTATGGCTCTTATAGAATTGATGGTTTCTGCTTTATTTTTGATTAAACACTTACAATATGAGTATCCTTTAGACTATAAATCAACTACTTTAATATGCCTTTTCGCACTATCTCCTAAATAGGAACCAAAAGGTGAGTAGAATTCTCCCTTTAAGGAGTTAGAGGGCGAGTATAGATTTTAAGTAGTTCATTTCCGGAAATCAAATTACAATATGCTAATGTTGCTGCCCAAATGCTCGGTTCAAAATACAATTAGTTTTTGTTTGTGGAATCATTAACAAGTTGTTTGCAAGCAGTTTTTAGAGTTAACTCGGAATAAGCTTACTACCTTTACGACTGGTGATAAGATATATCTCTTTCATATTAGTAATTCTACTTTCTGTATTGCAGGTAAGTGCTCAGAATGATAATCCATTCAGCATACTTAGGTCAGCTGATGACACCTTGGTGGTGGAAAAGACACCTGTGCCGCAGATAGATGATATTAAACTGGAAGGCGAAAACCCCTTTTCTGTCTCACATATCCCTATTAGAAAGAACCAATACGAGCAGATAGAGCGACTGGGTATATCAAATCGCTCAGTGGAGGAAAATATCTCGATCACCTATCTACCTATTTGGATAGTTATCCTCTCTATGTGCTTGATTGCTTATTTACTCTTCAGCAAGAGTGACCATATTCTTGTGCTCTTTAGGTCATTGATGAATGATAATTTCATGAAAATGACCAATTATGAGCAAAATGGGGGCCTCAGTATACCCTATATGGTAGGATATCTGGTTTTTGTTATCAATATCGCCCTGTTTATATATCTCTATATCACCAAGCAGCACCTATATGATTCCAAGTATTTCTATTTTTTGATACTCGGTGGCTGTATGGTCTTCTTTTTTGGAAAGCAGCTTGTAAATCTACTTTTTAGCAACATTTTCGAGTTTACCAAGGAGTCCAAACTCTATGATTTTACAACTATTACTATCTATAATTTGCTGGGAGTCATCATTCTAGGTCTTAATATAGTTATGGTTTTTGGTCGTTCTAGTTGGGTGCAGGTAATAGCTGTCATTTTTGCCTTCTTGTTTATAATTAGCTTATTATCAAGGTATTATAAAGGTGTAAGGATAGGTAAGAGTCAATTGAATAGTTACTTTGTTCATTTTTTTCTTTATTTTTGCGCCTTTGAATTTTCACCATGGGTAATAGTCTATACCTTCATAAAGGACATGGTGTAATTCGTAATTTGATACCTTTTTGTAAATGGCTTCAGAGGCAGAATTGAAAGCAGAAGAAACCTATAACAAGATAGAGTCCATTCTAATATCCCAACCGGAACCGGAAAGGTCTCCCTATTTTGATATTGCTAAGAAGTGGGGCATCAAGATCGACTGGCGTCCATTCATCCATGTGGAACCGGTTACAGAAAAGGAATTTAGAAAGAATCGTTTGCGACCAGATGATTATTCTACCATCATATTTACAAGTAAAGGGTCTATAGAGCACTTCTTCAGAATGTGCGAAGAGATGCGGGTCAAAATGTCTCAGCAGACCAAGTACTATTGCTTATCAGAAGCAATAGCCAATTATCTCCAGAAATTCATAGTCTACAGAAAAAGAAAGGTCTTTGTAGGAACAAGAAAGATAGAAGACCTAGCTACTGCTTTCAATAAGCACAAAGGCAAAGAAAACTATCTTCTACCTTGCTCTAATCTAGGTGCCAAAGATGTCGTTACTTATCTCACTGAAAATGAAATAGATTTCAAAGAGGCGATGATGTATAGGACAGTGAGTAGTGATCTGTCAGATTTGAAAGATATAACTTATGATTGTTTGGTCTTCTTTAGCCCCTTAGGTATACAGTCACTGTATGACAACTTTCCTGAGTTCAAACAGAACAATACTAGACTCGCCATTTACGGCAATACAACCAGCCAAGCTGTTCTAGAAAAAGGACTAACTATAAATATCAAGGCTCCTTCTCCAGAAACACCTTCTATGTCTATGGCCCTGACTAATTACCTCAATAAATCCAATAAGAAGTAAGGGCGCCAAGGCCTAAACCGAGTCATAATAGACAATATATACCTTTCTCTTGATTAGTTATATCCAGAGCCCTAGCTTGTGAAGGGAGTACCCAAGATTAAACTCCATCCCTGTAATTAAGGACTTGTAATAAAAAGTCTTTTTTAACGGGTAAAGGAATCTGTAGGATGCACAGAGTAGTTGTACTTTATTGCTTCCCATTTTAAATTTGTTCTTCGTCAAGTAAGTTTTAAAGTACACCTTTGGTCTCAACTCCCGAACGATTATCAGTCTGCGGCTGCTGCGTAGCAGTGCCGAAGTAGGATTTTGTGAGCTGAGGCAATGGAGTAGAGCAAAAAGACCTTTAATCGTTCTAGATTTTTTGCGAGCTTTTTATCAATGAAAAAAGCGGAAGAATAGATAGATTGGTATAACTCTTTTTTCATTTTTTCATTCGATAGATTCCTCCATTTTAGTCGGAACAGGCTC
>CAZKXO010000059.1:0-14370 GCA_964556525.1 uncultured Saprospiraceae bacterium
TAGGTGATATTGTCATCGTATAAATTGTATTCTATAATTAGTGTGCTTTCCTGAGCAACGACTATGGTGCACGTGACCGTTAATGCCAGTGCAAGTTGGATTAGTGTTTTCATAGTATTTATTAAGGTCTTTACTAAAATAGTAAATGCAATTCCAATAATTAAATTTAGATTCAGTAATTTATTGCTGAGAGAGATAAGAGGTTATCAGCTGAGTCTATATTTTTCCTAAAAAATATTGGTATTAGGTGCTGGGTAATTTGGCTAGAAACTGTGTAGCAATAGAAAAACAGTACCTCTGCAGGTACTGCTCAATTCTCTACTTGTTTTAAATTAGTAGTACTTCACCCATTCCTGGAGCGCGCCTTCCTCGTTTAATCTGAAAGCGAGTTTATGGGTCAGACATGCAGAAATATATCCTGTGTCGGTAAGTAGAATGCTTTCCTGGTTTATCGGCGGTGTAAATTCCAGTGCAGACATCTGGGTTACACGTTGCATAGAAAAGTAGCCTTCGCTTGTCTTAAAAGTATACACCGAAGAATTTTGTTTCTGATCTATGCATAGAGCAATCTCACCAAGAGAGTCCAGTTCCACCCATTCACCTTCAGGCATTGGTCTGTGGAGTCTTACTCTGTCTATAGCGCTGCCATCATAACTGACCTGGGCGCAGTTTTCTTCATCTTTGTAAGGTGCTATTGCATTCTCGGTAGCAGTTGCAAGATTGTGAGCAGCTTGTCTACTACTAGGGGTGCCTGGCTTGTCCTGAATAATCTTATTCCATAAAGCAATAGCATTTCTCTTTTCTCCAGATATGTGGTAAGCGATAGCTCTTACACAAGAAAGTCTGGTCTCATAATCTACCTCAGAACTTTGCAAAAAAGATCTTAGTCCTAGATTTGCTGTAGAAGAATATTGCAATGCTGCTTCAGATTCACCCTTTAGAATTAGTGCACAAAGGTGATTTATTTCTGGACCCACCTCAGTAGGATCCATTTTTGCAGCAAGGGAAAAATATTCGATGGCCTCATCCAGTAAGTTATCATAGCGTCGTTTCTCATCTCCAGAAAGTCCACCCGGTCCTCTAGAAGCTAAGGGCTTAGACATTCTTGTAGTCCATTGTACTTCGAAGGGCAACACAAAAGGAAATAGATTGCTTTGTCCTATGTTCATTGCTTCTTGCACTTTGCAGATACCGATGTTGTTATAGATCTCTTTTCCTTTGTACCAACGTTCTACATAGGCATAGCTTTCTGCAGCTAGATCATATTTTCCAATGGAAACAAGAAATGCTGCACCTTCATATATGTCTATCAGAGACGATGACATTTTATGGACTTTCTCTATAGTATTTTGTCGTTCTTCAAGGCTGGGATAACCGCGTAGCTCAGAATCAAGGCCAAATTCTTCATAGATTCCTGCAATGAGTTCACTCAGAATAACTCTCGTGTCATAACCTGCTAGAAAGGCCATAAAGATTCCCAGAACATCAGCTGACTCTTCATAGAAAGTGTCTCCTTCATGCATCTTGTCGTATACCAGAAAACTGGTACTTCCTATTTCATAGTCGTGCTGGAATGCATGAGCTAATTCATGTCCCAGCACAAAAGCCAAGGCTGCAAGAGAATCTTTTCCAAAACTACTGCAGACATCGAACAGTCTCTGGCTGAGCTCTATTTTATTGGCTCTTCTCAAAAACAAGGCGGCGTTTCTATTGTCATTGGTAATAGCAACCGATGGTTTTAGATAGATGTGATTGCCATTACTTAGGTATAAATCATTGAGCACAGTCTGCGCAACTTTTAATCTGTTATCATCGGCTGTCATGGTGAAAGGTATTCCCATCAGCATCAATATCATTAGTCTTATCATAGCTCTACTTCCTTTCCTTTATTATTGCAAGCAAACGGCGTTTGTTACCAACTACTTTCAATTATTAATTTGTAACTCCTATTTTTTTAAGAATATGTCGCTTTTTTGGCACTTAGATATCCTCTAGATGACTTAGGTACGCCTTGGCATTAGCTTGGTACACAGAAGTTTTGTCTGCAGCCAATTGCTTAAAATACTTTTTAGCCAAGACTAGACCATCAGGTCCGGAAATTTGGGTACAACCAAGTGCCAGATACCATTTAGCCTGATCCTTGTAAGGGAAGCCTTCCTCTGTACATAGTGGCTGTAAGTACTCAGTAGATAAGGCATAGTTGCCCATGTTTAATTGTGTAAGTCCCATGTAAAATCTGCCTGTTTGATCTTCAGGAAACTCATCCAGGTAGCTAGATAGTTGCGTTCTTGCACTGTTGTAATCATATTTGCTGTAGGCTTCTAAGGCTGCCTTTAGTCTTTTTTCATCCTCATTATTTTCAGTTGCTAAACCTCTAGCTTCCATTCTGTCCAGTACTTCCTTGACGACTTCAGAGTCAGGCTTATAATACTCCGCATATAGTTCTTCCATGTTAGGTCCATTACTGGGTTTTAGGAAAAATAATGCAGCGGCCACAACTAGAGCCATGCTAGCAGCAAGTGGAATCCAGTTAAATCTTTTTGAATTTGTCATTTTTATTTCTTTTGATTTGTTTACAAAAAAGGCTTCATTATTGAGTTTAGATTCTACTGAATCTAAGTTTTTTCTAATTCTTTTTTCTGAGGCCAGATGGATGCCTTTCCTTAAATCTTTGACCTGCTGTATTTGCTCTTCTAAGTCAGATTCATTGCTGATCCTATTTTCGAATGCTGACGTTTCAGCAGCATTCAACTTGCCATCCAGGTAAGCTTCTATCTCGTCTATGTTATCTGTAAATTCTTTCATTTTTCTGATTGTTAGCTGTGGGGTTAGCTTTTATTAATTACTTTTCTTCTTAACTCATTCATACATCTATTCTTCTTTACTCTTACAAATGCCTGTGTATAAGCCATCATTTCTGCAATCTTTTTGAGCTGAATATTTTTAAAATAATACGCAGCTAATAGCTTTCTGCATTCTTCTCCCATAGTAAGTAAAGCATCAGCTATAAGCTGGTGTTTTTTTTCATATTCTACTTTTTCTATTAGGCCGAGATCACCGTCATCAAAATCTTTATTCATCTCAGAAATGTCCTGTGCTGCTATAGGAACTTTCTTCTTCCTAAGTTTCATGAACCATAACCTTCTCCCTATAGAGTAAGATAAGGTGCTTAACTTGGTATTCTCATTGAGACTGAAATCTTCTTTCGAGATGACTTTTATCAAGGCTATTGCAGTGTCTTGAAACAAATCTTTTGCGTCGTCTAAGGTTCCACTATTTCTGAGCACAAATCTTTTGATGGGGTCGAAATGCTCCCGGTAGAGCTTCTCAAATGCCCAGTACTCTTCTTTTATCAGCCCATTTATAAGTGTCTGAGAATCCATGTTACCTTTTGATTGCGATGAATCCATAATTGTTATCAGTTGGTCATAAAAAATCTAATTTAAGCAATTGCTTTTGGAAAAAGATTTCAGGCAACTGGTATATTTAAGCAATTCTTTGTTCTGATAACATCTTGATACTTCTTTCAATATAGTTACAGATTAAAGGAATAACCCCTAATAATCACTGTTTTGAATTTGAAGAAACTCATAGGATACAATTTGGACCCATGCATATCAATTACGAAAATGTCACAGAAGTAGGGAACTATAAGGTCCTACAACATATCAACCCTGAAGGTCTTTCCAAGACGTTTAAAGTCAAGCATAAGTTTACCGAAGAAGTCTTTGCGCTTAAAGTAGTATTTGCTTCTAATCCAGCAGAAATCCAAAAGATGCAACAGACTTTCAAGAGGCTTGCAAAGGGCATGTCTAAGTTAGACAATCCCAATCTTATAACATTTAAGGAGTTTTTTGTCACGGAAATAGAAGGTCATAAATGCTTTGTCCTTGTAAGTGAGTTTTTTAGCGGAAGTGAGTTACAAAGCTTTTTTTCTAAAGGCAAAGCCTCAGATCTTTCTTATGAACAAGTAGAAAACATATTTAAAACTGTAGCTGGTGTTGTAAATGATGCCCATCAGATGCGATATGTAGATGAGCACGATATGGAAGTGGTTGGATTCCCACATGGACATGTAACGCCTTCTAATATTATGCTTAATAATGACTTGGAACTTCGCTTATTAGATTTCAAACTAACCAATAGATATACACTTTCAGAAGAAAAAAGCAAGAATAAGATCCTCACAGAAGAGTTATCTATCTCTAAAACCAATGATATTTTTCAATTAGGCCATTTGCTCTACTATCTCTTTGCTATAGACAAGAATTACCAAGAGTATAAACTAGATAATCTCGGTGTATCTGATTTAGCTACTAAACTAGATCAGACCATCACATCAAGCAAACAAAGAAAGTTACTATCACAACTCATTTATGATAGTGTAAGCAAAGAGCGCAAATCTACCATTAACTCAGTATCACAATTGCTAGATAGGCTCGAAGGGAAAGAGGGTGCTAGGTCTGTAAAGAAACTGTCTGCTGCTAAATATATGGTAGCAGCCTGCCTGGTCGTTGTGGCAGGAATAGCTATTTCTTTTCCGATTATGAAATCATACTTGCAACAACCTACAGAAGTATCGGAAACAAGAGGAACCATAGTTAAGGGTGAAGCCAAGTCTGCTCATCAGGTCAAAATAGGTGAATACTATGCTTACATGATAGGTAATCAAGCCTACCAGCATATGAAACCTCTGTCCAAGCCTAAGCAGGATGTGCAAAAATTTATAGATATTCTCACTGAGGATTATGGATTCAAACCAGAGAACATTATTACAAAGTTTGATGCAACTAGAGATGACCTTTATGATGGATTCGAGCAAGTGGAGAAACGTGTAGGTGAGAATGATAACTTACTCATTTTCTATGCTGGCCACGGACAGTTAGACCATGACAAAGGCTACTGGATACCGGTAGAAGGAAAAGAGAAATCAAGACGAGATTGGATATCCAATACAGAGATTAAAGATTTTCTAAGTTATATCGTAGCCAAGAATGTACTGGTCGTATCTGATGCATGCTTTGGAGGAAGTTTGCTCAGGAGTGCGAGTACTTATGAGTCTGATACTAGGACTATTTCTAAAAAGAGAAGTCGAATTGCTCTGACCTCTGGATCACTAGAAAGTGTACCTGATAAGTCCGTTTTTATAGATGAGCTTTTCTGGTATTTGGAAAACAATCAAGATACCTTGGTATACACCTCCAATATATTTGCTGGTATCCGAGAGGGAGTCGTTTCCAATACGACTACCGATCCAGGATATGGACCTATACGTGATGCCGGGCACCAAGGAGGTGACTTTTTCTTCCTCAGAAATACTGGTAGCAACCAGCTGGTGCAGTAGAAATCGTATTATGAATGAATTGCCTGTTTCAGAAATATTGTACTGAAACAGGCTCTTTGTTTCTAAAAATAACGGAAGGATAGCACTAAACTAAAAGATTGTTCTCACCTGTAAGATTGACTAGAGTACTGATGACTAGAATTATCATAAGGCAAAGAAAACTTAGCTTAAGATGTAATCCGCCGTTGTTTGATTTCTTGAAGACTCTCATGATTGCGCATTTGTAACTCTAACGAACTTGTTATCAGTTGCTGTTCCGTATAACTCAGAATCACGACTAAGCTGGATGAAAATCCGACCAAAGTAGTTAAGTATACTTAGTACTATTGGTAGACCAGACCTACTTTACAATATAGAACGGTACAGAGAAAAGGTGTTATAAATTTCTGGCAAACAGGCCTTTGTCATCAATAAAATAGATCTTATTCTTACTCATACAAAACCCCCTGACTTGCGACTGAAGAGTAATGATTTCCTGACTAGGTTCCTGAAACTGGACAGCTGTAGAGTAGGAATAGAGCTTGTTGTCGCTTTTGTAGATGAGGAATCTTGTTGTAGCAATAACGCCTTGGTTCTGAAGAGGTATATTCTCTAGCCAGACACCGAACTCATCGAAGACTTTCAGTCCGTTCTCATCATAGACATAGACCATGCCATTGGCTACTAGAATATCTGGAATGAAAGTATCCGAAAAGCCATAGCTAAAAAGCTCATTGGAACTTAACTGGACTTGTCCTGCAGTATTCGTTTTGCGGAGTCGAACATTGACTGGATCGTAGAACCAGATCTGATTGTCTCTGGATAAGGCAATACCTTGCACATCCCAATAACCCAAAGCTTCCAAGTCGAGTCGATTGATTTCGGATAGGGTATTGTCTAGAAAAACGACCTGATAAAAGTCGCCATAATGGACCAGTATCTTTTGTGGATTGCTTACATCCAGCTTGGTAATATCTCCCAGCCTTCTGTTAGAATAACGAAACAACAACTGATTGTCTTTGTACTGGAGTATCTCATTATTTTCCGTTACGACATAGATGTGATCTAACTCATCGTAATTGACAAACTTGTAGTTGCCTGTAAGCAAATAGTTTTCCTCAGTTTGCAGAACTGTATCGTTTACGATAGTTTTTTTGGTCTGGCAAGAGCTGAACTGCCAGGTGGCCAATATGAGAATGATGATATATATGCTATTGCGAGGCATTACTCAAAAGTTTTCAGTTCTATTATTCCATCCTTAAGTGCTGCATAGCTGTTATGATCTATCCAGTCTCCACAGTTAATATAACGTGAAGTTCCATTACTTAGCTTATAATCTATAGGTAAATGTCTGTGACCAAAAATGAAGATGTCCACGGCTCTTTTACTGAGTTCGGTTTCGCAGTATTGTACCAGCCATTCTTTTTCAGGATAAGTGAAGGGTGGACTTACGGATTCTGCTTCCCTAGATTTGTGACTGAATTTCTGCATTAGGGTTATTCCCAGATTGGGATGTAATCGTGCGAATAACCACTGATTGACCTTGCTTGCAAAAACGCGTTTTATAAACTTATATCCATGATCCCCAGGGCCTAAGCCATCGCCATGTCCCAGCACGAAGGTCTTACCTTGCAGCTGTCTTTCTATTGGTCCACGATATATCTTTGCACCTACTTCCTTTTCCAGATAGTCAAACATCCACATGTCATGATTGCCTGTAAATATATGAAGCGGAATATCCCTGTCTGTAAACTCTATCAACTTTGCCAGGATCCTGACAAAGCCTTTTGGCACCACTTTTTTGTATTCAAACCAATAATCAAAGAGATCACCTAGTATATATAGCTCTTCAGTATCTTCTATTATACTGTCCAGCCAGCGAACAATCCTTTTTTCCCGCTCAGCGCTTGTCCCATTCTTATCCAGGCCAAGATGGAAATCGGAGGCAAAGTAAATGGACTTGGACATTAAGCTAGAGGCCTTTATTGCTAATTAGTTTTCGACGAAGCGTTCGTCAGTAGCCATCTGTACACCACAATTGTTGCAGGTTCTGAGGTCTGATGATGCATAGTAATCCTTAAATCTAGGGAGAAAATCTTTTTCGATATTTTTCAGCTTAAAGTAAGATTCATGCAGTTTATTATTGCAGTTGTCACAGTACCATTGCAGGCCATCTGTTTCAGCACCTGTTCTTTTTAGCTCGACGACCAGACCTATACTGCCTTCAGAACGCATCGGAGAGTGGGGCACCTTTGCAGGGAGAAGGAACATCTCACCTTCTTTTATAGGAATATCCACAGCCTTGCCGTCCTCTTGTATTCTTACGACAATATCTCCTTCTAGCTGATAGAACAGCTCTTCAGTTTCGTTATAGTGATAATCCTTACGAGCATTGGGTCCAGCAACAATCATGACGACATAATCACCGGCATCTTTGTATAGATTTCTATTGCCGACTGGAGGTTTCAGTTCGTGTCGGTGCTCGTCTATCCACTTTTGCAGATTAAAGGGTCTCGATATGGGCATATGATAGATTTAGTTGAGACAAGATAACCAACTTAGTCAAAAGAAGAAAGCCGTCCCTATGAAGCTTTCCCTAAGCTGGCAACTCCCTAGCTTAAATGGACCTCTACAGCACCACCATCATGTTTTTCTAGTACAAACTGCACACCAGGCCTGATGCTCAGCATATGCAGCACTTCTTTTTTCAGTACACCTTTGCCCTTGCCATGGATGATAGTAAGGAATCTGGCACCTGCTTTTTCAGCTTGGTCAAGGTATGCTGATAGTTTACTCAATTGATATCGAAGTATAATAATTGCAGGTTGTGTAGCCATTTCAGGTGCTAAAGTCTCTATGTGAAGGTCCAGAGTAGTAACAAAATTGTGAAAATCGAGGGTTTTGCTCGTTTCTTCAGAAAAATCGAGAGTAGGGGCTTGTTCTTCCTCTTCAGTAAGTAAGTCAAGATTTATTGCACTGACCAACAGTATTTTATCACCCACTTTGACGCGGGCCTTCTGACCAGAAAGTCCTTGGAAAACACCTATCCTGTTGCTGGCCAGCAGCCTGAGTTTATCTCCGATCCATAAGTCATTAAGGTCTACCATAGGCACAAAAAAATCCCACCTAAATAGGCAGGATTTCTTTTTGGTTTATGAAACTCCTGATTGGGAGTGGCATAAAATTAACATAAATTCCGAAAACGAATTCGTTTGCACTAACTTATTCAAATTCTACTTTTCGGGATAAAAACATTAGCTATAGTTATAACGCCTTAGAGCTAGTTTTTGCTGTCAAAAAGTGGATATTGTAATGAATGCTTACGGACAAATCAGTCTTTAGGAAGAAATTATAGCTTAGTTAGAAGATATTTTTACAAAAGCTTGTCTTTCATTTCTTAACTATTATGAACCAACTTAGTAAACTCCTACTACTGATTTCTTGCTTAACAATATTGCTGCTACAGTCTTCATACAGTACACCTTCATCCAAGAGCCTCTCTAGAGATGCAACTATAGAAACCAAGATTGGTAGCCTAATCAGTCGTTATGAGTCTGAGAGAAAAAATAGAACAAACGGTGCAGAGAAAAGAATTGCTGCGTTTCCAAAAAGTAACACTTCCTGCAGGAGCCTCTGAGCTGGTCACTTTTGAATTTTCAACAAAAGATAGATCTGGCCTACTTTAGTCCCGATAAGGAGTGGATTACTGATACTGGTGAGTATAAATTATGGATAGCACGGCATGCCTTACATGAGCAGAATGAATTATATTTTTCTATAGAGTAACTTAGATGAAATAATGAAGCCCTTAGATTTCGTCCATTTTCCATTTCTAACTACTAAAAGACTGACTCTCAGACCGATAGAGAATTCTGATGCTGCATTTATCTTCAACTTGAGAACCAGTGAATACAATAATCGCTATCTGGACCTGCCGATACCTGAGAGTATAGACGACTGCGTCTCTAAGGTGGAAAGCATCCAAAAAGGTATTGTCGCAAATCGACACATTTACTGGGCAATAGATGCAAATGAGAGCAAGGAAATCATCGGCACCATCTGCTTATGGAATTTTGATCTGCTCAAAGAAAGGGCAGAGTTAGGTTATGAGCTGAAAGAAGATGCTCAAGGTCAGGGATATATGACTGAGGCTTTGCTTGCTGTTCTAGAATATGGAAAGGAAAATTTACAATTAAAAACCATAGAAGCCTATACCCACGAGAAAAATGATGCTTCTTCCAAGCTTCTGAAGAAACAGGGATTTAGAATAAAGGGTTATCAAGAAGAGAAACATTCCAGAATTCAGCAGACCTACCGCTATGCGATCTATTCGAAATCCTGGACTTGATCTGTAGTTGTGCTAAAGAGTATGCGCAGATTAAAAACAAATAATATCACAGCAACAGCTAGCCAGATGTACATCCATACATTGGCAGGTAGGATGACCATAACTTCTTCATATGCTTTCAAGTCTGACTTAGGACCTACATTGAAGTCTTGGATTATATACAGGACACTAGCGAGACCCAAAAACATAAGTATATCTCCACCCCAATTTGTCCAAATAAGAATGAAAATCAAAAAAGCTGAAAACCCTACTAAGACACAGGTTGTAAACATGGAGTTGTACCAATAAAACCCTGTCACCAGCATAGAGGCTATAACAATCGCCAACATAGGCTTGACCAAGACTTTTGTGCGAGCGCCCACAAGAAATAGGATATTGCCAAACAAGGCACTGCCTAGATAACCGCCCATGATGGTGATAGGCCTGTTGCCATTTGCTGTACGTGTCCAGCCACTACCGTCTGCATTAATCTGTACTTCTTCTACCCAGCCACCTGTAATGACAGCTCCGATAGCATGGCCAAATTCATGCAAGAAGGTGACAAATAAGCGTATAGGATACATGATTTTTCTTCCTATATCTCCTCCATAATAAGTCAAGCCGAAATAGAGTCCCAACATTAAAAGAATACGAAGTAGAAGTTTGCCTTTCATGATTCTAAGATAGTTGGAATTATTTATTCATGATGGGATTAACCCTTGTTGCAAAATCGTTATTCAAATTCCATAATTCGCCTGGTTGTTAATTCACCAGCAATTATGCTAGGATTCTACACTATTCATTAACTTTCCTCAAAATTTAAAGAAATGGGCATATTCGATGTATTCGGAGAGATTATCAAGCAAGTATCTAAGAAGAATAGAGAGGACGAAAATGTAAAAACAGCTGACCCTGTGGTTTTTGACGAAGTAAAGAAAAAGCTGGAAACAGTAGAAGCCAATATTCCATCTGGTGGAAGAAGGGCAGATGTATATAGAGATTATCAAGAGAAAGTTCGCGAAGCTCAAAGAGAAAATGAAGCAAATTCTGAAGTGGAAACAGCAGACAGCACTGTCTTTGATGATTTGCTGGCAGAGATAAAGAAAATGCAAAACCAGGAGCAACAAGGACAAGCAGAGATGCCTCAGCCTACACATGAAGCGCCCGTATACGTCCCACCTATCCAGAGAGGCCCTCTGGAATCACAGACACAACGTGATGTACCTCCTGTAACTCAACGATCTAATTATGGCTCACAAGCAATGACCAATAGCACTGGGTCTTTAGCACTGAGACAAACACCAGATATGGGGTCACAACAGCTAAATATTAGAGTGCCTAATAAGTCTTTGCTTAATATTCTCGAATATTCTGAAAATGCTATCATCCTGGATGGAAAGAGAAGTAGATTCGTTCTAGTTGAGTATCAAGGACAGAGTGGATGGATATTAGAGAGCTATCTTAATTTCAATTAGATAGAAGCAAACCCCGCTTTTGCAAAAACAATTCACCAAAAACATACTGATCCTTCTAGGGATTAACCTCCTTATCAAACCCCTCTATGTCTTGGGGATAGATGCACAAGTCCAAAATCAGCTCGGTGATGAGACCTATGGGCTGTATTTCGCCCTATTTAACTTTTGTTTCCTGTTCCAGATTATTCTGGATATGGGCATACTGAACTATAACTCCAAAGAGGTCGCTAGCAACAGATCTTCTGTAAAGGAGCACTTTGCTAAGGTCTTGGGCACCAAGCTGATGCTGATAATGGCATTCATAGTGGCATTGATTCTAGGAGCACTGGCTCTGGGTTATGAGTTTTCTGTTTATAGGACCTTGTTTGGTCTGGCAGTGATTATGAGTTTGCAATCCTTGCTGGCCTATCTGCGAAGTCATTTTTCTGCACTTGGTTTTTTTACGACCGATAGCTTATTGTCTGCCCTGGATAAGTTGCTGATGATATTGATTCTTGGTTTCTTCCTGTACTATCTGAGGGAGATCTCTATAATGAAATTTATCTACGGTCAGATTGCAGCTTTAGTAATAGCTATTATAGTAATCCTAGCTTTCTTAGGGACAAAGTTTCGTCTAGCTGTGAGGTTTTCTCTAAAGGATTCTTTCCAGCTATTAAAGCAAAGTTTTCCTTTTGCCCTGATTTTTATACTGATGGTGTTGTATACCAGAATGGATGGCGTCATGCTGGAAAGGTTGCTGGATGACAATGCCAAGCAAGCCGGCGTCTATGCCAAAAGTTATAGACTCATGGATGCGGCAAATTTGCTCGGCTACCTCTTTTCCATGTTGCTCCTTCCCATGTTTGCCAACAAATTATCAGAAAACAAAACCGTCAATCCACTGGCCAATAGTTCTACAGCCATGTTGCTGACTTGCTCTACGATAATCAGTATGGTGTCTTTCTTCTATGCTGATGAATTAATGACATTAATCTATTCAGATCTCAGTCCGTCACATATAATGGTGTTCAGGTACCTGATGGTCGTTTTTTGGTTTATGAGTATTGCCTACATTTTTGGGGCTCTGATATTGGCCAAAGGGGAGACCAAAGAGCTAAATATTGTTTTATGTGCAGGAATAGCTGTTAATCTTGTAGCCAATCTGTATTTGATACCAAAAGAAGGGGCCTTGGGTGCTGCAAAAGCAACTTTGGTGACTCAAGCTTTTGTTTTTTTCGGCCAGTTTTTGATTGCTAAAAGAAAGTTTACTCTCAGATATCCAGTGAGTTACATATTCAAGGTGGTCATATTTATGATTCTATGTTTTGTTTTGCTTTATATATTCTCACAGAAAGTGACAATTTTGTGGATTTTAGAGGTCATTATAGCTGTGATTATCTTGATGGGAATTTCAATTTTATTTGGATTCTTCCGTTTAAATCTAGCTAACAAAAACTAACTAAGGTCCAAGTCATCCAACCATGAATCAAAACGAGAGCCTCCTAGCTGTCATAGCCCTATTGTATAAATGGAAAAAACATATACTTGGGGCATCCTTTTTAGCAGCTGTCATTTGTGCTGCGGCATCACTGACCTTGCCTAATTACTTTGCATCTCACACCTTATTTTATGCGGCAAATCCCGACCTAGCCGCACCGATGCCTATTTCAGAAAGTTCTACCAAGCGATTTGTGTTTGGAGATGATACGGATCTGGATAGATTATTTTCTATCTCCAAATCTTCCATTGTCCTCACAAAGCTCAATGAAAAGTATGATCTCTATGAGCACTATGGTATAAAACCAGATACCCCTCTGGCAGAGCACAAAATGAATCAAAAATTCAATAAACTGTACAAGGTCACTAAAACTAAGTACGACGCCATAGATCTTTCTGTAGAAGATATAGATCCTGTATTTGCAACATCTATGGCCAATGACGCAAGAATCATAATAGACCAGCAAGCACAGAATCTTATAAAAGAGAGTCAGAGAAAACAATTGAGCTCGTTCAATTCTACAATTGATTCCAAGCAGAGAGAATATCTGCAATTGCTGGACAGCCTCAATGCGGCGAGAACTAAATACAACATCTTTAGTACAGATGCACAAGGAGAAGCCTATGGCAGCAGTATAGTGGAAGTAGAGGGAAAGCAGCTAAAGGCAGCTGGAACACTGTCTTATCTGAAGCAAATAGGCGCACCCAGTGATACCATCGCAAAAATGGAAGCGCTTAAAATCGGGCTGGACAAACAGTTGGATAAACTAAAAAAGAATATCCAAAAATATAATCAAGGATATCCGCTCGTTAAGAACCTAGAAAGGGTCACACGAGATTTTTCTGCGTCACTTAACATAGATAAAACCAGGGTAGCTGCCTTACAGTCCACTTATGATGCCAACATAACTGCTATTCATATCATAGAAGAAGCAGCTATTCCTCCATACAAGTCTCGTCCTAAGAGATCTATTTTGGTTATCGGTGTTGCCTTTCTAACTTTTGTATTGATGTCTTTGTGGGTCATACTGAAAGACCAGTTAAAGAAAAACAATTGGAGAGAAGCATTTAAAAATGTCTAAGGCTCGAGAATTAAAAGTCACAGAGCAAAATGCTTTTTGGTTATTTGCAGGATTCAGCTCGCTGTCTTTTGTATTGAGTATAGTTCTGAGTAATCCCATTCCGATGACACTGCCATTTGGGATTTTGTTTCTCGCTGGGGCTATTCTGAATCCCAAGTACATTATTTATCTTTTTTTTGCGATACTGCCTTTCTCAGTAGAAATGCAATTTGGTAGTCTAGGCACAGATTTGCCATCGGAGCCATTGATGTTGTTTCTGATGGGAATTTGTATAGTCTTATTTATAACAAAAAGCCTTACACTTTCAAAGTCTCTTTTTGTTCATCCAATCAGCCTTGTCATTGTGTTACATTTAAGCTGGATCTTTTTTACCAGTATGTTTTCTACTGTGCCTTTGTTTTCTTTTAAGTATTTCTTAGCAAAGCTGTGGTACGTCTTGCCATTTTTCTTTTTGCCTTTATTAGTACTGAAAAAGGAGGTGGATTATAGAAAGATTATTCAGTTTCTGAGCTTAGGTCTTTTTCTTGCGATAAGTTATGTATTGTTACGTCATGCTGCTGCAGGCTTTACTTTTGCTAGTTCTAATGTGGTAATGAAACCTATTTTCCGTAATCATGTCAACTATGCAATAATGTTAGTGGCATTTTTACCTTTCTTCTGGTATCTCATAAGACCTACCCTGAAGTC
>CAZKXO010000060.1:0-14268 GCA_964556525.1 uncultured Saprospiraceae bacterium
AGCCTTTATACTTTCCCTTTGTTTCCAACAAAAACTTTTTATTGAATATGACAGCTTTTTGAAAGTGGAAATTTTCATCTGATTTTCGTAATAATCCATCACTTACTACAATCTGATCAAACAAACTCCATCTATCTCTGTAGGCAGTTGTGCCATTGCCTTTTTGATATATCTCATACATTGGGTTGTAGAATTCTCCGTCATCCACTTTTTTGTATTTTCTTTTGGCATTCATGTATTGAGTCAGGCTCTTATTGTCTGGGTTATCGTTTAGGTCACCCATTACTATTAGCTTAGCTTCTGGGTCTTCCAATAATAAGGAATCTAGAATTCCTTTATTAACTATTGCTGCTGCTTCTCTTTTCCAGGCACTGCGTTTCTCACCACCACCTCGGGAAGGCCAATGATTTACAGTAAGATGAATTTTCTCACCGAATAAAAGTCCGGTGAATAGAACTACATCTCTAGTTGGTCGCTTTCCTGAAAAATCTTGAGACTCATCTTTTTCACTATAAGTCTCTTCTTCACTTTCGTGAGCCTCTTTATCAAATATATTTACAGTATAAGCAGCCTGAGAAATAGGCTTATAATTATCTACATCATAGATCATGGCTACATCTATCCCTCTTTTGTCTTTAGACTCATGATGAAGAACAGCATAGTTCCTTGACTTGAGCAAGGGATGAGCGACAACGTCTTCAAGAACTCCTTGATTCTCAATCTCAGAAACACCTAATAATGAGAGCCCTTCGGGGCATAGTTCCTTACCCAATAAGGAAATTACTGAAGCCACGTTAGCTACTTTTTCATTGTACTTTTCTGTAGTCCAAGCTTTCTTACCTTCAGGAAGAAACTCTTCATCATCTATCAAGGTATCGTTCTTGGTGTCAAAGAGATTTTCGACATTATAAAAACCTATAGAAATGGGAAGAAATTGGGAATCTTGCCCTGAAACAGCTGCACAAAAACCAAATAATATTATAATATGTAAACTCTTCATTTTTTGGTCATTATGTCTCCGTAATATTAATCTTTCTATTAGTCGAAAATCCTAAATTAAACTAACTTAGCCATATACTGAAACACATAATGAGAGCATTTTCGTTTTTTATAATTCTGGTTTTTCTTTTGGTTAACCCTGCTGTAACATCTGCACAATATATTAAGGGCAAAGTTTTGGATGAAGCCAATACGAATAGCCTTGCAAATCAAGAAATCCAAATTAATGGAAAGGCTTTCGTAACAGATCAATCTGGTAAATTTCTAATCTTTAATGATTTTCCTGAAGAAGAGTTAGTGTTGACTATATCTAATGCTGAATTCGAAGAGTTTACCCTTTCTATGGTGAACACTAAAGAAGATCAAGAATTGGGACTTCTTTTTCTGGAGGCCAAGCAATCCAGCGATAATCGGGCAGATGCTCAGAATTATGCAGTAAACAGAGATTATGTCGATAATTATGATTTTGATTCAGAAGTTTCAGGACTATTATCAGCTGCATGGGATCCTTTTGGGTCTGTGGCAGGATATAATTTTGGAGTGACCAGATATGCACCTAGAGGAATGTCTCAAAATCATTCTTCCATCTACCTTAATAATGTCCCTTTTAATAATCTTGATGATGGACGCTACTTTTTCAGTCTATGGGGAGGACTCAATGACGCATTTAGAGCCTCATACTCAGAACATGGACTGAATACCACCGACTACTCTATAGGCGCCTTCGGTGGAGTAGAAGATATAGATCTCAGAGCTACAAATCAAAGAGCAGGAACTAGACTGTCTTTAGATCTTTCAAATAGAAGCTATACCTATAGAACCATGTTATCTCATAATAGTGGCGTACAAGACAATGGTTGGTCTTATGCTTTTACTGTTTCTAGAAGATGGGGTAATGGCGGATTCGTAGAGGGCACTTACTATGATGGCTATGCCTACTATGGATCTATCGACAAGAAAATAAACGATAAGCACAGTCTCAATTTCTTGGCCTTTGCATCGCCCACAGTAAGAGGAAGACCAGGAAACTCTACTCAGTTTGTATATGATCTTGTAGGCAATAGTCCAGACGAACCCAATAACTTCTATAATCCTAATTGGGGATTTCAAAATGGAAAAATTCGAAACTCAAGAGAATATAGAACACATCAGCCAGTATTTATGCTAAGGCATGATTTCAACATTAGTGACAATACCACCTTGACCACCTCTGCTGCTCTTGTTACTGGAAAGTTTGGTTCTACGCGTATAGGCTGGCTAGAAGCAGCTGATCCAAGGCCTGATTACTATGGAAACCTGCCTTATGACAATAGAGAGCTTTTGAGCTCCAGCGACTTGGAGCGCCTTTCGGATATATATCAAAACACATCTTCAAGTCAACTCAACTGGGATGAACTCTATCAGATAAACAGAGAGAGACTATACGATGTGGTAGATAATAACACTGGACAAACCAGACAAGAAAATATATCAGCTTATGTATTGGAGGAACAGCGTTTCGACAACAGAAAAATGGTTCTCAATACAAATTTAGTGCATCAGATATCGAGCAATATGAGCTTGAAATCAGGTATGACCTTTCAATATGATAGGAATCATAACTTCAAAGTACTGGATGACTTACTAGGTGGTTCATATTACTTGGATGTAGATGGATTTGCACTTAGAGAATCTCAAGACAACAGCTTTATTCAGAATGACCTTTCACAACCCAATAGACTCTTAAGTGAAGGAGAAGTTTTTGGGTACAATTACTATAAGCATATTCAAAATGCAAATGCCTGGAGTACCTTGAGCATCTCACTCCCAAAGATAGATATCAATGCCAGTGGTATGATTGCCAATACAAGGTACTGGAGAGAAGGCCTGGTAGAAAATGGAAAGTTCCCTGGTGAAGGAGAAGGTCTGAAATCTTTGGGCAATTCGGAAGTTGCCTCTTTTCTTCATGGAACAGCTAAGTTGGGTCTCGTCTACAAGATCAATGGACGTAATTACCTCTACGGTAATGTTGCATATATGACCAGAGCACCATTCAGCAGAAATGCTTTTGAATCTGCTGATACGAGGAATAATTTTGTACCTATCTTAGAAAACGAAAAGATCTTGGGTGGAGAGTTAGGCTATATACTTAGACATCCTAAGGTCAATGCAAGAATTACTGGTTTCTATACCAGAACCACTGATGAAATCAGATCTTCAAAATTCTTCCTTGACAACTTAGAAAACACCATTAGTGCATTCGGAAACCTACTCACTTCAGGAATAGAAACAGTAAATTATGGAATGGAGCTAGGTATAGATTACAAACTAAGTTCTACCTGGTCAGTAAAGTTGGCCTCAGCATTGGGAGAATACTATTTTGATTCTAATCAAAAAACAACATTTACAATTGACAACTCTGGTATACCCGCTAATGAAGGAAACTTTGAAACAGCTTATACACAAGGATTTAACATAAGCGGTATTCCACAAGTAGCCAATTCTTTGGAATTGCGTTATGACAGTCCAAATTATTGGTTTGCGACTTTATCTGTTAGTCATTTTGATGATATATACATAGACGCAAATCCGATAAGAAGGACGACGACAACTACTGATGCCATCTTAGCTCTTACTGAGACAAAAGATTACACAGGCCCTTCGAAAGAGGAAGTTCTAACTTCAATAGTACAACAAGAAAAGTTTGATCCATTTTTTAAAGTAGATTTCTATGCAAGGAAAAGCTTCAGGTGGGATAAAGCAAGAGACTATAGACTGGCTGTATATGTCAGCGTAGAAAACTTACTAAATGACACAAACAATAGGATAGGCGGATTTGAACAATTGAGGTTTGACTACGAAGGGTTAGATCCTAATAGATGGGCACCAAGATACTTTTATGCCTATGGAACGCTATACCGTGTCGGTGCTACATTTTCATTCTAATAAATAACAATCAACTCACGATGAGATTTATCCAATATTTTCCGTTCCTCCTGCTTACCTCTATTTTAGCTGCCAGTTGTGTAGATAGAGATTTTGCAGAGCCACCTTTTCCAGTCGAAGAAGAGATAAACATTACATCTGATCAGTTAATCACTATCCAAGAAGTAAAAGATCTCAGATCAGCAGGAGAAGAATTCCATAATATTGCAATGGACAAATACATCAGGGCTACTGTAGTCGGTGATGATCAGTCTGGTAATATTTTCAAAACACTTATTATCCAAGATGAAACAGGCGGCATTGCCATTATTATAGATGAGGTAGAATTGTGGAACAGGTTTTTTGTAGGTAAAGAAGTTTTTATCAATCTAGAAAACATGTGGATAGGTGACTTCAATAATCTACCTCGGCTTGGTTTTGAACCTGTAAATGAAGGCATTGCAAGAATCCCTGCAGAACTACTAAATGACGTTATAACAATAGGTGAAACACTAGGAGCGCCAGCTCCTGCAGTTAAGACCATAGGTTCACTGACTGAAAACGATCTTAATACACTAATAAGGATAGAAGACGTACAATTTATTACTGGTTCAGCAAATGCACTATATGCTAATTCTTCTACTGATCCGCCTTCCAGCGTCAATAACTTCTTAGAAGATTGTAATGGCAATGAAATAATAGTAAGATCAAGTGGCTTTTCTTCATTTGCAGATGAACTTACACCAGATGGCAAAGGAAGCATTACGGCGATACTGGGTATTTTTGGGAATGACTTACAACTAACAATAAGAGACTTAGAAGACGTAGAACTGAATGATGCCAGATGTGGTGGCACAGGTGGTGGCGGAGGAGGCCAAGGCGTAACCATACCTGAAGAGCAAGTAATAAGTGTCGCAGATCTTATCGCAAGAAGAGTTGCAGACGTAGAAACGATCATAGAAGAAGATATTTATGTGAGTGGGATAGTTGTTTCTAGTGACGAAACAGGTAATGTCTTTAAGACTATTGTCGTGCAAGATGAAACGGGTGGCATAGCGATTCTAGTAGATCAGTTCGACTTATATCAGACTTTCGAGATAGGAACCTCAGTATATGTCCATCTCCAAGATTTATTTGTATCTGACTTTAATGGATTACCACAGGTAGGTTATCCGCCTAGCAGTGAGGACGTAAAAAGAATACCCGGAAATCTAGTTAGCAATGTTATTCTTAGAGGCAACCAAGGTTTTACTCTCAGCCCTAGATTAACAACTATTTCTCAACTTGATGCATCTATGCTGAATACTTATGTCGTTTTTAGTGATATAGAATTTCTAGAGAACTCATTTGGAGATACCTATGCGGATGGGGCTAATCAACAATCTCGAAATCATACCATGATGGATTGTGATGGCAATGAACTCATTCTGAGAACTTCTGGTTTTGCAGACTTCGCCGATGAAAGAATACCAGAAGGAAATGGGACTGTGACCGGTGTCCTTCAGATTTTTGGAGACACATATCAAATTTTTATAAATTTCCCACAAGATGTTGACTTCAACAATGACAGATGCAATGGTTCTGGAACTGGTGGTGGCGGCGGAGGGGGCGGTGGCTCCGATGAAGGCTTTGATGTAAGATTCGATGCGCAACAAGATTTTGATGTAATAGATATAGATGGCTGGCTCAATGTTGCTAACAAGGGAAGTGGTCTATGGATAAAGAGAAGCTTTAATGGTAATGGCTATGCGGAAGTAAGAGCTTTCCAAGATCCAGATCCAGAAACAGATGCTTGGTTGGTTAGCCCTCAAATAAATACAGCTGATAGAAATACACTAAGCTTCATTACTGCAAATTTCTTTTTTGTTCATGAAGGGCTATTTATATTATACTCTCAAGATTTTACCGGCAATGTAGCCGATGCTACTTGGAACAGTCTCTCAGCTATTCTTGCTGACGCTAATTCGGGTGATCACACCTGGATAGAATCTGGTCAGATAGATTTGAGCTCCTTAGGTAGTAACATTCATATCGCTTTTAGGTATCAAGGAACATCTGCGGCAAACACCTCCACATTTAGATTAGATGATATTCTGATAAGATAATAGTGTCTGAGAAAGACTTCTTTAAGTTTAAAACATTTAAACTAAGGAACAGAGATGCAGCACTAAAGATCAATGTAGATGGTGTATTACTGGCGGCTTGGGCTCACATAGGTATTAGCGAAACAATTCTAGATATTGGGACTGGAGGTGGTGTCATTGCATTTATTTTAGCTTATGATAATCCAGATTCCTTCATCAAAGGAATAGACAATCATCAGGCATCTGTAGAGGAAGCAATTTTCAATTTGTCTATTAATACTTGCAAGAATCTCTCATTTGAACTAAGCAGTCTTCAAGATATTAATACTGCTGAGAAATTTACTCACTTGATATGCAACCCGCCTTACTTCTCTGGATTAAGTTCCAACAATGCAAAGCATGACAATACTTTGAAACTAGAAGAACTCTTTGCACATTCTGAAAAACTTCTCGATGAAAATGGCAGACTGACTATTATCATCCCATATGAACAGAAGGGTAGAGCAATAGAACAAGGAACGACTTATGGTTTTAACTTGTCAAGAATGTGTAAGGTTAGAGGTAAAAAAGATAAACCTTATAAAAGAAGTTTAATGGAATTTACACTTGGTAAAACATTTGTATTCAAATCCGACGAAATGTACATCAGAGAATCTTCTACTTCTACTCATGCATATAGTGAGACTTACAGAAAATTAACCCAGCATTTGTACCTGGAATTTTAGCAATTAGTTGAAGATAGCTATAGTTTCAGTGACAGTATAATTCTCATTGGACAGTTTCAGAATATATAGTCCGCTTGGTATTGCGTCAGCAAATTGTACTACCACTTCTTTTGGTAGAAATAGTAAAGGTTGAAATTCACTTTGGTAAACAATGCGTCCACTGAAGTCATGAATGGAAATTGCATGTACATCAAACTCGTCCGTATTGTACTCGACAAATACTCTATCTGGGTTAACTATAACATTTCTGATGGCTAGGCTTGAAAGTGGAATTCCTGTACACCAACCAACAATGTTTTGAAAGGAGTTATTAGCATTTAGTCTTCCCTGAGATACGGTTTGATCCAAAAAAACATTCCTATCAACACTTTCAATTATTGCATCCTTTACAAAAAGAGCGGTACCGCTTGGATCATCTCTTAGCATATCACTGAACTTTGGACAATCTGTAGAAAACAGTAATGCTGCAACACCAGCAACATGAGGAGCTGCACCGGAGGTTCCATTTATAGAAGAATAGTCGTCTGCTACAGTTGTTGTGAATACATTCTCACCTGGTGCTCCAAGATCAATATTTATAGGGCCGAAACCAGATTCTCGGACTTTGACGTCACTTTCATTTGTGCTGGTGACAGTTATAAGAAAGTCACTATCACAAAGGCTGGGTAGATCTCCTTCAGTGTCTACATTTATAACTGCATTCGGTGCCGCACCTATATTGAGGATACCGACCTCTCCAGCCAGATTATAGAACTCACACCAGTCAGGAGCATGTTCTGGAAATTGTCTATCTATACCAGCTGAAAGGTTACTTACTACAATGTTGGCACCTCTTTGTCCATTAGATTCAAGATAGGCCTTCTTCATCATAATGATATATGACATGGCTTCCTCTATTTCACCAATAAAATCTACACCGCTAATTGGCAGAATCTTAACGTTCCAGTTTACACCTGCAACGCCTTCGCCATTGTTTCCTTCCGCACCTACGATGCCTACAACTTTAGTTCCGTGAGGTAATAGATTGTGTCTACCAGTTCCAGTATCTACATTATAACCGATATAGTCATCTATCCTTCCGTTATTATCATTATCTATTCCATCATCAGGAATCTCAGCATCATTTACAAACCAATTAGCTTCTAAATCTACATGATCTATCTGAAAACCATCGTCTAAAACTGCCACCACAATATCGTCTCCATTACCTGTGGTCCCACCAGTAGTTTGTTCCCACACTGCTGGCATTTCTAAAATTTCCATGTTCCATTGGCTGGAATAAGAAAAGTCATCTGGTATAAGGTCTCTTCTGGTAAGTTGCTGATCTCTATAAATATTTAATGGTTCCAGATTGTTTGTAAGTTCTTGCACTTCTTCTAAACTCAATGGAGTTTCGGAAATCAGATTAAGCAAGTGCAGCTGATCACTTATTTTTTTGATCAAATAATTACTTTGCTTAGTTGCTGTAAAGGAATAATACTGGTCTTCAGATAGCTTTATTATCCATCTTTCTGAACTGAGTTCAGTAATTGTTTGTGCATTTAAAACACCACAAATGATGAAGACAAATAATAAAGAATATCTAAGCATATCACTATTTTATCCAAGTTAATTATTATTACAACCAAAGGCAACTACTCACTTTCTACTATTACCAAGCTGTTCTTATAGGACTCTATACGACTAATCTTACTGATCCCGTACTTAGCCAGATCAGAAACTAACTCCCAGCCCTTACCGGAGCCTGGGCTGAATCTATATAATTTGCTGTTTTGTCCCATAAGAAACGTACCATCATTAAGCATTTCGAAATCTTCGGCTCCTTCCAGAGTCTGGGCGATAATAGTACTTTTACTTGTCAAGGTATTATACGATTTAAGATACCAATCGTTTTCTCCTTGCTTATGAACAAATAGTAAATTTCCTGCTTTGTCTCTTTTGAGACATCTACCAACCTTATCAAGAATGATTTTACGTCGCTCACTGATTGCATCTGCTACAGCAAGGTTATGATGTGGTTCTTCTACCAAAAATAAACCTAGTGTTGTTTCATCTAGCCAGGTGTGATAGCCAATATTGGAAGTATTATTAAGGTAACGTTTTGCATAACCAATACCATCGATGGGATAGAGACTTAATGTTTGCGTTTTCTCATCACTTTCTACTCTTACGACTGAGAATGCGTCTCTACTCTCAATAGGTGTTGGAGAGTATTCCTTTTCAGGTGTATAGGTAATTCTGGTCAAGGTTTTATCAAAAAGATCAAACTTGGCAATCTCAGTCTGCTCAGAATCATAGTAATCAGTACTGAAGTAAATAACTCTATCCTCAAAATATTTGGGCTGATTGTTATAACCTTCTTCATTGAAAGCAGTCAAAAATTGCGGTGACTTTAGCCTTATATCGTTGGCCACTCGAGATACTGTAAAGTGATAAATATTACTAGTCGGCAACTGAGCCGAAAGTACAATGGGAAACAGAACTAGAAGAAGTGCTTTATTTAACATCTGCTGATTTAAACATTCTATCGAATCGGATACCGTCTTTCATACTAGAGTTCTTAGTCGAAAACCATATAAAAAGTGGTTTCCCAACTATGTGATCATGAGGAACAAAACCCCAATTCCTTGAGTCTTCACTATTATGTCTATTATCTCCCATAGCCCAATAGTAATCCTGCTTGAAAGTATAAGATGAGGCTTCAGTACCATTTATATAAAATTTTCCATTATCCTCTTTTAGTTCATTGTTCTCATAGACATCTATAACTAATCTATAAAACGCAATATTACTGGCTGATAGTTGCACTGTCTCACCTGCTTTAGGTATCCAGACAGGTCCATAATTATCTATAGACCAGTTTTTTGTAATCTTAGGATCATGAGGAAATAACTTTATAGGATCTGAAGGATGAACTACATATTCTGTCTGGAAACCTATGGATTCCATTTTGGCTTTTTGGTCCTCACTTATAAAGTAACCATTCATACTTCTGTCTGATCTTGTATCTCCGATTCCCCATTCATCTAGTTTTTGTCTATTTACACCATTAGCAGGAGCTCTGAGTCGATTGTCAAATTGAAGGTTGGTAGGGTTTTCACCTTTCTTGCCGTTTATAAAGATTTGTCTATTGACTACTCTCAAGGTATCTCCAGGTACTCCCACACATCTCTTTATGTAATGGTCTTTTTTATCTATAGGTCTTACAACATAATCTTTGTTATTCACCTTAGTTCTGAGTTCTGGATCTGCCATCAGTCCATTGTCACGACGTACCTGACCTACAGTATAAGATCGTCTACTTGTAATATATACTGAATCACCCACAGGCCAATTGAAAACGATAGGCTTATTCCTTTCTATACTTTCCAAGGCTGGCAATCTATGATACTTAAGGCTTGGTTTCTTTAGATATGATTCAGTATTGACACCAGGTATTCTATTATGCAAGAGTGGAATCATAGCCAATGTCATAGGAGTTCTAATGCCATAACTTGCTTTGGAAACAAATAGAAAATCACCTACCATCAGGGAACCTTCCATAGATGGAGTAGGAATTACAAAGGCTTCGATAAGAAACATTCTAATAAAGGCTGCCGCAAAAACAGCGAAGACTATAGACTCTACCCATTCTCTGATGAACGATTTTCTATAAGGACTCTTTTCCAAAAGTCTATTAAGCTTGGTTGAATCCTTATTGGCCTTCAGTTCTTTTACTTCATTCAAAAAGGCTTTTTCCTTAGGATAATTGGGTCCATCATAGACAGCAGTTCTGTTTTTTGCCAACCAGGCAAACGAAGCCGGTGCATAAACTACTGCACCCGCACTATGCCCCAAACCATACTTTTTAAAAGATCTAACCAGATTGACAGCCATACCTGCAAATATGAAGATATTGACAATCGGTATAAGTAGTAGTATAGGCCACCAGCTAGGACGACCTATCAGTTTGGCCCATTCTATGAAGTTTTTTCCAGGAATCAATCCATTGACAGCAGGAACTCCTGCTTTGGGAAATAATAGGTATAAGCTTATGCTAAGTAAGACATAAGAAATCAAAAAGAAAATAAGTACTGACACTGTTAAATTTTAGTTGCCCAAAGATAACAAACACAAGTTGTTAAGTTCTCTTTAAAACTGATTAGCTCTGTGTATCCTTAGACCAATATTCTCTTTCTATCTACATTAGCCCAACTGCCTAATCCATATCGAGGGTATAGGAAGCATAAAACTCAAAACTAGGTCCAGCGCTGAGCAATGAACCACCATTAATATTTGCTAATACACCTATTTTCAGCTCAGTATATCTTCCTGCTATCTCATTTAAAATAACTCCACCATTGATAGCTACATCTGCTACACTAGAATAGGAGAGACCAGCCCAGAAGGACTCCTCCAATTCAAACTTTGCACCTAAGATATAGTTGATAATCTCAGGATTAACAAAATTTACTTGTAACGAAGGCTCTATGTAATGGTTATATCCAA
The DNA here is from genome assembly GCA_964556525.1 of uncultured Saprospiraceae bacterium. Lineage (GTDB taxonomy): Bacteria > Bacteroidota > Bacteroidia > Chitinophagales > Saprospiraceae > RFSX01. Next base: position 11,201 of record CAZKXO010000060.1, read on the forward strand.
ATAGTTTGGTACCCATGTTTACAAAAAAGTGTCTTTCTCTTTTGGCATTTCCTTGCTCCAGTAAAAGATCACTAGCTAAAATCTGCAAGGCAGAAAATCCAAAGTAAAAGATATTTTCTCCATCATAATCTTCAGTACTTGAATGGTAAGCCATCCCAACACCAAAAGCAGGAACGAACTTAGATTGTCTGTTGGAAGTAAGGAGAACATCATCTTGGTCTCGTATAGTGACCTGATCTGAACTAAAATTAAACTGGTGAAAATAACCATTGATACCAAAAGTTAATTGGTCATCTCGGTTCAATAGTTCTTTCAGTTTATAAGCATAGTTTAGCTGTAGGCCATTCTTGCTTACAGGCCCAGTTCTGTCAGAAATGATCTGTGCTCCAGCGCTCATATTCATATCCACAAAAGGATACTGAATAGAGGCTACAGCTGTACTCGGCGCACCATCAAAACCTAGCCACTGTCTCCTATAATAAAGTGAGGCATCTAGCTTGGTTCCAACAGCTGTAAATGCAGGATTCCAAATGTGATTTAGGCCTGAAGCCAATGGTGTAGTCTGTGTAAGCTGTTGGCTATATAAGCAGCCCACCATAAATATTCCTAAAACTGTAAAAATTAGATTCTTCATAATTATTTAGTCTCTTATTATGGTTAAGCTGTTCTCTACTCGGAACTCACCAAATTCTAAAATATAGTAATATACTGCCGCAGGGAGTGGATCTCCATTTCTGGTACCATCCCATAATTCTCCATCATTCTGATATCCTCTTTTTTCGAAAACAATATTCCCCCATCTATTGAATACAGTTAATTGATTGGAAGGGAACAACTCTAATCCATCAAATTGGAGGAAGTCATTTTTACTATCGCCATTTGGACTAAAGGCATCTATAACATTTACAACAAGTCGAGGATCATTTACAAGATCTACCATAACTTGATCTTCAGCTGTACAGCCATTATCATCAGTTACTGTGACAGTGAATATTGTCGTTTCCTCTATGTCCACTTCTGGACTCGAAATTGTACTAGAACCTATAATCAGATCAGTATTGTCCCATTGGTAATCAGAACCACCACTTGCTTCTAAGGTGACTGGTTCACCAGGTACAGTACTCTTGTCAGGTCCAGCATCCGCAGTAGGTAATTCATTTACTGTAACTGTGATAGCTACAGTCTCAAAATTATTAGGGCAGACATCTCCTATCATGACTTCATAAGTAGTAGTTGTAGTAGGACTGGCAACTGGATCAGCAATAGAAGTACTGCTCAAAGATCCATTAGGGTCTGTCCAAGAATAATTAGATCCGCCGCCAACTGATAAATCAACCGATTCTCCTATACAAATAGAATAATCTGTAACAGGAGCTACAGGTACTATTGAAGGGAAATATGTCACTTGCACTGAAGCCATAGATGAGCAGTCGCCTTTGGCAGCTGTGACATTAATCACTTCGGTAGTTACAGATTGAACATCTCTCCATGGAATCGTTATCGAAGATTCATTACTTGTTACTTCCCCAGTCCAACTATAGGTGTCGAAGTCTCCATCTATAATTAATTGTTGTGGATCATCACCTGGACATAATTCAAAATCAGTAAAACTTACTTGTGGCACAGAAATCTCTTCTACCTCTACGTCTGTTTGCATAGAACATCCTTCAGGGGTAGACACAGTAACTGTATAAGTTCCTCCCTCTGTAATTTCGATAATTCTAGTATCGCCAATTTCTTGCCCACCTAAGGTCCATGATATATTGTCAGCGTTTGTAGCTACATCTAGAGCAGCTGATGTACCTTCGCAGAACTCTGACTCAGCAGTTATAGATAAAGTTGGTAAATCTACTACAGCAATTAATACATTATCAGAAGCGCTGCAATCAATATCATTTGTTGCAATAAGAACGTACTCTCCAGCCTCCTCAACTTCTAGCATATTGCTGTCCTCAGAAAGGGTCTCTCCATTCCTTTGCCATTCATAGGTTACATTATTCTCAACAGGGACAGATAAAGTAACTGCCTCACCTTCACAGAAGGTCTGATTATCTCCTAGGTCAATACTAGGTGCTGGTCTGAATTCTAACTCAAATGGAATTTCAGTACTACAACCAAATTCGTTTGAAGCAACAAAAACATAAGATCCTGAAGCATTAAATATCTGGCCAAGTCCATCACCCAAGACAGAACCTGAAGCATCTTGCCATACGAAAGATTCGCCATCACTACTTGCTTCTACTTCAAAGTCGACACCTTCACAGATACCGCTAGGTAACATTCCCAAGTCTGCGGTAGGAGCTTCAAAATACTCTATCTCTATTGTCTCTGAACTTGGACATCCTGCCATATTTGTTATTTCCGCTGTATAAGTGCCACTTTCAGATACATCTAAACTTAGACCTGACTCTCCACTGATTACATCAGTACCATTAAACCATACTACATCTGCATTTGTATCACTGTCTAGGGTCAAGGTAATAATTTCATCTCCACATCCTATATTAGATCCTTCTAAGTTGATGACAGGTGAATCGGATGTTATTACTTCTATACTATCTCTTACTGCACAGACTCCATCTCCTGCTATTGCAAGATACAGGCCTGGCTCTGTAATAGTGATAGTCGGTTCGCTCTGTGATAGTCTTTCATTATCTAAGAACCAGTTTAAGCTACCTACATTGGTCATGGTAGTTAGTTCTACTTCAGTCCCTTGACAGAAGGCAGATACTGGTTGTATCTGTAGTTCCGGCGTCTGAATGAACTCTAAGGTTGCCGCAAGTTCAGTATTACAATTATCATTAAGATTAACAGCAATAACATCTATGGTGGCAGAAGTGCCTATGATATCTCCTGACTGGACAACAAAGCTACCTGAAGTATTATCCTGTTCTTCACCGTTTAAGAACCAGGTGTAATTGAATGCCCCATCGGCTCCAGCAATAAAAACAGCATCTTCTCCAGTACACTGTACAATATTATCTAAACTAATGTCTGGGGAGTTCGCAAAACTCACTTGTACACTATCTCTAACAGCACATGGTCCGTCACCAGCTATAGCCAAGTAC
>CAZKXO010000061.1:0-14188 GCA_964556525.1 uncultured Saprospiraceae bacterium
ACGTGAACAACAAGAAGCCACCAATAATAACAAAAACTATATTTAGAGTTGAGAATTGAGCACCTATGAATGTTCAATTTTTTTATATTTATTAGTTCATATTCTTTCAGTAAAATTTTAAATGAGGCAATCCTATTTTCTTTTATTGAATGTCAATATTAATAACAAAAACAAACGTAGCTTCTAAACGTTTATTCGGTATCACCTATAATAATATCAATATGAGCACAGTACTCAGCACCATCTTTTTGGTAATCTTATTTCCCTTTTATGCCTGCGATGTGGTATCAGAAGACAAGTTGCCTTTACCTGATAATACATCTACAATGACTGCCATTCACCCAGATTTCAATCAGTACTGGTATTCTGGCAATGCAGAGCTCAGTAGTTATGAACTGAAGCAAGCAAGATACGGTGAGATGAGAGATGGCGAAGTAGTCCTCGTGTTTGTAACAGAGCCTTTCTCAGAAAGTAAGCAAGTCAAATTGGATTACCCCAAAATGGCGGGCAAGGACAAAGTACCCGTGATGAAGCTTAACCAAGTCAGAAAGTTTAGTACCGGCATCTATGACTACTCTATCATGACCTCTACCTTTACACCTATAGATACCAAAGCCTTTCCCCATACGCTGAAGTCTACGACTAGTGTACAAGAATGGTGCGGACATACCTATACGCAACTCAATTTGCAAGGGAGTAACTACCAACTACAACAATACTCCTATTTCGAATCTGAAGGCGACGAAGCTAAGAAGATGTCGGCTACAATGCTGGAGGATGACTTGATGACACGTATACGAATATCTGACGGCAAATTACCAGAGGGTGCGGTCACTCTAATTCCCTCTACTTTGCATAGTCGTCTCGGCCACAAAGCCCTTCAGCCAAGTAAGGCCATGATAAGCAAGTCAGAAAATGGTGCTGTTATAACTTATACGATTGCCTATAATGACATAAACCGAAAGCTGACCATAGACGTAGAGAAAGAATTCCCTTATAAAATCAAAGGCTGGACTGAAGATGCTGGAGACGGCATGGTTACTACTGCCACCCTGAAGAAAAGTATTACCGAGCCTTATTGGTCACAACATGACAATGCGGACCTGCCGAAAAGAGCCAAACTTGGGCTACTGCACTAGAGACTCCTTGTCACCCCGATAGATAATCGTGATATCTGGCAACTCAGTAAAGAAATAGTGTACCCAGATGTAGAGATGGTTAAAAGCTGCTACCACTAAGGCTGCTTTGGATTCTAATACTAGTCCAGGCACATAAAGAATAAGGAAGCCAAAAACATACATCGCATTTGGTGTAAACTTAAATATGCCTTCTCTGACGAAAACAACGTTTCTATATTTTTCCGGTTCGAAATGGTCTATTCCCAGTGCTCTATCAAAACTAAAATAACGCCGCACAGAGTAAAAAAGATACAAGGATAAGCCTGAAAAAAGCACAACCAATACCCACATAATCGGAACATCTATCATCAGTGAACGCCTAGTGGCAAAGGCAAGAAAGATGATGCTCACCAAGCGGGCAGCAAACAGTATTACAAATCCGACTTTGAAATATATAAATCCTAGGTCTCCAAATTTTTTTGACAAGCTCCTGTGGTATAACTCCAGCCGCCAGCCTACTAGCACGTATATCTGGTGTGCTATAGGACAGAGTAAAGCGATCAGAAGCCAAGTGGAATCAGAAAGACTGTATAAGCTGCCTGAGCTTATAAGTTCTTGTTGCCACACCATAAAGACCCCAGCCAATAACAAAGCCAAGAACAAAAAATGACCGAGTTGATGTTTGAGTATTTTGCTCATAAATAGTAATGATAAGACATAGATATTGCTAAATATGTAATTTAGTGAAAAGACGACGGACAACGCAATTCAGCGAGCAGCCGCAGAAATGATTCAATGAATTTCCAAACACTAATCCAAGAAATATATCAAGAGGTAAAACAAACTGCAGATCACGGGCAAGTGGCTAATTATATCCCTCAGTTGGCCACAGTAGATGCAGAACGATTCGGAGTTTATCTGACAACCAAAGATGGTCCTGGCTATGGAGTAGGGGACTGCTACACCGATTTTTCTATCCAAAGTATCGCTAAGGTATTGGCCTTGAGTCTGGCCTATAAGTTGGTCGGTGAGAAAATGTGGAGCAGACTAGGTGTAGAACCTTCCGGTACAGCATTCAATTCTCTAGTACAACTAGAAGCTGACCAAGGTAAGCCTCGAAACCCCTTTATAAATGCGGGTGCCTTGGTAATATCAGATTTTTTATTGTCACAACTTGAGAATCCTAAACAAGATTTTCTGGACTTTGTGCGGTCCATCTCTGACAATAAGGCCTTAACCTACTCCACAACTATTGCGGAATCAGAAAAATCTGTGGGTTTCCGAAATGTGGCTTTATGCAACCTTATCAAGGCTTATGGCAATCTGGACAATGACCCCGAAGAAGTCCTCGATTTCTATTTCAATCTCTGTTCTATAGAAATGAACTGCAAGGCACTTTCAGAGCTGTATCTCTACCTAGCCAATAATGGAAACAAAATTGGAACTGACAATCAGATACTCACACAAAGTGAAGCCAAAAGAATAAATGCCATCATGCAGACCTGTGGATTCTATGACGAGTCCGGCGAATTTGCTTTCAAGGTAGGATTGCCAGGGAAAAGTGGCGTCGGAGGGGGTATTATAGCCATTCACCCTAACGAGTATGCGATAGCAGTATGGAGCCCCAAACTAAATGCTAAAGGCAACTCCGTCAAAGGCATGAGGTTTTTAGAAGCTTTTACAACCAAGTCAAAGCTGTCTATTTTTTAATGGGTAAGTTGCTCCATATATGAACAAGTGGATCTTCTATGTACTGTTTTTGCTGCTGCTAATTTGCGTCTACAAATTTGGCAGAGGATTCTATATGCCAGTAGTACATAAACTCACAGGCAAAGAGACTACTAGTTCTATACAAAGCAAACTAAGAGACACTGCCAAACAACGACTAATAAAGAAACTCAGAAACGCTGGACAGATAACCACTCCAGACCAGCTTGTCATATTAGCTTTCAAGGAAGAGCAAGTACTGGAATTATATGCCAAGGATGAGGGCAAACATAAATATCTTATGAGTTACCCCTTTACAGCCACTAGTGGACGACTAGGACCTAAGCTCAAGGAAGGAGATAGACAGATTCCAGAAGGCATCTATGACATAGAATACCTTAATCCCAACAGTGCCTTCCACCTTTCTATGAAGCTAACTTATCCCAATGCATTCGATAGAGCAAAGGGACAACAGGATGGCAGGACCAATCTGGGGAGCGACATTTTCATACATGGAAAGGAGCAAACGATAGGTTGTATCCCAATAGGTGACCCCGCTATAGAAGAGTTGTTTTTGTTGGTCAGCGAATTGGGCAAAGAAAAGGTAAGGGTTATCGTTAGTCCATGGGATTTTAGAGCAAAAACCCAGTATCCACAGATTAGTTCAGTGACTTGGACAGAAGAACTCTATAAGAAAATAGAACAAGAACTCTTGGTAATAAAAAACTAGTCAGTGCTAACGTTTGTGTTTCTTTCTATACTGTTTTTTGTACTTCTTCTTCATGAGTTCTTCATGACGTACTTTGTTATTGACCTTTTTATTCTTTTCGAGTTTTTCGTGGAAAGCATCACCTGATGGTTTATGAGCTTTCATTTTATGATTATTGAAAGGAACAAACTCTACAGTTTTTTCTAGATCTATAAGTTCTTCTGATAGCTCCAGCCCTTCAGGGTGGTCGAGCATGGTTATCTGCTTAGACATGAGGGTCTCCACCTGGGTCTTATAGTCCTGCTCTTCTTCGGAGACGAAAGTAATAGCCACACCTTTTTTTTCTGCCCGCCCTGTTCTACCTATACGATGTATATATTTTTCAGGCGTATCAGTCAAATCGAAATTGAGGACATGACTGACATCTAAGACATCTAGACCTCTTGCAATTACATCTGTGGCAATAATATATCTGTAACTCCCATCGGCAAATTTATTTACGGTATCGAAACGATTGTTCTGGGATTTAGACGAGTGGATAACGCTGGCTATCTTTTCCTCTTCTTCTCTATAATCACGAGACATCCTCTCATAAAGTGCATCTGCCATCTTCTTAGTACTGACAAAGACCAGCACTTTCTCCATTTCAGCATGCTGGCTGAGCAACAATTCCAGCAGATTGGCTTTAGAATTGAAATTGGGCACCTCATATGCAAATTGCTCTATGTTCTCTAGTGGCGCGCCGGAGGGAGCAGCTTCATACTTGGTATAATGGTCAGAGAAAGTATCTATAATCTGCTCTACTTCTGCAAGCATGGTGGCAGAAAACATAAGATTCTGTCTTTTTTCAGGGAGGAAGTCCAGTATGTTATTCAGTTGGGTACGGAAACCAAGGTTGAGCATCTCATCTACTTCGTCTATTATGAGTCTTTTGATATACTTGGTTTTCAGTACACCATCCAACATAAGGTCCACCAGACGACCAGGAGTTCCTGCCACGATATCTACACCGACACTGATCTCTGCTTTGTGAGTACGGATATTGGTCCCACCATAGACACCAGCAACCTCCACATTCATATAGGCTGTCAGCTTTTCTATTTCTTCTACGACTTGAGCAACCAGTTCTCTAGTAGGTAAGATAATAAGGATCTGCGGATGCGGTGATTTGGTGAATTTCCACTGCCTCAGAGTCGGCAACAAATATGCAAACGTTTTTCCAGTACCGGTCTGTGCAATTCCAACTACATCTTTGCCTGACATGATAGGAGAGAAGGTCTTTTCTTGTATTGCAGTAGGAAATTCCAGACCCAAGTCCGTCAAGGCATTGAGAAGTTGCTTGCTCAGATTGAGGTCCGAGAAACGCTTGGTGTCAGATGCTGTAGGATTTTGCTTCATGCTGGCAGAATAATAAGACAAAGTTACGAAACCCAGCTTCCTTCTCAATGTTTTTTACATTGTAAGCTGCTGCTTAGAGTCTTATTGGTAGATTATTTGATGTCCAGTCCGTGTAGCACCTAACTTTCACAACTTCAAAACAAATCATATATGAAAAATTGGGCTCTACCTACTCTCCTGCTTTTAGTTTTTCTGACAAGTCGATTGCCTGGAAGAAGAAAGCTGTTGTGACTAATAAATAAGAATCATAAATCACTGCTAATTTCCCTGCGCCCTCCGCTGTTCCTCTGAAGCACTACCAGATGTCTTTCTTTTAGACTTCAGATGTTGGTTGCCAAATTTGTAGCTGACCTTTAGGCTGACATTAGGGGCCTGCCAGGTAGATAAGATGTCCATGTCTTGCTGATAATCTACCCGAGCCGTAAAGAACTTATTGGCAAAGTCTTCTACACCAAGGTTGATCTTTAGTTTGTTGTCAAGAAGTTTTTTGGAGATACCTGCACTGGTTCCATACATATATTCTGCAGCGAAGATACCATCCTGCATACTGCTGGTGTACCAGCCACCGACCTCAGCTTGGATTTCGCCTGGCAATTCGAACTCTGCTTGTAGGAAAGCAGTCGTATTCCACTGCGAACGGTCAAAGGTGTTATTGATATACAAAGAATTGTAGCTGTTCCTAGCTTGTATGACACCTGCATAGCCTTCTATCCCTGGCAGAAAAGAGAGTGGGAAGAACAAGCTGGTACTAAACTGGGTCTGCTGATCGAAATTGACATCTATTTTGAAAGCTTCTTGATTATTTTGCTCTTGTTCTGTGACTTCTACGATGGCATCATTGGACCTTTTGTATTCTATATTGAAGAAGGGCTGACCTTCATAACTCAGCGTAAACTTTGCACTATGGGTAAGCTCAGGTCTGAGGTTGGGATTGCCTCTGTCGGAGGTAAATGGATCTATGAAATAAATGAATGGGTTAAGTGAAGAGTAACGAGGTCTATTGATTCTTCTGCTGTAGGTGATTGTAGACTTTAGGCCACTGACCAGCTCTCTGGATAGACTAAAGCTAGGAAAGAATTCCCGTATCACTCTGGTCTGGACAGAATCTAAGGTAAGAGAATTCCCTATAGACTCGCTGTCTTCATATCTGAGGCCAGCAGTACCCGACCATTTTCCAATGTTCCAGCTGAGCTTGGTATAGGCTGCCATTATTGTTTCGTCAAAAAGATAGTGGTTACTCTGTTCAGGAATGTCTTCCCATCCTCCGAAAGTTCTCAACTCAGCTATCAGATTGTTGTCCAGATCTGCGAGGCTGTATTTCAGTCCAGTTTTTAACTCGAAAACTTTGTTTAACGGTAAGGTGTAGTCTACAGTTGCTGCATAGATTTTCGTGTCTCCCGGTTGGTTATATCTCTGGGCCATAGTGCTGGTGTCTATGTTGTTTGCAGTCGTCAGTGTATTGAAGCCAGTTCTGTTGTATCTGGCATAACTCATGTCTAGTTCCAGCTTTTGTCCAGAGGTGTCTATTTCAAAGATGTAGTAGGGGTTAATAGAGTTATACTGCCAGGATCGGTCTATGTCATTGACGGTGGTCAGTGTATAATCATTGGCATCGGTTCTGAAAAGATCCACCTCAGTAACATTATCGGACTCATAAGTATTGCTATTGCTGTAAAATCTGGTATCGAGTCCTAATCGATGTCTCTCTGCCAGATCCCAGTCCATTCTCAGATTACCCCTGTAAGTGTCTGGAGTGGCTCTGTCTATATTGACTTGGTCATAGATACCATCCAGATTATCTCCTATGTCCGTTAGCCTTCGAGTGAGGTGTAACTCCTCTGCCCATGCATTGCGTGCATAACCTAGCCCACCAGAGATATTGAAATTGCCAGCATAGTGACTCAGTTGTAGACCAGTGTTATAATCCCAGAGTACATTTCCACGGCCTACACCAACACTGACGGAGCCATTGGTCCCAAAGAGAGAGTTCTTTTTTAGAATGATATTGATAATCGGACCAGAACCAGCAGCCTCATATTCGGCACCGGGTTGATGGATGATTTCTACTTTCTTGATGTTATCCCCAGGCATGTCCCGCAGCAAAGACTGTACGTCCATGTACTGGGTGGTTTTGCCATTAAGCAGGATGGTAGGTGTGCCTGAGCCAGCAAGACTGAGTCTGTCCCTCACAACGAGCATCCCTGGCACTTTCTTCATCACATCTAGTAGGCTGCCACTGGTATTGGTCATATTTCCCTCTACATTGACAATTAGCTTATCTGCTTTTTGTTCTAGCAGTGGTGCTTTGTCTTTTATTTCTATGGTAGTCAATAGATTTGAATCTGGCAGTAACTCGAAATCGAGAGACTTGTTTCCACCTTCCAGCTGAAATATACCTGAACTCTGGTCTGCATAACTCAGCATGGTCGTAATCAGAAAATAACTGCCGTCCTTTAGATCAGTTATCTGATAGCGACCCTTATCATCTGTGGATTCTGCTTTTACCAAGGTGCTGTCAGTAGCATTGTATATTGCGACAGTAGCGAAGAAGATGGCTTGATTCTTCTCATCGATGACCTTTCCTTCCATTGTGTTTTGGCCGAAAAGTCCAGAAACAAAGAATAGAAGTAGACAAGCAAGAATTGATCTCATACAGGAGTTAGTTATAGAGGCAAAAGTACCTTGACAATTAACATAACAGCTATACTTTATGCTAAAGCGGGCCAATTACTCTACGAACTAGGATATTTTGATGATGGCCGCCTATTGTTGATTCAGAGATAGAATTTAGTCTATTGTTTAGTTTTTAAGATTAGCAACTAAGTCATAGCCTATAGGGAATGTTAAATAGCCAGAATTCTAATAATTAAATCTAACTTTGACAACCCCACTTTCAGCCTTAATCATTATTTCCATATGTTCGAAACCATTACTAGGGATCAATTTATCGCCCTCTTACTTATTCATGCAGCTGAAGTTGATTATGATTTTGCAAAGGAAGAAAAGGAGTTTATTCTGACTTTTGTTTCTGAATCAGATATGATAAACTTGCTCCTTTTGTCGAATACTAACCGACTCGCTTGTCATGCTTTTTTGAAAGAAAATACCAAAGTATTTTTTCCAACAAAAGCAAGAAGAAAGGATTTGAAAAACATTCTACTCAAGCTATTCTTGATAGATAGGTCTTATAATCAGTTTGAAAGAACTTTTATGGAATATTTCAGAGAGGAGTTTATCGGCGATAGATCTATCGCAAACCAATAGGTTTCACCTAAAGAACCCACCTCTTTTGACAGCTTAGCCATATCCTGTACTCTGCTTTTTTGCCATTCTGTCATCTTTTGCCCTTTGGTATAATATATGACCTCTTTCTCCTAGAAAGAAGGACAATAAAGGTCGTTATCCCGTATCTTGGGGCTCCATATTGTTTTTGCCACGTTTTTCACAGTTAATTTTTAGTAATAACAGCATATGTTAGGTTTTCTGAAGAAGGTTTTTGGGACAAAGTATGATAAAGATGTGAAGTCTATCAACCCCTACGTCGATAAAACCAATGAATTTTTTAGACAGTACGAAAGTCTATCTAACGATGAACTGAGGAACAAAACCCTCGACTTCAGAGCTAGAATAGCAGACCATTTGTCACAAATAGACGAGGAAATAACTGGGGTCAAAGAAACAATAGAGGCAGAAACGGATGTTTCGCAAAAAGAAGACCTCTATAGACAACTAGACGAGTACAAAAAAGAACGAGATAAGCATCTAGAAGATGTCCTGCTAGAGATCCTTCCAGAGGCCTTTGCAACTGTCAAAGAAACAGCAAGAAGATTCAGCAACAATACAGAGCTAATAGTATCTGCGACACAGCAAGACAGAGACCTAGCGGCAAGCAAAGATTTTGTAAGCATAGAAGGAGATCAGTCGGTATGGAAAAACAGCTGGTCTGCAGCAGGTGCAGAGATCACCTGGAACATGGTGCACTATGATGTACAGCTCATAGGGGGTTATGTACTCCACTCAGGTAAGGTCGCAGAAATGCAAACGGGAGAAGGTAAAACCTTAGTCGCCACCTTGCCAGCTTATCTCAATGGACTGTCACAACAGGGTGTACACGTCATAACGGTCAATGATTATCTGGCAAAGAGAGACTGCGAATGGGTCGGACCTATTTTCCAGTTTCTACATCTTACCATAGACTGTATAGACAGATACAAGCCCCACTCTCCAGAAAGAGTTGCTGCCTATGGTTGTGATATAACATATGGAACCAACAATGAGTTTGGTTTTGATTACCTGAGAGACAACATGGTGCGCTCGGAGGGAGAAAAAGTACAAGGTAAGCACCACTTCGCAATGATAGATGAGGTGGATTCTGTACTCATAGACGATGCCCGTACGCCATTGATCATATCTGGTCCTGTACCAGAGGGAACAGAAGAACAAGAGTATCATACTCTAAAGCCAAAAGTGGAAAGAGTCATCGCCGCACAAAGAAAAAATGCTACCGACTATCTTTCTAAAGCTAAAAAACTCTTTGCACAAGGCAATACAGGTTTTGAAGAAGGAGATTGTGGAATGTACTTGCTTAGAGCCTATAGAGCCTTACCTAAGTATCGACCACTAATCAAGTTTCTCAGTGAAGAAGGTGTAAAAGCGACGCTGCAAAAAGCCGAGAACTACTATATGGCTGAGCAGAACAAAAACATGCACCTGGTTGATCAAGAGTTATTGTTTACCATAGATGAAAAAAATAGATCGGTAGAGCTCACCGACCAAGGTGTAGAGTATATGTCTCGAGGAGAGAATGACACCAGCTTTTTCGTCATGCCAGATATTGCTAGCGAAATGCAAGAGTTGGAATCAGAAGCAGCGGAAACAGGTCAGGATGTCTCAGAAAGAAAGGCCAGCCTGATACAAGACTACTCTGTAAAAGCAAGAAGACTACATGCCGTTAATCAATTGCTAAAAGCCTATACGATATTTGAGAAGGAAGAAGAGTATGTCGTTCTGGATGGTCAAGTCAAAATCGTAGACGAGTCTACAGGACGTATGATGGAAGGCAGACGATATTCTGATGGACTCCACCAGGCCTTAGAGGCCAAAGAAAATGTAAAGGTCGGTGACATCACACAGACTTACGCGACCATTACCTTGCAGAACTATTTCAGAATGTACCACAAACTCTGCGGAATGACAGGGACAGCAGAGACGGAAGCAGGTGAGCTATGGGAAATCTATAAGCTAGACGTTGTAGTAATTCCGACCAATAGACCTATAATAAGAGATGACAAAGAAGATTTAGTTTATAAGACAGACCGAGAAAAGTTCAATGCCGTTATAGACGAAATCCACAACCTTACCTCGGCAGGTAGACCTGTCTTAGTTGGAACGACTACAGTAGATGTGTCAGAAAAACTGAGCAGAATGATGGAGATAAAAGGCATCAAACACAATGTCTTAAATGCCAAGCAACACCAGCGAGAAGCAGAAATAGTATCGGCTGCAGGTCAGCCAGGTGCTGTCACCATTGCAACCAATATGGCCGGTAGGGGTACAGATATCAAGATCTCTGATCAGGTCAAAGCGGCTGGCGGATTAGCCATCATAGCGACAGAAAGACATGACTCTAGGAGGGTAGACAGACAGCTTAGAGGTAGAGCAGGAAGACAAGGAGATCCAGGAAGTTCACAGTTCTATGTCTCACTAGAAGACAAGCTGATGCGTCTATTTAATTCTGACAGGATATCCAAGGTAATGGACTCCATGGGACACCAGGAGGGAGAAGTCATCCAGCACAAGATGATCTCTAAGTCCATCGAAAGAGCGCAGAAAAAAGTAGAGGAAAACAACTTCGGTATCAGAAAGAGACTACTCGAGTACGATGATGTAATGAATATCCAAAGAGAAGCCGTATATAACAAAAGGAACAATGCCTTATCAGGCGAAAGACTGGCAGTAGATCTTTACAATATGATTATGTCTCTGACTGAAAGTCTGGTAGAAGATCATAAGGCTGGCGGTGATTACAACACCTTTGTCAATGATAGCCTGAGAATTCTCTCACTTAATCCAGACATAGATGAGGTGACTTTTACAGAGGGCTCGGTTTCAGACCTGGTAGATATGTATCAGCAACAAGTATTGGATGGATATAAAAGAAAGTCTGACCAGATCAAGGAATTGCTCTTACCAATAATCAAGACCGTTCATGCCAATGAAGGGCATAAATACAAGCGGATCGCCGTTCCATATGAGAGTTCTTCCAGAGACAATCCACTACCGATTGCCGCAGACCTAGAATTGGCCATCAGTACCGAAGGGGAGTCCATCATGAAAGATATAGAGAAAGCGATTACCTTGGCACTGATAGATGAGAACTGGAAAGAGCATCTAAGATCTATGGATGAACTCAAGGATTCATCTCAGGCTGCTTCATTTGAGCAGAAAGATCCATTGGTAATCTATAAGATGGAAGCCTATAAGTCTTTTGAGGAATTGGTCTACAAGATAAATTATGACGTTATGTCCTACCTGATGGGCGGCAAGCTGATTATGCCACAGCCAGATCAGGTCCGTGAGGCAAGACAGCAAAAAACAGATTTCAGAAAAGTACAGACCAATAAAAGTCAGGCAGCAGCAAAGCGGGCAGCAGCCAGTGCAGGTAGACCCCAAAGGGCAAAGCCTGAGACTTTTAGAAGAGAAGAGAAGAAAATAAAAAGAAATGATCCTTGCCCTTGCGGAAGTGGTAAGAAATATAAGCAATGTCATGGCCGTTTATAATTACACAAGCTAAGCTAGACCTATGATGCACAATATCTTTTTGACCTTTGTAATAGTACTGTCTTGGACCTGTCTCAGTTCAGCACAAGTGACCATAAGTGAGGAGCCAGGCATCACCAAGCTGATGGAGGCCTATAAGGCCCAGAACAAAAAGAAATCGACAGTCCGGGCATGGCGCATCCAGATACTCACCACCAATGACAGGCGAGAAATGGAGGAAGGCATCAAAAAGTTCGAAATGCTCTATCCCAAGATGCGCTATAAGTGGGAACACAACCCTCCTTATTATCAAGTAAGAACAGGGGCTTATGAGCTGAGAGAAGATCTCGAAGCCAAACTGCTAGAACTCAAGAAGGACTTCCCATCTGCGATTCCTATACAGGCGGAGATGAAGAAAGAAGAACTGCTCGAGGAATAACCCTTCGAGGCCCTTACTACTATGGCTACTGTAAAGCGTCAATCCAAAAACTCTATAGACTGGCTGGTAACCAGCATATTTTTTTCTATCGTACTGGTAGGCTGGCTGATGTTATACACTTACAGTTATGACGACACAAGTACTAAGTGGATAGATTTTAATTCAGTTGTAGGCAAACAGACCATATGGATAGGGGTTGCCTTTCTAGCTTTTTTGGTATTTATATCCTTGGACTGGCGTACCTGGAGTAGTCTCGCCTATCCTATCTATGTACTGACCATAGTGTCTTTGGTGGCGGTGCTGCTCTTTGGAAAAGAAATAAAAGGTGCCAGCTCTTGGTTTCATATCATGGGCTTCTCTGTACAGCCCTCAGAATTTGCCAAGCTCGGTACAGCTCTCGGTGTAGCTGCTTTCCTAGGACAGCCCAATCTTAACCTCAATGAACTAAACAAGATTGCAATAAGCTTTCTACTCTTTATGGTCCCCGCTTTTCTTGTCTTCTTACAGCCAGATGCAGGAACGGCTATTATCTTTTTGTCTTTCATGATCCCTTTATATAGAGCGGGACTTAACCCTATCTTCTATGGGCTAGGTTTTTCTCTAGCCTTTATTTTTCTAGGTTCCCTCATCTGGTCTCCATACTTGGTCATGCTTATCATCTTATTAGGTTTGTATTTTGTGCTGGTCTACAGTTGTAAAAACAACCAGCTGCCACTCAGCATCTTGGTTTTGCTAGGACTCTTTGCACTGGCCAGTTACAATTTCTTTGACTACAGATACATACTCATACTACTTATACTGTCTGGATTTTATTTCTTGTTTCTCACTTATAAAGAAGCCAAGTACAAGTTGATGATCGTCTCGGTATTGCTGTCCCTGGCAAGTATAGCTATCTCCTTTGGTACTGATTGGGCATTCAATAATATACTGAAACACCACCAAAGAGAACGACTCAATGTCTGGCTCAGGCCAGATCTCAGTGACCCACATGGCTCCCTTTATAATATCATACAATCCAAGACGGCAATAGGCTCAGGAGGGTTTGCTGGCAAAGGCTTTCTCGAAGGCAATATGACCAAGCTGAATTATGTGCCTGAGCAAGCAACGGATTTTGTTTTTAGTATACTCGGCGAAGAGCAAGGTTTTATAGGCTCTGTAAGCCTCATCTTGCTGATGACCGTTTTGCTGTTTCGGCTGACGGTGATAGCAGAAAGGGCCACCTTGCCCTTTGTGCGCTATTATGCCTATTCCATTGCTGGCATCCTGTTCTTTCATTATTTTATCAATATAGGAATGACGATGGGCATTATGCCAGTTATAGGTATTCCGTTACCTCTTATGAGCAAAGGCGGCTCCTCCTTGGTGTCCTTCTTTATCATGATGGCGATACTCCTCAAAATGGACCAAGCTGGAAGACGGGTATAGATAAAATGCTTATTTTGCTGAGAGTAATTACAACTGGCTTTACAATCAAACTTCTAATATGAAAAAACTTATTATTCTAGCTATTTTTTGTTTTGGTAGTCTTTCATTATTTGGCCAAACCTTCTCTGCTTCCGGTCAGCTCGGTTGGATTTTTCCCAGCGGCAGCGGTGTCAATGAGGATAATTATGATGTAACTGGAGGCGTCAATTTTGGCGGAGATTTATTTTACCACCTCGGAGCTGAGACCAAGTTAGGTGTTGGTCTGGGATATTATTCAGCTATCCTAGCAGGAGATATTTTTGATCTCGTTGGCTTGCAAGTGCTCGGTGCCAAGGGCATGTATGAACTAAAGGCTGAAGGCTTCACACCTTTCTTCGGACTGACCCTTGGAGTTGCTTCACTTACACCACCGATGATAACCGTCAATGGTATAGTTACCAATCAGCCAATCAGAGTTAACGGCTTAGGTCTAGTTCCTCAGCTGGGCATAAAATTAGGCTTTGGCCTGTACCTTGCCGCAGATTATTTTGTACCTACAAATTTTGATATTGTAGAAAACGGAACCATAGGCAGTGTCGGTGGCATCATGATCTCTGGAGGGTTCAGATTTAAGTTGGATACTTCTAGGTAGTA
>CAZKXO010000062.1:0-14187 GCA_964556525.1 uncultured Saprospiraceae bacterium
AAAAACTCCAGTCCCTTTTCCAAGTATCTATAATGTCAAAGGATATCTTATAGGGCACAAATTCCTGACTGCTGTTTTTTGTACCAGCTACACCATATACTCCTAAGCGTAATCTTCTACGTGGCCCTAAGCGAAATATACGTTCCAGACCCAGAAAAATCTCTTGGTGACTGATGTTGGCTTCTTGTGCATAGAGGAGACCACCGCCAGCGACTACAGAAATTTTAGTCTTTTTGATAAGTGGAATATTGTTGACTAAGGCACCATCAAAATGGTGCACATAATGGAATTCTATGAAAGGTTCTGAGGTGACAAACCCGGTGTCCAATGCCTGAAAATTTTCTAATGGAAATGCATAGAGAACTG
This sequence comes from uncultured Saprospiraceae bacterium, assembly GCA_964556525.1. Classification (GTDB taxonomy): domain Bacteria; phylum Bacteroidota; class Bacteroidia; order Chitinophagales; family Saprospiraceae; genus RFSX01. The sequence continues at coordinate 367 of CAZKXO010000062.1, forward strand.
GATCAGCCTGACGGATATTTTTGATGTCTATGAAGGTCAGATTGTTCGTATTAGCGTAGGTGCCGGCTACAATATTGTATCTGGAACTACCCAAGGTGCCGACAACGATGTTTTGATTGATAGAGAACTCAAAGTAGTCATAATCTAAGATAGATTCGAAAGGACCTTTCCAGCCTTTTTCGTATTGCAGACTGAAAGTAGGCCAGTCACTGCCTAAGATGACTTTACGTTTGGGTTCTGTAATGTATTTTCTAAATGGTGTATAGCTGATTCTTATATTACTCTTGAAAGTATTGTAAGGGTCAAAATTGACAACCTCTCCGGGATCTATTACCAGATCAAAGGTCGAGTCTGCTTCTATGTGTGAGATGTCCTGACGTGCACTCCATTCTATCCCAGTAAATAATTCGAAACCATTGAACAGTTCTATATTATGTCGTAGAACCAATCTGTCATGTTGGAAGTAGTTAGACGACCTCAGATAATTCAGAAAGGCATCATTTACGTTTATAGGAAAATAATCACGAGATACATTGAAGATGAGATCCCCTTGCTTCATCGGATTGTATCTCCACCAATGAAAATTATTGAACAGAAGATCCTTATTGTTAAATCCGACACTGAAATTCACCGAAGTACGATAGGCCATTTCGTTTTCAAATCTCTTGTAGTATGACATAAATGACCCGACTCTCCAGCCTCCTACAACACGAAAAGACAACAAACTCAGTAATGAAGGCAGTGATATGGATTCTTTGGTCTTGTGAAATTGTAGACCGACACCTTCCCAGAGCAAGTCTAAAGCATCCACCTTGTTATATTCTCGTTGGATAGAATCTTTGTAGGCAGGACTATTGATAACCGTTTCTAGACTGTCTCTGTAGAGTACCAAATTTTGCTCTTTTTCTTGCAGAGCTTCTGGTCTGTTGGCATTCCAGTAGGTGGAATCTTTGTCTAGAGCTTCCTGAGTCAGGACAGAAACTTCGTTGCCAAAAAACTTTTCTGGGAATTGATAATCGAGTTCCAGATCTGAAAACGACATTGTTGTGCGCCCCTTAAACTTCTTTTTTCTTCCAGCCTTAGAGGCATAGACCAACTCCTGTCTGGTCGGATACCAGATGCTGTCTTTGACGATGGTGTAGTCCAGTTTTATATTGAGCTCATCGAAGAGCTTCATATTGTTCTTTGTGAGATGAACATCTATTCTATTGATATTCCAATAAGCGTCATTGATATAGACAAAGCCTGTAACGGTGGCATTGCCTTTCTTTCTAGGTATTATTTTGATTTTGTGGACAAGTAGGTCTCCTTCTTTTTTGCTTTCTATTAGTTTATACTTGTAAGATAGTATCGCTCTTCTGGAAAGGGGAGAGACTATAGGGGTACTTGTGATCTCATACATTTTGACCAGATTGTCATAGAAGTCAAATTGTACTTCGTCAAATCGAGGTACGTATAGACCTGCTTTTGATCCATAGACCTTGTAGGCTATTTTTTCGTCTTTATAATTATTAGGTTGCTGGAAATTGAGGATGAGTTCGGTTTCGAGCAAATTAAGTTTGCTAAATTTTTCTGCTTTGGCAGCTTCAGCGGCTTTGAAAGGATCTTCGTCCAGTTGTGCCTTTTCTGCGGAGACCCTCTCTGGTTTATCCTGTTCTTCTAGCTCTTCTATAGCTTTGATATAGGCTTTGGCCCGTAAGCTTTGGATACTGTTTTGGTACTTATCCTTGTTTTTTATGGCCTGGTTTATAATAGCATAAGCAGGGTCCTTTCTGGAAGCTTTGATGGTGATTTCATCGAGTTCGTAATCAGAAGAGGCCAGTTGGAAATTGACCGTTTCGTCGTTATCGATGTCCACAGTTACGGACTTGTCTTCATATCCTATCGCTGAGATAACAATATTGTAAGGCCCAGGATCCAATCGTATGAAGTAATAGCCGTTTTCGTCAGTAGTAGTCCCGGTCTGTAGTTGCTGGACGAAAATGTTGACATAAGGGATGGCCGCTTTATTTTTATCTATGACATAGCCAGAGATGCTTTGGGCTACAAGGAACTGCGAGCTCAGTAAGAGTAAGGGAATAAGGAGGTATTGTTTTTTCAAATTGTGGTTATAGAGTTTCTGCGAAAGTAAAACGTTATCACAGACATAAGCAATATGCAGTACACCAGATATTTGGCTCAGTTCATTTTTCTTATGCTTTTGTCCCTTGAAAAGATGTTAATTCTCATCCAGACCCCTAAGCTGGCACTAAAATGCAGTTCCAGTGCTGCAACTCAACTGTCGATATCAGCCTAATGCTTTGAATTCTAATTGTATTCACCACTGAAATATGTATTTTGGATGATTAAAAACCTACTAAGAATGAAGCTAAAGCTAATAGTACTGCTATTGTGCGCCCATTTCGGACTGATGGCTCAGATTGACTATGATATCTATCCTGAAGTGAGCTCCACTTTTCTGATCAATGATGTACATATCCAGAAAAGTCCCACAGACAGTTTTGGTCTTGGAGATATCCTGATAGAAGAGGGGTATATCACACAAGTATCCAGAAATATCAATCCCCCAGCAGAAGCCTTTGTGATAGAAGGAGATTCGGCCTATGTCTATCCGGCCTTTATCTCTGCGCTGTCCCATACGGGCATTCCTAAGAAAGAAGAAAAAAGAGGAGAAAGACCTACGATAAAATTTAGAGGTCACCCGCCTAATGGCGTCGTCGGTATCACTCCAGAAGTGAAGGCTTCAGATGAGGTGTCTGCTTCAGATGAGTCTATCTCTAAAATGAAGGCACAAGGTTTTGCAGCAGCCCATATCGTTCCGAGAGGGAAGATGTTACCTGGCCAAGGCAGTGTTATGCTACTAGATGGTGAGTCCAATGAAGAGATGCTTTTTGCTGATGACTTGTCTATGTATTTCCAACTAGAAGGAACCAGAGGCTTCTATCCCACAACAGTGATAGGGGTGATGGCCAAATGGAGAGACCTCTATGGTCAAGCGAGTTTTCTATCCAAGCATCAGGATGCTGCCCGTTCCAGTACGACAGCCGCAAGAGCCAAATCTGACCAAAGTTTAGAGGCGCTTATTCCCGTTACCAAGGGACAGCAAACTGTCTACATGAAAGCTGAAAAAGCCAAAGACATCCACAAAGCAGTAGCTCTGCAAAAGGAGCTGGGCTATAAACTGGTACTGGTAGAAGTCAAACAAGCTGCTCCAGCTATGGAGAAAATCAAGGCGAATAACATTCCAGTCCTTATTTCTGCAGACTTACCAAAAGAAGCCAAAGATGGCAAAGGAGAAGGTAAAGGTATGGGCAAGAAGGGCATGAAAAAAGATGAGGGCAGTAAAGAGAAAATGAGAGAAAAAATGGAAGCCAAGGCAGAGGATGCCAAGACAATGAAGAAAGAGGATAAAGACAAAAAGAAAAAAGAAGACAGCCCAGAAGTAAAAGCTATGAAAGCCAGAAAAAAGGCAAGTTATGAAGCTTACGTGGGACAAGCGGCCGCACTAGAGAAAGAAGGTGTTGCTTTTGCTTTTTCGTTTTTGGACAGTAAGCCAGGGGATCTTAAAAAATCTCTTGAGCGAATGATGAAAGCAGGACTCAGTAAGGAAGCAGCACTAGCTGCTCTTACAACCAATCCCGCAAAGATTCTTGGCATAGATAGTAAAGTAGGAACAATCGCAAGAGGAAAATTGGCCAATCTATTTCTTTCTGATGCACCTTACTTTGATAAAGAGTCCAACATCAAATACCTTTTTGTAGAAGGCAATATGAGTGAATTTGAAATCAAGCCTAAAAAGAAGAAGGGTGAAAAAGGCTCTGATGATTTCAGGAAATCCCTCGTCGGAAAATGGCAATATGATGTAGAAACCCCTATGGGTGCCTTCGATGGTATAGTAACCGTCACTGGAGATGAGGAGTTGGAGATAGAAGTCGTGGGTAATGATGAGCCTACAGAAGTCATGGAAGCAAGAAATATAGATGTAGGTGATCAGACCTTGTCTTTTGTTATATCTATAAATGTCAATGGGACTTCGGTGCCTGCAACAATGTCACTAGATTACGATGATGACACCTTTTCCGGTACTGTGGAAATGGAAGGCATGGGCTCTATGCCTATCAGCGGATCTAAAGTACCAGAATAATATTTGATAATCAGAAATGGAATTTCACACAAATAAAAAATAACGATGAAGTATATACTAACGGTTTTTACTTTATTTCTACTCCACCATATAGGAGCACAGGATACAGGGGATGTTCTCATAAAAAATGGGACACTAATTACCATCACCGATGGTGTCAAAGAAGATACAGATATACTAATCCGAAATGGTAAAATCTCACAGATAGGAGAAGGCTTGTCAGCAGGAGATGAGGTGCGGGTTATAGATGCCGATGGGATGTTTGTTATGCCCGGTATCATCGATGCCCACTCTCACATCGCTATAGACGCAGTCAATGAAGCAACAGATCCTGTTACTGCTCAAGTATGGGTAGGTGATGCTCTAAATCCTTATGATGTGAATGTCTACCGTGCATTGGCTGGTGGTGTTACCATTTCTCATGCAATGCACGGTTCTGCCAATGCCATAGGTGGCCAGTGCGAAACTATCAAGCACAGGTATGGTGTCACTGATCCGGAAGCGATGCGTATGAAGGATGCACCACGTACAATAAAGTTTGCATTGGGAGAAAATCCGATTCGTGTACACGGAGAAGGACAAAGGATAGTGCCTAATACCAGAATGGGTATAGAGCAAGTCTTTAGAAATTCTCTAGCAGAGGGCAAAGCTTATGCCAAAGCGTGGGCAGATTATGGCTCTGGAAAATCAAAGACGCCTCCAGAATACAGCCTACAAAAACAGACGATGGCTGATATTATTTCTGGGGATGTGATAATCCATTGTCATTCTTATCGTGCAGATGAGATTCTGATGCTGATGAATGTGCTGGGTGACTACGGTGTGAATAAGATTTGTTTTCAGCATGTGAATGAAGGTTTTAAAGTAGCTCCGGAGCTGGCAGAATTTGGAGCCTATGCTTCCGTATTTTCTGACTGGTGGGCATATAAGTTTGAGGTATATTATTCTACAGCTTACAATGCTGCTATTCTGACGAAAAACGGTGTCGTCACATCTATCAACTCTGACTCGAGGGAACTGATCAGACACTTGTATCATGAAGCAGCAAAGACGCAGAAATATGGTGGACTCACTGACAACGAAGCACTAAAGCTAATTACGATTAATCCTGCCATACAGTTGGGCATAGACGATAGGGTAGGGTCGCTAGAAAAAGGCAAAGATGGTGATGTGGCTATATTTAATAAGCATCCACTCAGTATCTATACTATCCCACAGTACACGGTTGTAGATGGCATCGTACGCTTTGATATCAATGAAGATACGACAGATATGCGAATCGATATAGATCCTGAAGAAGCGATTCCTGCCTTTATGGAAACTCTGGACCACAGCGAAGATGACAGCTGTATGCAAGGTGTCCAAGGACATTTTTCTCACTCTCACAAACATTAAGCTACAGAAATGAAGAAGATATTACATATAGGTCTTTTGCTATTAGCAACAACTATACTGTCTGCTCAGGGAATAGCAAAGGCAGAGACAGGCACTTTTTTATTGAAAAATGGGCAAGTCTATACACATGACAATGGCATGATAGGTGCTGATTTGCTTATAAAAGATGGCATGATTACCCAAGTAGGGAATGACATAACAGCTACTGATGCTAAGGTCATAGATTGTGAAGGTCTGGAAATCTATCCTGGTATGATAGACTCAGGTACAAAACTGGGTATAGCAGAAGTAGGTGCCGTTTCTTTGACACAAGATCATAATGAGCACGGTGACTTTACACCACATATGCAAGCTCTTACTGCCGTCAATCCCAATTCTGTCAATATTCCTGTCAACAGAGTAAATGGAGTAACTACAGTTCTGACCGTTCCTTCTGGCAATCTCTTTCCTGGGACAGCTGCTGCCATAGACTTACATGGTTATACACCTAATCAAATGTATGCTGGATTTAAAGCTGTGGTTCTCAATTTTCCATCTTCTGGGCGAAGAGGTAGATTCGACAGAAGATCAGATGAGGATATCAAAAAAGCCAGTAGCAAAAGAATGAAGAAGCTGGACAAATTTTGGAAGAGCTCTAAGATCTATGCTGGTATCAAAGCCAAGAATGGCAATACGGATTACAACCCTCAGATGGATGCACTTCTACCTGCATTCAATGATGGTGCACCAGTCTTGCTGGAAGTAAATAAGAAAGAAGATATTCTCAAGGCCATCGAATGGGTCAATAAAAATGAGGTCAAAGCCATTTTTACTGGTGTTTCTGAAGGCTACAGAGTATTAGACAGCCTGAAGAAGTATGATATTCCTGTCATAACAGGGCCCATACTGAATAATCCAGCAAGATCATCGGACAAGTATGATGTTGGTTACACCAATGCCGGCTTGATGTCTAAAGCTGGTATTAGAGTGGCCATTAGAACAAATGAGACAGAGAATGTTAGAAATCTACCATATAACGCCGGATTTGCCGCAGCTTATGGCATGGGTTGGGAAGCAGCCTTCAAAGCTGTCACCCAAACAGCCGCTGACATCTTCGGTATAGGAGATAAGTATGGAAGTCTGGAAAAAAATAAGGTAGCTAATTTATTTATCTCTGATGGAGACCCTTTCGAGACCAAAACACAGATAAAGCACTTATTTATAAGGGGTTGGAAGATATCTATGGATTCTAGACATACACTTTTATATGACGAGTTTCTGGAGAGAGACCCTGGTGAAACAAAATAAATTTCAAAATATCAAACCTCACGTAGGGGTATTTTGACAATTATCTGTCTTATATACAGATAGATAATGAAAAAATGGATTAAAAAAGACCTTGCTAAAGAGTGAGGTCTTTTTCTTTTTAGGCCTATCTATTGTTCCAGTTGTGCCTTTCTGAGATATCTTCGTCTCATTGATACATGAAAAGCGGGCAAATCATAAGAAATCTTCTCCTCCTAGCCCTGAGTTGTAACTCTTTCTTTACGGCGTCTGGCCAAGAGCTCATACACAAAAAGCAAACGCTTACTCAGCAAGGTGACCATCTGCTGTACGGCGGTATAGGATTTATCAATCCCGCAGCCTTTACCTTCAATATTTTTGCAACCACAGCTGGAGGTAATCCTACCAGTTCTGCCAATATAAATTATCAATATGCCGTTCGCGATCGGCTTCTGGTTGGTGCCTTTGTCAGCTATTATAGAGTCAATGCAGATTTTAGTACTTCGCTAGATGTTGTTGCAGAAGAATTCATGGATTTGACCTTTGATGAGCTCTTGATGGACTTGGATTGTATACTGTTGGGAGATTGTTCCACTACAATTTCAGAACGCGTCAGTGTATTTACGCTTGGTGGAAAGTTTTCGTACACCAAAAGAATAGCTAGAGGTGTTGAGTCTTATATGTCTGCATACCTAGGCTATAGTTTTCACAGTAGTCAGACCTTGACGGCATCAGCACTGGACTTTCTGTCTTCAGAATTATCCTTTAAGGTAGAGGTGCCTAGGTTAATTTACTTCTCCAGTATAGGTATGCGCTATTATCTTACCAGACGGCTTGCAATTCAGGGAGAAGTAGGCTTTGGCAATAGCCATCTTATAAATGTCGGGATGAGTCTCAAACTATAAGGAGGCTCTGGCGGCTTTTAGTTCTTTTAGCTTTATTTTCGTTGTTCTAATATCTAAGTATATGAATCTCGAACCATTTATTGCTGTCACTGGACATGGACCTTTATTCAAGCTTGTTACTTCCAAGTCTAATGGACTTATCCTAGAAAGTCTGGAAGATGGCAGGACTAAATTCTATTCATCACGTAAACATCAGTTTACACCTCTCGGAACGGTAGCTGTCTATACTTTAGGGGGTACAACACCTTTAGCTGATGTGATCGGATCTATGTACGAAAAAAGAGTAGAGACACCACCTGTCAGTCCGAGAGCAGAAAAGCACGTGATAGAAGAGTATTTCGAGACGATACTTCCTGACTACGATGAGGATAAAGTGCCTGTCAAAGACATGAAGAAGATTATCAAGTGGTTTGTATTCTTAAGTGATAGTGGACTGATGTCCGAATCTACCGATAAGACTGAAGAAGAGTAGGCTTAGATTCTTGAAGTTAAGTGCCTATCCTATCTGATTAGCGCCGTGGTTGTAGACATAGATAAGTAGACATACGAATAGGATAAGTGCTACAATAAATTTACCTAGGCAAGCGCCTTTTTTACCCCAATTCAGATTTTCTCCTCCTGACATGATGTTAGCTTAGTGTTATGTTGCAAAGAAAGTGATTTTTATAAGAACAGAGAACACCTTTTGCAAGGTTTTTCGAGGGTTACTCAGTAACAGAAACTGATACAGACCCCAAGCCATCTATCTCGGCGACGATGTTATCACCTGCATTCAGAGCAGTCATTGGGCCTATAGCACCTGATAGTATGAGTTCCCCCGCTTGCAGAGGCTGACCTAGAGCAGCCATTTTATTTGCTAGCCACAAGGTGGCATTAAGCGGACTGCCTAGACAGGCTGCACCAGTTCCTTCGGAAACAAGCTCACCATTCTTATGTACTTGCATAGAGCAGCCCACCATGTCAAATTCATCCAGTGTTCTGGGTCTATGGCCTAGGACGTAGTGACTGGCAGAAGCATTGTCAGCAACTGTATCACATAATTTAATATTCCAGTTCTCTATTCTGCTGCCTACAATTTCTATAGCAGGCAAGGCAAAGTCTATAGCGTGGATCAGATCCATTATGGTAAGTTGGTCTGTATCGAGGTCGTCACCTAGGATAAAAGCAATTTCTGCTTCGGCCTTTGGCTGCATCAGCTCACTCATAGAAACACTAAGACCATTGAGTATTTCCATATCATGGAATAGTACGCCATAATCTGGCTGGTCTATACCAAGTTGTTGCTGCACAGCAAGAGAAGTGAGGCCTATTTTTTTGCCTACGATTCGTGCCCCTGCATTGACCCTGTGTTGAGTATTGATGTTTTGAATCTCATAGGCCAGGTCGAGGTCTGTAACTCCTTGCTCTCTGAGTGGCTTGATGGTTAGTTTTTGGAGTTCTGCAGTTCTAAGGAGTTTCGCGTAGTCAGCTGCTGTCATTACTGGATATGGATGGTTAGAATGCCAAACATACAAATACTGACAGTACTCAATATGGAATCTGTAGAAATATAAATCGAATCGAAAAAGAGGAGTATGGAATTAGGTTATATCCCATTCAGAGCTAATTTATTGTCTTAGACCTCTCCAAGTACAAGTAACAGTCGCAAAGCCAGTTCCAGCAGACTGAGTAACGACTATAGAATCTCCGTCCAGAAAGCCTTCAAATCTTTCTCCTATTCCGAAAGAACCTACTTCTGTAAAAATATCACAGCCAGAAAAGCTTACAACATTGTTATCTATAACCAACTCTGTTGCAGAAGGACCTGGTGTTACTTGAAAAAGGAATTTGTCATCATTGACACAAAGAGCACCCATTTTGCTGCCTAGATAGGACCCTATATAGTCACTTTGCTTACAAACGATAGGTCCATCATCTCCACAACTGAAAAGAGTAAGGCAAAGAGCACCTAGAAGGCCGTAAATAGCTGATTTCATCATAATAAGTTTGGTCTTGATTCAAATTTATATCAATCTTAGAAAAATTGACAATTTTCATCTTATGATAACATATTGAAAAATTTCTCCAATTGATATGACCTAATACTGATGCTTTCCTCTATTCCAACCAGACTTTCCTAACAATTTATTTCCATCATCTGCAGCTGGTTCTTCTAGTTGGGTGCCCATGCTGTCGTTCCATCTGTTCAGGTAGCCAAAAAGCGCAATAACACCTAAGATTTCTACGATTTCACCTTCATTCCAGTGCTTGCGCATATTAGCTGCTATCTCATCATCTACACCATTGGGCACTTGAGAAGCGGCGATGGCCAGGTCAAAAATCGCTCTCTCACCTTCTGTAAAAGCAGGATGGGTCTTGTAATCCCAGATATGTTCCAGTCTTTCGGAAGCAGATCCATATCTGTCTGCCGCTCTGATGGCATGGGCCTCACAATAGCGACAACCTGCAGTCATGCTAGATAGATAGGCCAATTCTCTCTTTAGCGAGCTAGTAATTCTGCCTTTGTTTTCCATAACGGCTTTATTCATTTCCATGAAAGCGGTAGATATACGTGGTCTATGCATCATTGTGAATAAACTGTTAGGTGTAAATCCTAAAGTTTCATCATAAAAATCTGCCATTTCTTGGGCTTCCTTGGTTGCATTTCTATCTAGAGGTTTGACGAGTGGCTGTTTCATTAAGTTTTATTTTTTTAGTACTTCTTATGAATGCAAATTATCATTTTCTTGTTCATCCATCTCATTGAAAAACAACATCTTTGTTTGGTTCATCAGTTTATAACCTAACCAAAGCATATCTACTATGGATTTTACACTTTCAGAAGAACAACGTTTTATCAAACAGGCTGCCAGAGACTTTGCTCAGCAAGAATTGCTACCGGAGGTCATAGAAAGAGACAGTAAGATGTTGCGACCCGAAAAACAATTGCAGCAGATGGCTGAACTGGGTTTTATGGGGATGATGTCAGATGTCAAGTATGGAGGTGGCGGTATGGACACTATGTCCTTTGTCTTGGCTATGGAAGAGATTTCTAAGGTGGATAATTCTTGTTCGGTAATTATGTCTGTACAGAATTCTCTTATTGTCTCTGGCATAGAAAGAGCGGGTACCGAGGCTCAGAAAGATAAATATCTGCCTGCTTTGGTCAGTGGTGAGATGATAGGCGCTTTCTGCTTATCGGAACCAGAAGCTGGCAGTGATGCCACCAGTCAGCGGACGATTGCTGAGAATAAAGGCGACCACTATCTCCTGAATGGTACTAAAAACTGGATCACCAGCGGCAAATATGCAGGCGTCTTCATAGTAATGGCACAAACCGATGTAGAAAAAGGCCATAGAGGTATAAATGCTTTTATCGTAGATGCGGATACACCTGGCATCACAACAGGAGAGAAAGAAGATAAGATGGGTATCCGTTCTTCAGACACTTGCTCTGTTATGTTTCAGGATGTCAAAGTGCCCGCAGAGAATCGACTCGGAGAGGAAGGCTATGGTTTTAAATTTGCAATGAGTGGACTGGCAGGAGGTCGTATAGGTATAGCTGCACAAGCCCTAGGCATGGCAACTGGCGCTTACGAACTGGCACTAGCTTACTCCCATGAGCGCAAAGCCTTCGGTAAGCCTATAAATAATCATCAAGCCATAGCGTTCAAACTAGCAGATATGGCTATGAAAATAGAAGCTGCCAGAATGCTTGTCTACAGAGCCGCCTGGCTAAAAGATAATGGAAGGGATTATGACCTTGCGGCCTCTATGGCAAAATTGTATGCTTCAGAAGTAGCCATGGAAGTAACTACAGAAGCTGTCCAGATACATGGTGGATATGGCTACGTAAAAGAATACCATGTAGAGAGACTTATGCGCGATGCCAAGATAACGTCCATCTATGAGGGCACTTCCGAGATTCAGCGCATGGTCATCTCACGTAAAATCATAAAAGGGCAAACTTCTGTCCCTATGGTCTAGTCGAGGAAATTATTCATCTCCAAAGTCTGTAGGTTCTGCTTCAGAAATAACTAATGGAATTGCCTTTTTGATGGCTAGCTTTTCGCCAGAGGAGCAGTTGATATAATTTTTGCCATAATCATTTTTGGCCTTTTCGTCGCGTAATTCGTTGTAGGCCATTTTTATTTCATTATACACAGCCACATAGGTTTTGTAGGTCGTTGATCTGTCATTTTGTAGGGATACTATTGCTTTGTCAGGGCTTCGCGCAAGATTTTTGTCATTGGCAGGATTGATGATAAAAGTTTTGATTTTGTCCTTGAGTTGTAGCAGCTCTATTTCATCTTCACGAGCAACGATATTGTCGTCTGCATTGACTAGAATTCTAAAGACATTACGGGACGGAACATCTGTAGAAGGTGGGTCGTCAGTCCAAGGTGGCAATTTGACCAGAACACCTGTGTCTTCTACAATAGTCGTAGTTACTAGAAAAAATATAAGTAATAAGAAAGCAATGTCAGCCATTGACCCTGCATTTACCTTATTGGACATACGTGTTCTCTTTCTTGGAATTTTCATAAGCGAAAAGGTTTAGAATAGAGAAGCTGCCGGCGTCTTCCTAAAAAAGTAATTATGATGTTGTTATTTCTAAGATGAGAGTGAAGAGGGTTTTGGTGGTAGGTAATTCATCGTAAGGTCAGGAGACGGTTTGGAGACCCTTCGAGCAGAAGATGCCCCCAGCTACATTAGATTAGCAAAATTCAGGGAGGTGTGAAAAATAAATAGTGAAAATTCACTAACTTTAAAAGATATGAACATCAGAACTAGAATAAGCCTACTTGTCTTAGCGTGCATGATATATTGCTCGTCAGCTAGCGGGCAATATTTTAGATTTTTTTCTGACAGAGGTCCAGGGGAGTCTCATAGCATAACAGCCTCATGTGTCAAAGCTGATACCGTATATGCTGTAGCGCAAGGCAGAACTCTAGAGAGGGGCTTTAGGACTTATCTGCAAAAAATCAATACCCGTAACGGACAGGTGATGGTGCAGCAAGAACTGGATGGCTATAGGTTTTTTCTAAAGCGGGATCAGATGCTCATTCATGAGGATGTAATATATATTGGTGCTATGGCTGTAGACACGATAGCCTTGCAGGTAGATAAGTATAGACTGTCTGACCTGAGTCTTATTTCTAGAACTTATTACAATGCTAATCCAGCTATCTCTGGCTATCCGCTTAATCAGATTGTGCTCTTCGGTGATCATCTGATTTATGGTGGTTCGCAGAATGAATTGCTCAATGAGGACGGTGACATAGGCTTCACCTTATGGATAGACCATCAGACCATGGAACTAGATACCTTAATCATCTACGATGAGCCTGACAAGTTCTATAATGGTGTCTTCTCACTGGGCGTGCATGAGGATGAGTTATTGGTTAGACATGCGTCAGGAGATTTCAATGACTTTCTATTGACTACCTATCAAAATGATAGACAAGTTGTATCAAGAGTCATAATGGAAGGAAAGCTTAGAAATTCAAACTTGTCATCCTTAGATATTGGAGATAATGGATTCTTTATCAGCGAAGGTCAGTTTGTAGGTCTAGTGCCTGGTGGTTTTAGAATTTTTCATAAGAACGGTACAGTGAAGGATGAGTATGCCTATTTTGAAGAGCGGGATCTTGGTATCGATATATATTTGCGTAGAGGAAGAACCGCTAGCAATGTATTAGAGACTAGTACTGGTGATTTACTTTTATATGGAGAAGGACAGGTCGACCTTGATCAGCAAGAACCATTTGTTCCAGGTCCTTTTACAGAAGCAAATGTAAGAGAAGCAGCCTTTATTACAAAGTACATCCATAATGAAGAAGAACTAAGTAGGCTATGGGATTATTCATATATAGATTTCGATGTACATAGTAACAACAAATTTTTTAGTTATGACCATATCCATGAGTTAGAGAATGGAGATTTGTTTGCTTTTGGTACTGGTAATGAAAGCTTAGATTCTTTCGTCCACCAAGCATTTATCACTGGCCATGCCTTACTTACCTGTCGCATGGATCAAAATGGTTGTTTTGAGCTAGACAGTTGTGGTGCCAATGATGTCTTTTATTTTCTACCAGGCGAGAGTACAAGTACTTCAGATATTGATAATAATAG
>CAZKXO010000063.1:0-14137 GCA_964556525.1 uncultured Saprospiraceae bacterium
CATAAATGTAGGTCCGTTTGACACGTGGAGCTATACGGCTAATAATTTCATAAGTAATTGTATTACAGCTAGTTGCAAGTGATTCTATGCTATTTTTACCTCCAAAAATGATAACTTCGTCCCCAATGTTGACGCCACTATTTTTACCGATTTCTAGCATCATTACATCCATACAGATGTTACCAATGGTGGGATAGCTCTTATCCTTTATACTAAAGTGATGACGACCATTACCCGCTGCTCTCATCAGTCCATCTGCATAGCCAATGCTGACTATGGCTATCATAGTATCTTCTGATTTACTGCCTTTACGATTATAGCCAGTAGTTTCACCTTTTAGCAGTTGCTTTATTTGGATGACTTTGGCTTTTAGAGTATGGGCTTTTTCGAGCTCTTCGTGTACCAGTCCAGACTCGTCAATACCATACATACCCAGTCCTAATCTGACCATGTCATACTGGTGATGTGGAAATCTTACGATTCCGGCAGTATTGAGTATATGTTTCAGCGGACGGATATTAAGGGCAGTGACCAGTTGGTCATATAACTTATCGAATAGGTCAAATTGTTCTTGAGTAAAACTATCATCCACGACAGACTCACTAGAAGCCAAATGCGAGAAGACTGAAGTCACTTTTAGATTTTTTTGCTGCACTAGCAACTTGATAAGCTGTGGCATATCTTTTTCTACAAAGCCTAATCTCCTCATGCCACTGTCCAACTTGAGGTGTATTTTCAGTGGGCTCGTCTGTGCTTGTGCGACCTTTAGCAATTTGTCTAAGATGCTAAAGCTGTATACCTCCGGTTCCAATTGGTACTCCCATAGTTGTTCCAGATTATTTTCCTGAACATTGAAAATCATTATGGCTAGGCTACAGTTTTGCTTTCTGAGCTTGATACCCTCGTCCACCAAGGCTACTGCTAGATAATCCATCTGTTGTGACTGGAGGAATTTGGTCATCTGAGCACTACCACTTCCGTAGGCTTCTGCTTTTACGACAGCCATAATTTTTGTTTTGGGCTGCAGTCTGGTTTTGTAGAAATTTAGGTTGTGGGTAATAGCAGAAAGATTGGTTTCCAAACTGGTCTGGTGTACTTGGTCCGATAGGGCTGCAGAAATTTTGTCCAGTTCATATTTTCTGGCGCCCTTGATCATGATGACTTTGTCCTCTAGGCTAGTAGGATCTAGCAAAGACATAAAGGCGGTTACACTTGCGTAGGATTCCACAGCTTTCATTTCAGATTGTTGTGCTGTGCTAAAACCTATACCGATAATACGAGAAACTTTTTTTTCCTCCAGCAAATCAGTAAGGCTATAAAGTGATTGTTGACCTGTTTGTTGTTCGTATGGAGTAAGGATGACTACTTTTTCTCTGTCACCGGCGAGTTGTTCTAGATTTTCCAATGCTACTTGCATTGCAGCAGGATCTGAAGAATAACTGTCATCTAATATGATACTGTTATAGATTCCTTGTTTGACTTCCAGACGATTTGGTAGAGGGGAGAAATGTACGATGCTTTGTTGTATTTCTGATTCTGTCCACTTGTCCATGATAAGGTAACTCACCACATGGAGACAGTTTTCTATCATTATCTGATTTGTAAATGGAAGCTCAAGATTATATTTCTGATTTCCATATCTCAAAGTGATTTCTGTACCTTGATTTCTAGGGTTTTGAGTTAGGATCTGGATATCCGCTTCCATGTCTTGCCCCCAAGACAGACTTCGGGGTTCGTACTGTGAGCTAATTGCTCTGCTTACAAGTTGCTGGTCCCTATTGTAAATCAGCAAGTCTACCTGATTGAATAATGAGAGTTTCTCTCTCAGTTTTTCCTCCTTATCTGTAAATCCAGAACTATGAGCAGAACCAATATTTGTAAGTATTCCTACCTGAGGTTTTATCATATGCTCAAGGCTACTCATCTCACCCGATTGCGAAATGCCTGCTTCGATTATTGCCAGATCCAGTTGTTTTTCTAGTTGTATAAGAGAAAGTGCAACTCCTAGCTGACTGTTGTAACTTAAAGGGCTCTTTCCGACAGAGTATTTTTGATTTAGAGCTTTATGCAGCCACTCTTTGATAATGGTCTTGCCATTGCTTCCGCTGATAGCAACAATATGTATACCCAGTTGGTTACGGTGTTTTCGTGCCCAAGTTTGTAGGCTAGTAAGTACATCAGCACATAATATAAAGGTGGCATCGGGAAAATCTCTTAGGTCTATATTTTTAGATATAAGAAAGTGTCTGATGCCTTTGTTGTATGCTGCAGCTATATAATTATGGCCATCAGCTTTTCCTGTAAGTGCTGTAAAAATGGACTGCTGCGGAAAGCTAATTTTTCTGCTGTCGTAGACAATATTCTTGATTCCGGTTTTTGCTGCCGCATGCTGAACAATTCTTCCCTTTGTCAGCTCAGATATATCCTCTATATAATAGTCCATAATGACTTGGTTTAGAGATCAAAACCAATGTCAGTTCTGTATTCCATTCCTTTGTAATGAATCTTATTGATATTTTTCATGGATCGCTCTACTGCTTTCTTGTGATTTTTGCCCAGAGAAGTAACTGCAAGTACACGACCTCCGTTTGTTACTATACTATAAGGTTGCTTCTTTGTTCCTGCATGAAAGAAGATAGAGTCTTCTACGCTTTGGTCTATAGTGATTTCTCTACCTTTCTGATATTTCTCTGGATAGCCTGCTGACACGAGCATAACAGTTGCAGCAGTTTTCTTGAGCTTTTTTATTTTGATATCGTCCAGATTTCCATCGTGCAAAGCAACCATGATTTCAAGAAGATCATTTTTAAGCCGCGGCAATACGACTTCGGTTTCCGGGTCACCTAACCTGCAGTTGTACTCTATGACATAGGGTTCGTTTTTAACTTTTATAAGACCTATAAAAATGAAGCCTTTGTATTCGTATTCTAATATTTTCAGACCTTCTATGGTAGGTTGTATCACGAGCTCATGTACTTTGGTCATGAGTTCATCATCTATAAAAGGCACTGGAGATACGGCACCCATGCCACCAGTATTCAGTCCGGTGTCGCCTTCTCCACGGCGTTTATAGTCCTTGGCAATTGGAAGTACTTTATAGCTCTTGCCATCAGTTACTACAAAAACCGAAAACTCTATACCATCAAGAAATTCTTCTATCACTACAGTGTTGGATGCCTGACCGAACTTGCCTTCCAGCATAGCTTTAAGCTGTCGTTTGGCTTCTGCTTTGTCATCTAGAATCAGTACGCCTTTTCCCGCTGCAAGACCATCAGCTTTAAGCACGATTTTGCCTTTTTGCTTGTCTATGATATCATAACCCTGTTCTATATTATCCTTGGTTATATTTTCAGATTCCGCTGTAGGCACATTGAATGAATGCATAAAGTCATTGGCAAATGATTTGCTGCCTTCCAATTGTGCAGCAATCTTAGATGGGCCTATGACCATTACCTCGTGGTCCTTAAAGTAATCATAGATGCCTTCTACCAGTGGCGCTTCTGGTCCGACCACCAAATAGTGAATTTTGTGTCTGTCTACCAATTTTTTTACAGCAGTGAAATCCAGAATGTTAACAAAGAGGTTCTTAGCGATCTGATCTGTGCCTGCATTGCCTGGTGCGACAAATAGCTCTGCACATAAGGGACTCTGTTTTATCTTCCATGCCAAAGCATGTTCCCTACCACCACTTCCTAAAATGAGTACATTATACATAGCTAATTTTGAGGAGGCTAAAATAGTTATTTATCAGCTAGTAAGGCCTGAATGCAGAAATGAAAGAGAGTCTTATAGGAAGCAAGCAATATCTTCTGATAGCTGCTCTATGTTTCTCTGATAGAGCTGATACTGGACTTCTACCATTCTTTCTTGATGGTATTTATTAGTATCGAAGAGCTTCAGCGCAGTCACTATTTGCTCATTGGCTAGTTCATTTTTTCCGAGCATAAAATTGGCATAAGCAGCATGATAATGGCTATCAGCTAGAGGCTTTTCTTCCTGCATGGCTGGATTGAGGTAGTTTAGAGCTTCTGTATAGTTCTGGTTATAGTTTTGGATTATTCCAAGATATATGCGTGCCATGGGATTTACTTCGAATGAGCCTTGTTTGTTTTCTTGCTCTTCCAAATAACCAAGAAAATTTTCGGTAGCCAATTCATAGTTTTCAAGTCCCAGATAACAAAGCCCTTTGAGAAAGGAGGTAGCATAGACCTTACCCCTGAAGGAAATTTCAGTCTTGATAGTGTCATGTGCTTCAAAATCATAGAGGGCACCACCATAGTCTTTGAAGAAACTAAGTTTTATATATCCACGATTGCCTTGCCATTCCTGTGGATTGAGAGAGATGGCTTTATCGATATATTCATTCCACTTTTTATAGTCCCCGGAGTAGAGGTAGGGCCAGCTGAGTTCTTTCCAAACCAACTCATTTTCGGGATTTATTTTGGCTGCTTTATCCAGGAGTCGCATTGATCTGGGTGAGCCCATTTCAAGAGACTTAGCCAGTGCTAGATAATCAGCAGAGAGTTTTCTGCGATCATTGATATCAAAATCTCTGTAGGTCTCGTTGCTGAGTCTGTCAGATGTTTTGATAAAAAATACTACTAACAGAATTAGGCCAAGACTAAGGCAATATTTCAACCAGTTCTCCATTCTGTATTTTGAAAGTTAAATGATGAAAACAATCGAATCTGGAATCTCCTCTATAGAATGGCGTCCACTCATCCATCTCTTGAGTGAGTTCCAGCAATTCTGTGATCAGGTCCTCGTGAAAATGTTTCTCACTGTAATCTATACCTGTTTCCAATACCTGATACCTGCCTGTCTTTCCTTCGCAGTTTATTACAAATTTTACTGTGATGTAACCAGATTCATTTGTAATGCCATGATTGTTATAGTTCTTATAGAAAAAAGTTGTGAGTGAGTCTTTGCCATGGATGTACTGAATAGAAGTTCTGTTATAGTGAGATGGGAAAAGCACTTCTTCAAAACATACATCTAGGTCTGAAGCTGCTATTGCTTCAGAAGGAGAGATATGGCCTATGCGTTCTTTGTAATTATTAATAAGGTAATAATCACAAGACGACAGGCAGCTCAGTACCACTAACACAAGTATCATTCTACTCCACATAGCTCTAATTTCATATTTATACTTTAAAAACGAAGGAGCGAGCAAGCGAATTATAACAGAATTAACAATTGCTTAGAAACTTGATTGACAAGTGTTAGGAATTTACTGATTTCAGAAAGCAACAACTGTTGGCAACGCCTTTGTACTGGCCATAATTAGGGATAACATTGTAGTTGTTGCTTTCGTAGAGTTTGATTGCTTCTGGATTGCGTAAGCCTGTTTCCAGGATGCAAGATTTGTATCCGAGTTCTGCTGTCCACTTTTCCAAGGCTGCCAGTACTTGGTGGGCTATGCCTTGTCTTCTGGATTCATTTCTTGTGTACATTCTCTTTACCTCCATACTTGCCTCATTAAAGGCTTTGATAGCACCACAACTTACAGGCTGGCCATCTTTGTAGGCGACAATGACTTGCTTGAGATTTGCAATACCATTGTATTGGGCATAGAAGGCATTGGCCTCACCATCTCTTTCTTTGAGCTCAGCATCGAGCAGACGTACAAGTTCTACGAAATCTGGGTTGCTGGAATCTGTTCTTTTAAGTGTTATCATAATTTATTCTAGCACTGAGGCGCAGCATCGAAAGCTGCTCTTTTTTCAGAAAACCATTTCTGCATGGCTCCAGGATCTTTCATGAGTGCTCGCATTTGCTCCATGGCTGCTAAGTGGTCAGCATCACCTGACTGAAACATTTCTGTACCGTGTTTTTTGCTAAGTACAGCAATTTCTTCAAAGGTTTCAGCTCGAAATTCCAGATCGCAAGCTCCTCCTAATTGTCTGCAGGTCATTTTCTTCATGAAAGAACATTTAAAATCTTGTACTAAGATAAAACATTAGAATCAAGAATGGTTAAGATGCTATTGCATATCTTTTGGAAACTCTAATCTAAATGTTGTTCCTTTTCCCTCAGAACTCTTAATAGAAATTGTACCTCCACAATTGTCTACTATTCTTTTACACAGGGCCAGACCCAAACCAGTGCCTTCGTAGTCATGGTTTGAATGGAGACGTCTGAACTTGTCGAAAATTACATCATGGTAAGCCGAGTTGATTCCTATGCCATTGTCTACTCTACGTCAATGCGAAAGTTTTCTCCAGCTTCATAGTATCTAAATATGACCTCAGGATTGCTAGAGCTGTTATACTTCGGACCATTTTCGATCAGGTTCTTAAAGAGTAGAAAGAATGCAGTTCGAGATGTCAGTAAGGTCGGTAAATTATTTTCTATAATAATATATGCTTGCTTGGTTAGTAGTTCGGTGCTTAGAATTTTTTTAATGTCTTGTGCAATTATGTTTAAGTCTACTTCTTCATTGTTCTTATTCTCTCTGCAATCTAGTTTGGCGAAATCTAGAATATCTTCCTCCGTTGCGTACAAACGATTTCCACTGGTTTTTAAATGATGAAGATGTTCTTGGGCTTTTGGAGTTGCATCATTTCCTAATTAGAATTCTAGTAGATTAGTAAAAGTAACCAGGTTTCTCAGTGGTGATTTCAAGTCATGAGAAGCAACATGGGCAAATCTTTCCAGTTCTTCATTACTGCGTTGCAGTTGTTGTGTTTTGGCTCTTAGTTGGACTTCATTTTTTCTTAGAACATTATAGCATTTATTTAGTTGTCTGAAGTATTGGTACAACAAAATAGTTGTCAATACCAAAAAGGTCATATTGTCGATAAACCTTTCTCTAATAAAGTTCTGACTTAGTCCATTGGTTTCACTTGGTGTCTCCAAAAAAACATAAACTAAGAACACAATCACTAAAGGTAGATAAGCTAAAGCCATCTAGAATTAATAAATCCAGCAAAGATAAAGAGCACCACAAACCATTTAGTATTAAAGGATGCACCCATGCCCGTGTTCAGAATTGTAGCTCCTACAAGTACACTACCCATTGTTAATAAAATAAATAAGGTTACATCTAGACTTCCTCTAAATTTCATGGTGGCTAGACTAGTTAGTATCAAGATGATATACGGAATTGGGTATTCGTTCTCATAGTAACCGAAATTGGTGGAGATAAGCATCAAGGCTGGAATCATACCCATTACAATCAGAATCATTACTATAATTCTTGACTTGTATAAGTCATCGATAGGAAGGAGTTTGCTCTCCTTAATGAAGAAGTCTAAGGCCTGCATCTACATACTAATGAAATGATTAAGCTATTGCCTAAACTAGGTATTATTTATAACAATGAGGGGAATTAGAAGAACAATATATGAATTTCTATCTGTCTAGATTTTGGACATCTACAGGTAACAAATTAGGCTCAAATTGTTTACGAAATGACTATTTTTCCACCTCTGACTACTCATCGTATTTTATGATTCCCATAATTGTTTGTTGATTTATTCTAGAAGCAACAGGGTAGGCATAAAGCTTTTTGTAGATGCTTTCTATAGGGAGTTCTGCTTCCATCGCCAAGGTTAGTTCCTGCATTAGTTCTCCTGCATTAGGCGCAATAATACTACCACCGAGAATCTTTCTTTTCTTGTTCCAAAACGTTTTTGGTGTTAGAAATAGAGTGATTTTTCCATAGGTGTATTCATCTACGACTGCTCTGTCGTCTTTAGAGAAACCTTGGTCTTGTCTCCAGTATTCTATGCCATTTTTTTGCAAGTAATTTTCACTAAGGCCAAAGCTCGCAATTTCTGGCTGAGTAAAGGTCACCCAGGACATATGGCGGGCATCATACTTCTTATCGAAATTACTTTTGAAGTTGTGTCTGAGTAAGTTGGTATGGAGTTCTGCTGCATGAGAAAACTGATACTTTCCGGCTGCATCTCCTGAAGCAAAAACTCTTGGATTAGTGGTCCGTAGATAATCATCTAGCACTAATCTACCTCTTTCTCCTAGCTCTATCTGACCCTTATCTAATTGTAAGTCGCCTAGATTAAGGACTCTACCTATGGCCATCAATACTGCATCAAATTCCAATTCCTGTGTGCCACCATCTATCTCTATCTGAGCGGTTGTAGAGCTGGTAAACTCTGAAAGTTTCGCTTGATTAATGATTGTGATTCCTTCTGTGGTCAGTTGTTCTGCAAGTATCTGACTGTACTCAGCTCTTTCTTTATTAAGAATCCTATCAGCCATATCTATTATAGTCACCTGGGATCCAAAGCGCTGGAATGTCTGTGCCATTTCACAACCTATCGGACCTCCTCCGACGACCAGTAACTTGTCAGGCAGCTCTGTCATCTCATAGAAGAGATTTTCATTTGTAAAAACTTTTACCTGATCTATACCTTTGAAAGGGATGTGTCTGGGCCTGGATCCAGTGGCTAGAATAATACGTGGTGCAGTAAAATACTCATCACCTACTTGGATGGTTTCTTCGTCAGAAAATGAGGCAGTTCCTATCTTCAAGTCTACACCTTGTGCACGGATATAGTCGGCACTTTCATGAGCTCTTATGACAGCTTGTTTGCTATGTACATAGTTGAGTATACTTTGCATATCGGCTTTGCCCTTTACTTCCAGACCAAACTGACTGGCCTTCTTTGCGCCATGAAATTGCTTTGCCAGATGGATTAGCGCTTTACTGGGTACACAGCCAAAGTTGAGACAATCGCCACCTATATGAGCCTCTTCCTTATCTATCATCAGTGGATTCCATCCAAAATCCTGAGCCATGCCGAGTGCACCGAGACCAGCTGAACCACCTCCTATTATTATGATATCGTATTCCTTTTTATTCATTCCGCTATTGTTTCAAATTTCTTACTGCTTGGCAAGGTAGAAAGATTTTGATGTGCAAAGAGAAAGTAAGCGACGTATCTCCAGAATTTGTAGAACTATTTCTCTGGTTTTTTTTAAAAGAAGATTCTGAACCAAAAGAAACTCAGATATGATTACATTCACTTCTTATCCAAAGTAAGTTATATGAATTTTGAATATACAGAGCGGTCACTTGAGTTTCAGAAGAGACTGGAAAGTTTTATGCAGCGCCATATTTTTCCTAAAGAAAAAGAGCATGCCGAATTTGTGCAAAATCATCCTTGGGAGCACTTTCCAGAGTTGGAAGCTCTGAAAGAGATGGCCCGTTCTGAAGGACTGTGGAATCTTTTCTTACCCAAGAGTTATGGTGCACTAAGTCCAGGTCTTACCAATCTGGAGTATGCCCCATTAGCAGAACAGATGGGTAAGGTGAGTTGGGCATCAGAAATATTTAATTGTTCTGCACCAGATACTGGAAATATGGAAGTGTTGGCTAAGTATGGATCTCCTGAGCAACAAGAGCGATGGTTGACCCCACTCATGGAAGGTAAGATACGGTCAGCCTTTCTGATGACGGAACCTGATGTGGCTTCGTCTGATGCAACCAATATACAGACCTCAATAATACGAGACGGTGATGAATATGTGATAAACGGTCGCAAGTGGTGGTCTTCAGGTGCTATGAATCCTAGTTGCAAAGTCTATATCGTTATGGGCAAGACAGATCCAGATGCTCAGCGTCATGTCCAGCAATCAATGATACTTGTGCCTTCAAATACGCTAGGAGTAAAAGTAATACGTCCTATGCGGGTATACGGCAATCTAGATTCTCCAGAAGGTCATGCTGAGATAGAGCTCACAAACGTAAGGGTGCCAGCAGAGAATATTATTCTAGGACCAGGGAAGGGTTTTGAGATCGCGCAAGGCCGGTTGGGACCCGGACGTATACATCATTGCATGCGTCTGATAGGCGCAGCACAAAGGGCACTAGATCTGATGTGTAAGAGAGTACATGAACGGACTGTCTTTGGTAAAACCTTAAAAGACTTTAGCAGTATAAGGCAGGATATCGCTAAGTCTGCTTGTGAGATAGAGCAAGCCCGACTCCTTACATTATCAGCGGCAGACAAGATAGACCGTCTAGGTATCAAAGGTGCCAAAAAGATTATTTCTATGATAAAAATTGTGGTACCACAGATGACCTGCACAGTTGTAGATAGAGCCATACAAGCATATGGAGGCATGGGAGTCAGTCAGGATACCCCTCTTGCTGGTTTCTGGCAATATGGAAGAATTATCAGAATAGCAGATGGACCTGACGAGGTGCATATGTATCAGTTGGGTAGAAATCTTATTAAGGAGGCTATGTTAGATAGTTGAAATATTTGATTGACATCAGAGATGGTCAAACAGTGGGTCATTAAAAATTATTGTTGTCAAACAGCGTCAACAGTTTTTTTGAAAACGAGGATGATCATCAACGGTCAAATAGCTTACTAGTATTGTTGCATGAGCCTGCATGAAACCTCGAAAAAATGTAGTCTCAAAGGATGTTATGAATTTTAAATAGACTTAAGCAACTTAACCATTTTTGCCTGTTGTGTTTTGTCTGGTAGCATTCCATATCCTGCTTGTACATTGTCCAGCATATGATGTGGCTTGGCTGTACCAGGAATAACACAAGTGACAGCATCATTGGAGAGGATAAATTTCAAGAAGAATTGTCCCCAAGAGTCAGCTTCAAATTCACTGCCCCATTCTGGTAGTTGCAGCTTTTTAGTTTTGCGGAATAGGGTGCCTCCTTCATAGGGTCTATTGATGAGCACAGCGATGCCTTTGTCTTTAGCTAGAGGAAGAATTCTCTCAGCAGCAGCTCTTACAGCTAGATTGTAATTAATCTGTATGAAGTCTATTTGCTCCGTCCTCATGAGTTCCTCCATGTTGTCATAGCCACCACTGTGATAGTGGGTAAGGCCGATATATTTTATTTTATTGTTGTCCTTGAGTCTTCTCAAGGTCAGTAGTTGTGTAGGCCAGTCTACTAGATTGTGAATCTGAAATAACTCTATCGGATCTGCTTGGAGTAGTCGGAATGAATCATTTATTTGTTGCTCGCCTTCTTTTTGTCCCGAGGTCCATACTTTTGTTGCTTCGAATATTTTTTCCTTGATACCCAATTCGCTGGTTAGCTGTCCCACGACTTTTTCTGATCTTCCATACATAGGGGAAGAATCTATTAGCGAACCCCCATTCTCAACTAAAGTCTTCAGTACTTCTCTGAGTGGGTCTAGTTCTGAAGTCGATTGGCCCACGTCAAAGGTTTGCCAAGTGCCTAAGCCTATAACAGGCAACAGTTCTCCTGAAGATGGAATGAGGCGTTTGTTCATGGTTTCTTTATTGAATGATGGAGTAGTACAGAAATTTAAAAAAGAGGAGGCTGTACCAGCTAGGATGATTTTACTGGCATCGCGTCTGGTCATTTTTTCATCCATGAATTCAATTGTTCTCTTACCAAAGAAATACACCTAAATTAATGAATCAAATTTAGATTTTGCGCGCAAGTGGCCTATAGCTTCACTTGCTCCACAAAAGAAGTCACATCTTTCACAAGATTTTTGCTCTCCGCAATATGCTTGATAAAGGCACTGCCTATGATGGCGCCGGAAGCATATTGAGATACAAAGGCAATGTTCTCTCTAGACCGAATATTGAAACCGACAAGCAAATCTGTTTTTAGTTGTAAATCTTTTAATCTTTTCAGATAGTCAGCAGAACCTTCTACACTTTTGTTGTTACCAGTTGTACTAGAACTACTCACTGCATAGATAAAAGAACTGCTGTGCTCATCTATGTATCTAATTCTTTCTTCTGAAGTATCTGGTGTAACTAGAAATATATTACTTAGCTTATTTTCGTCAAAGATGCTTTTGTATTTGTTCAGATAGATGTCGATAGGCAAGTCTGGGATGATGAGTCCACTGATGCCTGCTGCTTCGCAACTAGAACAGAATTTTGTTATGCCGTATTGCAAAATGCTATTGAAATAACCCATCAGGATGAGTGGCGCCTTTACTGAAGTCTTACTGACCTGATCGAAAATGAGGTCCATGCTTATACCATTGGCAATGGCTATAGCATTACTCGCTTGTATAGTCAGTCCGTCACTGATGGGATCGGAGTAAGGGATGCCTATCTCGATGAGATCTACACCGGCCTTATCCAGAGCAGGTAATATCTCCGTCAGACTTTCCAGCTGAGGATAACCTGCAGTGGTATAGATATTGAGTAGATTAGAAACCTCTTGTTGGAATAATTCATTAATGTGCATGCTGATTCATTTTTGTATAGGTTCCTAAATCTTTGTCTCCACGTCCACTGAGATTAATTACAACTGTATCTGTAGGGTCGAATTTCTTTTTTTCCAAGTAGGCAAAAGCATGTGCAGATTCTAGTGCAGGTATGATACCTTCTGTTCTTGCTAAAAGGTTGGCCGCATCTAGTGCCTCTTGGTCTGTGACGGAATCATATTGGACCCGATCTGTATCTTGTAGAAAAGCATGCTGAGGACCTATGCCGGGATAGTCTAGGCCAGCCGAAATACTGTGCGGTTCTATGACTTGTCCATCGGCAGTCTGCATCACTTTAGAGAAGGCTGCATGTAAAATGCCTTTAGAGCCTAAGGCCAGGGTCGCAGCTGACATATCTGTTTCTACGCCATGTCCAGCTGCCTCTACGCCTATGAGTTTTGCCTCATCATTGAGATAGTGATAGAAGATACCCATGGCATTGCTGCCTCCACCTATGCAGGCAATGATATAATCTGGATCTTTACTTAGCTGTGACTTCATTTCTTTGCTGATGACTGATTGGAACCGTGCGACCATATCTGGATAAGGATGTGGTCCTACTACCGAGCCGATAATATAATGGGTATCGCTAGGATTATTAATCCAGTTTCTGATGGCCTCATTGGTTGCATCTTTTAGCGTCTTGCTTCCAGAATGTACGGGAATGATAGAGGCACCAAGCATTTTCATCCGAGCGACATTTGGTGCTTGTCTTTCTATGTCTTTGGCTCCCATAAAGATGTCGCAGTCCATACCCATCAGACTACAAGCGGTTGCAGTTGCTACACCATGTTGTCCAGCACCAGTTTCTGCGATGATACGTTTTTTGCCTAGTCGCTGTGCTAGTAGAATCTGACCCAAAGCATTATTTATCTTGTGTGCACCTGTGTGGCAGAGGTCTTCTCGCTTTAGATATATTTTTGTGTTAT
This sequence comes from uncultured Saprospiraceae bacterium, assembly GCA_964556525.1. GTDB lineage: Bacteria > Bacteroidota > Bacteroidia > Chitinophagales > Saprospiraceae > RFSX01. The sequence continues at coordinate 13,124 of CAZKXO010000063.1, forward strand.
AGTGTGCACTGAGTCTCTTTGCAAAATAGAGTGGCGTCGGTCTGCCCACATAGTTATGCAGCAACGCATCGAACTCAGCTTGGAAATCTTCCTTTTGGATGATGTCCAGGTACTTGCTTTGTAATTCCATGACATTGGGATACAACATCTCAGGAATGTAAGCACCGCCATATTCGCCGTAGTAACCAGATTGATCTACTTGATAATTTTTCATCGTACAGTTTTTAGAAATTGTAGAACTTGTTCTTTGTCTTTAAAGCCGGGCTTTGTTTCGAACCTGCTATTAATATCTATTGTATCTAGTGAAGGATGATTTAGTGTAGCACAATTGTTTGCATCAGCCAATGATATTCCTCCAGAAAGGAAAAAGGGTTTGTCCAAAGTATATTTTTTCAATAAGGTCCAATCAAACTTCTTGCCACTGCCGCCATGTTGTGCAGATGCAGTATCGAAGAGAAAATAATCAACATCGGTCATATAACTGTCGAGGCTGCTCCAGTCAAATGCTTCATTGATATTAAAGGCCTTGATAATAGAAATATTGGCTTGTGCTACTTGGTGTACATAGTCAGTAGATTCACTTCCATGCAACTGCACATAATCGAGCTTGTATTTTCTAGCTAACTTTATCAGTGACTCCAGATTTTCATTTACAAAAACGCCTACTTTCTTAACAGGTGTTTCTGACTCTAGTAAATAATCTAGTGTCTGTTCGCTCACATACCGTTTGGATTTGTCGTAAAAGATAAAACCGATATAGTCCGGCGCACCTGATAAAATATCCTGAATATTATCAGGCTCTCTCATGCCACATACTTTAACTTTCATCCAGCGCTATATAATTGTCCACTAAGGTTTTGCAAGTCTGTGATGGATTACCCGATTTCATAAAATGCCCACCAATCAAAAAACCGTCAAAACCACAAGTAATCAAATGGTCAAGCTGGTCTGCAGTACTAATACCACTCTCACTTATTTTGCAGAGCTCCTGAGGCAGGTTAGGGTAGAGGTCTA
>CAZKXO010000064.1:0-14093 GCA_964556525.1 uncultured Saprospiraceae bacterium
GCATATTACTTGTCCTAGTATTATTCAGAAATAAATCTATTTCTCTTTTCTCTTTCTAATACCGGACCTTCACAAAATTAAATCCTTCTGAGATATAAAATGGCACTTTCACAAATTGTATAATTGCATTCTAAATAGCAAATAATGACAGCAGATAAGCTCAAAGCACTTATAATGGAAGTCCTTCCGATAGCTAAGGCAGCAGGCCAGAAAATAATGGAAGTGTATGAAGATATAGACAATTTCAATGTAGAGACTAAAGATGACAACTCACCGCTCACGAGAGCTGATAAAGAGGCCAATGCTGTTATCTGTGATGGGCTAGAAAAGCTATCTACGCAGTATCCTATTATTTCTGAGGAAAACAAAGAGATTCCTTATGCCGATAGAAAAGGGTATGATTATGTCTGGATGGTAGACCCTCTAGATGGGACCAAGGAATTTATAAAGCGCAATGGAGAGTTTACGGTCAATATCGCCTTAATTCACAAAAACAAATCTGTAGCCGGTGTTGTGTATACACCTGTAGTAGATGAAATGTATTACGGTATCAAAGACCAAGGGGCATATAAAGTAACAGCTGGCGAAACGACAGAACTACAAGCTAGTCTTTACCATCCAAAAGACAAAGCCTTATCTATTGTTTGCTCACGTTCGCATCTAAATGAAGCTACTCAAAAATTCATAGACGATTACAATGAACCTCTGAAGGTGTCTAAGGGCAGTTCACTCAAGTTTCTTATTCTCGCCTGTGGTGATGCACATGTCTATCCACGACTGGCACCGACGATGGAATGGGACACCGCTGCAGCTCATATCATTGTAGAAGAATCTGGCGGCAGCATAGTACAAGCAGAGAATGGACAGCCGATGCAGTATAATAAAGAAGACTTGCTCAATCCACACTTTGTAGCTTACGGCAATAAATTGTCCTAATTTCTAATCTTTCTCCTTACAAACACTACTAAGTATGTCCACTTATACAACACCTATTATAGACCGAGAAATACTCTTTGGAAATCCTATCATTGCCGGTGGGCAGATAAGTCCTGATGGGCAATACATTTCCTTTATCAAGCCCCTAGATGGCATGATGAATATCTGGGTGAAGCCTTTAGATGGTGCATTTGAAAATGCGGTGCCAGTTACAAATGATAAGAACAGGCCTGTAACCAGTTATTTCTGGAGCAGAGACAGCAAGTACATCCTATACGTACAAGATAAAGGAGGTGACGAAAACTACCATCTCTATGCACTTGATCCTAAGGAAGCTTTTGATAATAAGATGCCAGTCGCTAGAGACCTCTCAGACTATGGAGATATCCGAGCGATGATATACAGTCTTCCTCGGTCCAAGCCTAAAGTAATCTATGTCGGCATCAATGATAGAGACAAAGCCTGGCATGATTGTTATGAAATCGACTTGGAAAGTGGGGAAAGAAAATTAATCTATCAGAATGAGGAGCAATTAAGTGGTTTCTACTTTGACCGAGTGGGGCAACTTAGACTTACAGGTAGATCTACTTCTGATGGTGGTTCTGAGATACTCGAAGTTGCGGACGAAGGCTTGTCTAGCATCCTCAAAGCAACTCTGGAAGAGTCTGTCAGCCCTGTAAAATTCGACAAAAACGAAAACGTATATGTGTTGTCTAATGTAGGTGAGCCAGATCTTATTGGTTTATACTCCTATAATTTTTCTTCCAAAGCACTAGAACTGCTAGAATCTGACCCAGAAGAACAGGTCGACATTTCTAATGTCAGTTTTTCAGAACTGACCGAAGAAATGATAGCGACCGTCTATGTCGGTGACAAAAAACGTATCTATTGGAAAGACAGCAAGCATGAAAAAACCTATGAGCATCTTAAAGGCATCTTCCCAGGCGCAGAAATAAGCATCGGCTCTATGACTAAGGACGAATCAAAGTTTATCTTCTTTGTAAACAATGATACAGACCCAGGCACTGCTTATCTCTATTACAGAGATACTCAGCTCATAGAATATCTTTATACCCCACGACCAGAATTGCCTACAGATTATTTGTCAGAGATGCAACCCGTAAGATTCCATTCTGAGGATGGACTGGAAATACCAGGCTACCTTACACTACCAAAGACAGAAAAAAAATCCGGGCTTCCTACAGTGCTATTTATCCATGGTGGTCCCTGGGCTAGAGATTATTGGGGTTACAATAGTTTTGCTCAGTTTCTGGCCAATAGGGGTTATGCCACATTACAGATTAATTTCAGAGGCTCCACGGGATATGGCAAAGAGTTTCTCAATGCCGCCATCAATCAGTGGGGCGAGAGAATGCAAGATGATCTCACCGCTGGCGCCAAGTATCTGATAGAGCAAGGTATTGCCGACCCTAAGAAAATAGCCATTGCAGGTGGTTCTTATGGAGGCTATGCCACTTTGGCTGGATTGACTTTTACATCTGATGTATATGCCGCAGGCGTCTCTATTGTGGGACCATCTAATCTTTTTACACTACTGGATACAATACCACCCTACTGGGAATCTGCAAGGACAATGTTCCACAAACGTATGGGTGACCCAACTACCGAAGAAGGCCGTGCCCAACTAAAGAGACAGTCTCCTTTCTTCCATGCTAAAAATATAAAAGCACCGCTCATGGTGGCTCAAGGAGATAATGACCCTAGAGTAAAAACCAGTGAATCAGACCAGATAGTGATTGCCATGAGAGACTTAGGTCTCCCCGTCACCTACCTCAATTTTCCAGACGAAGGTCACGGCTTTGCCAATCCAGATAACAATATGGCCTTTCTTTCAGCTATGGAAAGATTCCTTGCTCAACATCTAGGTGGTAGACATCAAGAAGAAATGCCTTCCAGACTGGAGAAAATACTGGACAATGTCACAGTAGATATAGCAACTCTAACTATGCCTGCTGTAGTTACGGAAGAAATGCTCAAGGCAGACCTGCCAAAGCCAACAAAGGAAGTTGTACCCGGTCATTTTATCTATGATCTTAACTTCGATATGAATGGTCAGGTGATGGCTTTCGAAGTTCATAGAAAAATAACAAAGGATGGGTCAGTCCTTATCATAGAAGATCTTTCCGAATCAGATACTGGAAATATGCTGGACAGAAGTAGAGTTGCTGCTGATACATTTAGTCCAGAGTCTAGATTGTTTGAGCAGGGTCCAATGAAAATTGAATACTCTGTGAGCGATTACAAAGTAGACGGAACAATGACAATACCAAATGGAGTAAAGCCGATAGAGCTACATCCTGAATTTAGTTTTGTAATGGATGGGCCTTCTCTTGACACTTATCTGTCACATCTACCACTAAGCGAAGGATACAAGACTACCCTGCGTATACTAGATTCCACCAATCAAAAATTCCAAACCTACGGTTTCGAAGTAGTCGGTATTGAGGACATACAAGGACAAGCTTGTTACAGTTGCAAACTGGCATCAATAGATGGCGACGAAAAATCTCAGGAATTATGGTTCAGTAAATCTGAGGCACCGCTGATGATGCTAAAGACCTCCGTAATCAAAGAAATGGGCGGTGCAAAACTAAGGATACAATTTAACAGAGCGGAAGAGATGAAAGATTTACCGCTGGCCTAGATTTACCACAAGTCTAGTATTATCTAATGAGCATAACTGACCCTGCAAAGCGTTCATGTAGTCCATTGGGATGTTTGATCTCTATGACATAGGTATAAGCATCCTGTTCTGCTTTTTTGCCATTGAATCTGCCGTCCCAAAAATGCTGGTCTCTGTCATGAATGTCAAAATTTTCAGCCTTATAGACCAGTTCTCCCCATCTACTATAGATACGATAATCCATGACACAGGCTCTATACAGCGGATGTGTTGAAATCCTAAAGACATCATCTGGTTGTATTTCTTGGTGAGAAATAACATTGGGAATATATATAGGACAATATGGGAAAGGCACTTCTACTTCTCTTGTTGTTACACAGCCCAACTCGTCAGTCACTTCTACAATGTAACCTCCTGGTGCCAGATTCTCAAAGCCCAGAGGCTCAGCAATAGAGTCTAAGAGAATGGAAACCAAACTGCCTTCTCCACCTCTAGCAACAATTTCTACCTCCCCGTTATCTTCATAGCATTCTGGTGGCATAACATCCACACCTGTAATAAGAATAGCTGGTGTTGTAGCCACATCCATATCCACAGATGCAGTACAACCAAGATCATCAGTAAGTGCCACATTGTATCGACCACCAGCTAAGCCTTGGAAGTAACCTTCAGCAACAGGTGTCGCATTATTCAAGCTGTAAGAGATAGGCGGATTATCACTAGTTCCTAAGACTCTAATCGTGCCTCTGCTCGCTTCGCACGAATCTATGGTAGACACAGAACTTTCTACTGTCAATGCTTTACTTGGTGCTATGGTTGCTTGTGTTTGGTTACGACAACCATTTTCATCTGTAATAAAGATATCATATTCTCCAGCTGGTAAATCGATAAAGATATTTTCACTAGAAAAATTCTCACCATCTAATGAATATTCTGTGATATTAGGTAAGGTGGAGGTTATCGTTACAGATCCATTGGGTTCATCACATCTGGTGTCAACTGGATTCACTGTTTCTATCTCAGCTATATCTGGTCTTTCTATAGTTGCTTGTCCTTCTGCTGTACAGCCATTTTCATCTGTAACAATTACAGTATAGGTGCCGCTTAGTAATTCAGAAAAGACATTTTCAGTTTGTGGAAGACCTCCATCTAAGGAATAGCTAAATTCTCCCTCGCCTCCTTCTGCAACTACTTCTATAAATCCGTTACTCCCATTGCATACGGCAGGAGAAGGAAATAAGTCTTGAAGGATAACATTCTCAGTAGTGCTCAGGCTGGTTTCCATGGAAGTGATACAGCCATTACCATCTACAACAACCACTTCGTAATTGCCTTCTGTCAATCCACCAAATATATTCTCAGCCTGGAAATCTATCCCATCTAAAGAGTAACTTAAGTTGTCGCCTATCGCATCTACAGTTATAGAACCTACACTAGAACGACAATCATCATCTATGGTACCCAGCAGAGAAATTTCTGGGGCAATACTAGGTTCTATAATGGCACCATTTATTGATACACAACCAAAGGAGTCCTGCACAAAAACAGTATAAATATCTGGTGGTAAATTATCGAAGAAATTTGATTCCTGGAACTCAAAACCATCTAATGAATAAGTAGGGCCTTGAGTCTCGCCTGCATTCACTGTGATAGTACCATTATCTTCTCCACAACTGGTGTTTTCAAAGTCAACAGCTTCTATTTCTGTTCGCGCGAGTTCTACAACGAAGGCTGGAATTTCGGTTTCACAACCCTCTTCGTCTCGCACTTTGATATCATAAGAACCTGCTATAAGATTGTCCCAAAATACATTATCTGTAAAGGGTCCTCCATCAAATGAAAAAGTATAGCCTTCTATACCTAAAATTTCTACTGAACCCAGTGCCGTACAACTCTCTGGAATTATTATCGCTTCTAGTGGTGCCGCTGTATAACAAAAACTAAAGCCATCCATACCTAGTCCAAATCCACCGCCATCTGTCCTGGTACCTCTATATGTAATAGTTTTAATAACACCTTGACAGCCTGGTAGATTGAATCCCCAACACTGTAGAGAACCATCACCCCAAGCTGGATCAGCTACCAGTCTTTCTGAAACCACTATATTTCCATCTACATCTCTAGCTTCTATTTCAAATATTTCAGTGAAATCCATATCCAGAATACAACCAGCAAACGTATCTATAGGAACATCAAAAGTAAGTACGATGGGAGGTGCGGGTGCATTAAACAATAACTCACCATCATCAGTAAGAAAGAATCTACCTATGTCTACTCCAGGCGCAGGATTGTCTGATCCATTATTTGGTCCTTGAAATGCTTCTCTAGGGGGTCCTACTTCAGCCAATCTAGGGTGACCTCCACCTTCTAGTGAAAAAGTAACTCCAAAACTTTCCTTATATTGATCTGAAAGTATTACTCCACTGGCAGGTTCACTGCCTGGTACAGTTTCAAAATCTAAAGTCAAACAACCAAAGGCAACTTGAGCACTAGCAATAGTGCTGATCAAAAGGAAGATAAGTATGAAAAATGAGGTTCTCATAACAGATGGAAGTTAAGTGAAAATAGAAATAATTAGCATCTTTTACACTTTAATTTGACAATATGTCTTAAGGTGTTCATGGTTTAGTTAACTTTTCACGTTATCAGTTGAAATTCAAAAGATTTACTAACTTTATCTTAATCGGTCCATTGGTTTTTAAAAATTCAGATGAATGCGAATTTCCCTTCTAATAATATCTACTCTCATTTATATTCAAGCGTTGTCTCAGGATTTGGGAATTCAGCTAAACTCTGAAGATGCCTTGGCAGCTTATACCTTACTATCAAACCGAGATAACACCTATCTCATAGACAATTGTGGTCAAATCATCAACGAATGGTTTATCTCTTCCAGATCAATAGAAAATCATGCAAAATTCCTCGACAACGGAAATCTCTACTTTATATCTAATGATAATACGCTTAGAGAGGTAGATTGGGACGACAACCTTGTCAATTCCTTAGATCCAAACATCTCTAATCTAATGATGGAATACGAGTCCATTGTGCTGCCTAACGGGAATTATTTATGCTTAGGTAGGTATATTGAAGACTTAGACTTTTTTTTTGAAAAAGGCTACAACTTGGATTTGTCATTGCCAGAATACGACGATACAGTAATAGAACTTGATAAGGAGACAGGAGAGATTGTCTGGGAATGGCGCATCAGTGATCATGTTATACAGGAAAGAAACAGATTTGAAGGCAATTATGGCAGTCTAGAAGAAAATCCAGGTAAACTAAATCTAGATGGCATTGGGATTGCCGACTGGAGGTCAAGAGAGTATTTTATGCTTAATGGTATGGACTATAATCCAGAACTGGATCAGATAGCCCTAAGTGTAAGGAAAATGGGTGAAGTAATAATTATAGATCACTCCACCACAACTGCCGAAGCAAAGACTGACGAAGGTGGTCGCTCCGGTAAAGGGGGAGATGCCTTGTATCGCTGGGGAAATCCTCAGAATTACATCTCTGCTGATCCCAGTGAGCAAATTCTTTATTATCAGCACAATCCAAACTGGATACTCTACGGAGAGCACAAAGGACAATTGATAATCTACAATAATCAACTAGATAACCCAGACCAAACAGATTTTGATAACCGTTTTTCTGATGTCGTCATAATAGATCCTCAGGTAAATTCCGATGGGTCGTACCCTATTCAATCTGTAAATAACGCCTATTATCCTGCTGAAGCAAACAGAGTCTATTCAGGAGAAAATCTGGACTTCTTTTCTGATTATACTTCAGGAGCGGTCGTGCTACCTAATGAAAATATTCATGTGACAGTTGGAAGACCAGGTATTATGATGGAGTTATCGCCAGAAGGTGAGCTTGTGTGGCAGTTCAATATTGAGAATGCCCGATTCATTTTTAGATCCGAAAAATACCCCGTAGATCATTCTGCATTCGAAGGTAAAGATCTAACGCCTAAGGGCACGATAGAAGACTTTAATGATTATGAATGTATGTATACGACTACAGAAGAAATTCCTAATTCTGCATTCGATGTAAAGCTTGTTCAGCGTGGAAGTAAGTTAGAAATATCTTCTACACTTAAGTCCTTTGGATACCAGATTTTTGATTCTGTGGGCAATAAGATTATAGGAAGTACAACCATTAAACAAGCTCATACTATTGAAACCATTGAATTTCCTACTGGAATATACATATTAAGAACCTTTGACAATAGATTCTACTCATCACAAACAATATTTATTTTATGAGACTACTGTTTTTAATTATTAGCCTACTGATAAGTTTCTACTCATTTTCCCAAGAGGTAACATTGGGTCTTATCAGTTATAATGTTGCAGATTCCTATCAGGGATATACTATGATTTATCCTCATAATCAAGCAGATGTTTTTCTTCTCAATAATTGTGGAGAGATTGTTCATACTTGGGAGGATGAAGATGATTTTAGACCTGGAAATGTTGCTTATCTACTTGCAGATGGTTCCTTGGTAAAAGCGAAAAGAGCAAGTTCTGTCACTAATGATGCCATTTGGGCTGGAGGAGGCGGAGCGATCATAGAAATCAGAAGCTGGGAAAATGAACTATTGTGGTCTTACGAGCTCAATGATGAGAATGCAAGATTGCACCACGATATAGAAGTACTTCCTAATGGAAATATTTTAATGATAGCGTGGGAATCAAAATCCGCTGAGGAAGCAATAGCAGCTGGAAGAGATACCAATCTTATCAGTCAGCAAGTACTGTGGCCAGACTTTATCCAAGAAGTAGATCCTAATACTGACGAAATTGTCTGGGAATGGCATGCTTGGGATCATTTGGTCCAAGACTTTGATAGCACGAAAGCAAATTATGGAATCGTAAGTGATTTTCCAGGAAGAATCAATCTTAACTACCAAACAAATAATGGTGCTGCAGATTGGATGCATTCCAATGCCATAGATTACAATGCAGAGTTAGATCATATTATGATATGTGTTCCATTCCATAATGAAATCTTGATTATCGACCATTCCACAACGACAGAAGAAGCTCGTACTGACTCAGGTGGAACCAGCAACAGAGGTGGAGAACTGTTATATAGGGTAGGAAATCCTATTGCCTATAATAGAGAAGATGCAGGTGACCAAATTTTATTTAACCAACATGATGCTCACTGGGCAAATGAGTTTCTACCACAGACTCATCCGGATTTTGGAAAAATAGTCGTATTCAATAACGAAAAACCTACACCAAACCCCAACCAAGAATCATTTTCAGCTGTAGAAACTTTCCAACCACCTTGGGTTATGTACTCAGGAGCATATGAACAATTTCAAGGGACCTGGCCACCGTACGAACTGGAAAATTCCGTAGTTCATCCTGATACAGTAAGTATGCATTCTACTGGTCTTTCCAGCGCCCAGCTACTACCTAATGGCAATAAGCTGATTACTGCGGGAAGGCGAGGTTACACTTTCGAACTTACACCAGATAATGAGATTGTTTGGGAATATATTACACCGAGAATAGGCCCTGCAGCAGCAGAACAAGGCACTATATTAAGCCTCAATCAGAATCTGACCTTTAGAAGTTTTAGATATCCTATCGACTTTGAAGCTTTTGAAGGTAGAGATCTTAGCCCTAAAGGTTTTCTTGAAATAAATCCTGTCACCGATTGGTGCAACCGACTTGTAAGTACAAGTACGCCAGCGCAATCCTTTTCGCTCATCTTTCCTAATCCTTCTGACAACATGATACACCTCAGTTGGGATTCTGGCAAGATCATAGATATAGAAGTATTTAATCTAGCAGGACAGAGAATGATCCACGAAAAAGGAAATGGAGGAATGAAGTATTTAGATGTTTCGGATCTTACACCTGGTATATACCTAATAACTTTAGACGGAAAGAATCCTAAAAGATTGATCAAAGGATAACAAATCCAAAAGACTAATATTCAATAAAGAAGAGGCCGTCTCGCTAAAGACAGCCTCTTCTTTATTTTGATCACCTTTAAAAAAGGGAATATTTTACTTACAAATTCCGCTTGTTACTCACATTTTTGGAAGAAGAAGTGGTTACCACAAGTTTTCATAAAGTGTAAATCACAGGCATTCTTTCCTGCGAATTTAAAGGCTTTCAGGTCTTTCGCATTTGTAGGATCTAACTTTCTGTATACAGTCTGATGCGTTGTCTTTGTACCTAGATTTCCTGATACCCCTCTTGGTACTGTCACTGCAGTGATAATCGATGGGCTAATATCTTTCCATCCACCTTCGAAGCCTAATTGCTTAGATATTCCATCCAGGAAGGTTCTTTCTGCTTGAGAAGATTTATACGCTGAATTCAGCTTATCATAGAAACCTTTTGGATCAAGATGATGAGAATTTCCATATTCCGGTGCTCTTCCCAAAGCAGTGGTTGTTTTCGGAGCTGGACCTGAAGGAATCTTAAATATAGGATGCGTCAGGTCTGCACATTCGCACTTAGGTGCTGGCGGTGGAGGTGGCGGCGGAGGTGTCTTTTTGACTACAACCGGTGCTGGAGCTACCACAGGAGCTACAGCTGCTTTTGGAGCAAAACATCCTAGCCACCATAACAATATTGGAATTAGCAATAACAGAAGCAACCACCACCATTTCCAACAGCCACTGGCAGCTGCAGCTGGCTCTACTACTGGAGCAGCCTTCACAACTTTTGGAGGTGGAGGGGGCGGTGTTTCTTTTATTGCAACTACCTCCTCTTTCTTTACAATTTTAGGTGCAGCAGCAGCAACAGCAACAGCAGGTGCTACCCACGCTACTGTCTCTTGTACTTCTGTGCTCATACAAGAACGGCCCACTTCTCTGCCTGTCTTGTCTTTAAGAACATTGATGAAGTACTTACCTTTTTTGATAGTACTGTACATCTTGTCATTCTCCATGTGCTCGATGCAAGCCTTGAGTTCATCAGCTCTTCCTGCTTCAGTCTTGAAGCCTTCTGATCTCAATCTTACGGTACCATCTTTATAATATACTGCGAAGTAGTACTGACCATCTTCACCTTTGAAAGTCGCTATTCTATTCTTGGTATCAGTAATTTTGTGACCCTTGTAAGCATCACATTTCAAGTAGTCATCTTCTTTGACTTTAGACTTGGTTTCTGAGAGCACATTACGCTTTTCACCAATGACAGATCTACTCTTTTCTATGCCAAGGGCTCTACTTTTCTCTACACCTTTACCTCTTTTCTCACCGATAACAGATCTACTCTTTTCTATTGCATCGCCTCGTTTTTCTCCGATAACTTTTCGAGATTCACTTATGACTTTGCCTGTAGCTAATCCTGCAGCAAGACCAGAAGCGCCTGTTGATTTACCAGCTTTGCCAGAAAGAAATGCTGCTAGTGCTGCTTCAGCATCAGCTTTAGATTTATATGAGCCTGACTTACCTATTTCCTGGTGATTTCCAGCTTTTAGCACAATAAAGAAATGATTTCTAGCTTCACTGATAGACCATCTTTCCTTCAGGCTCTTATTCTTCTGAACTGATTGCATTCCATTATCTCTACCCTTCTCACTGCTATAGCCTTCACTTCTGAGGAAGACTTTACCAACTTTATCTAGTAATGCAAAGTAAAATTCTCCATCATGGTTAAAGGTGGAAAATCCTTTCATTGTGTTTGAGAGTGGATGACCATCGTAATGTTTCAGTGACAAATAATCATCTGGCTTAAAATTCTTTTTATCCATTTGTATACGCGTTAGTTGGTTGACTTTAATTTCAGAATTGCTCAAAAGATAGGAAATAAATGCTAATTCTATGAAATAGAGTAGTGAATAGATGTTAAAAGTTATCATCTAATAGCTGAATGACTCTACCTTTTTTAGACTGAATAGATGGATTTTAGTCACTGAAAAGTAAGTACAAATCACTGAAATTACCTTGATTTTAGTTCAAAAGAATCATGGCATAAAAAAAGGGCTTCAGTCTATACTGAAGCCCTTCAAGTCCATATGATGATATTCAATCTCCATATTTCTTGGATGGTAATAAGCCTTGCTCAAAAGCTTTTCGGATTACTCCTACTGAGTTTTTACAATTAAATTTCCATAGTAAGTTTCTTCTGTACTTGTCTACAGAACTCATACTTATATTAAGTTCTTTAGCTATTTGAGCATTGGAATATTCGCGAGATATATAATCCAACACTTGTGATTCTCTGGGGGTCAAGTTTGCCATATTTTAATTTTAGAATTGGATAAAAAATATAGTTCACTAGGATTGTAATAATCAAAATTTGAAAAAGGGACTATCCTTTGATAGTCCCTTATACTGATCTTGAAATGATCTTAGGGGTAAAAACTAAATCAATTCAACTATACCAAACCAGTTATATTTCATAATATGATACTAGATATGATACACAAGAATCTAATCCTTTTTTAATGTCTGATTATATAGATTTTTGATCGCATTAATCCTAACATCTCTTTCCTTGTCTTCTGGACTTTCTTCTTCCTCAGTAGGGTTTACAGTATTACCATTATTACTGGTAGACGGAGAAATTAAGAAACATGGAACAATGTCAGCTAGGAATTCTGCTCCTAACTCTACCTCGAAGCCTGGTTCTAAATCTATCTCATTACCAGCAAAATACTCTACATCAAATCCTGATGGAATAAAAGCATCTGAATGAACAAGTTCATTAGCCTTAAACAAAGCTGATGGTCCAAAAGTATTGATATCAACTGTAGGCACATATAAGGTATCTACACAGGTATTGTTTATTGTAGCGCAATTAGAAGTAACAGTAAATGAACAAGAGCTCATTAAGTTATTCTCATCTGTAGCCGTAAGAGTAACTGTAGTGGTACCAAATCCAAAAGTTTCTGTTACAGATGCTCCCGCTGCTAAGCTAGACTGAGCTGGTGGTAAAATCACGTTGCCCGAATAGGATACATCCACTCCTGTTACAACACAGGCATCAAAAACTGTCGGAATACTAAATGTCGCCTCTGAATTACAAGGTACTGCACCTGAAACAACTATATCTGCTGGACATCCTGTGGGGAAGGATGGAGCTGTAACATCATTCACAGTAATGATTACTTCATCAGTAGAAGTATTTCCACATACATCTGTAAGAGTAATAGTTACTGATGTACTTCCTACTGGGAATTGACCATTCCACTGTGTTCCCAAGTCACCAAAGTTGATAGCCACACCGTTTACAAATGCCTCTATACCTTCAGCTCTAAGACTTGTTCCAGTGCACAAATCAGTACCAAATGGCTTTTGGATAAATACATCTATACCGCATTCAAGACTAGGCGCATCTAAATTCTGATCTGGTTCGAAATTCGTAAATGTTGGACCAGTTTGATTAGAACCAGTGTCAGTATAGTTTCTATTCAATCTTATGTTGCCACAGTCATCTATTACTTCATAAGTATGTGCAACTGTCCATCCACAATCCGTGCTTCCCGGTACCACAGTGCTTACAACGTTAATTATGTTAGCAGCTGTTAACGGTGAAGGTCCACAATTATCAGAATGTGCAGCAAGAATAGTTGGCAAGTAAGCTACAAACATGGCATCAGCGTCAGCTTGTGTTGGAAGACAAGCATTAACTCCAGCATTTCCAGCTGGCGCATTTCCTGTAGGCTTCATTGTATCCCCACCAGAATGTACTATTGATACATTTCCAGCTACGGCTAATCCACAATCATCTACGACTGAATAAGTACGTGTCAGTGTCCAACTACAATTACTGTCCGAAGGATCAAAAGCTTCTGATAACAAAGTAGCTGTTACTCCTCCTGTACATGCTGGTGTATAATTATTTTCCAGTGCAGTTATATCATCAGCTACCGGCGCTAATCCATCAATTTCCATTAAATCCATACAAACATTTAAAGCAGTAAGACCTGCAGGAGCTGTGCCAGATGGCAAGGTTGTATTTCCACCCATATCAGTATAAGTCTCTCCCGAAAGGTTATTACCACATCCATCTTCTATATCAAACGTATGGACTACTGACCATGCACAATCATTACCTGAAGCTACACTTGTAAGATTAGTAAGTGTTAGCGTCTGACATGAGCCATCGTCAGTATACTGAGCCAAAACAGTTGCAGTGCTGAATGCAGACGCTGTTACTGCATCAGCAAAACAGGCATTAATACCAGTACTTGCTGGTAAAGTTCCCGTCAATGAAGGACCTGTGTCGTCATCAATATTGAACACTTGTGTCTGCATGATTGGGTTTCCACCGCAATCTTCATAAAGCCATACTATAGAAATAATTTCTGTACAATTATCTCCTGATGTTGTGATAGAAACCACTTCTAATGTTTCATCTGGACAATTATCTGAAAAGTCTGTTATAGCTGGCGCCGCATAGCCTGTTATACCAGCTACACTGAATGGCGCACCAAATACTACAGGGCCAACTGCGATTCCTGCTACCATAGCAGCACTAGGACAATCGGCATTACCAGAAGTAGATAAATTAATAGGTGTAGTAACTGG
>CAZKXO010000065.1:0-13989 GCA_964556525.1 uncultured Saprospiraceae bacterium
GTGGGAAAATGTGGAATAGCCTCTTACATTTGAGGTGTTGGCCACAAAGAATGATAAAAAATGAAGTACCAGTTAACTGGAGAATATGAGATAAAAATTGATGCGAAAGGTCGTATCAAGCTGCCAGCAAATCTCTTAAAGCAGTTATCGGTTTCTTACGGAGAAGATGGTGCTTATAATTTTGTGGTCAATAGGGGATTTGAAAATCATTTGATTTTATATCCTCAAGATGTATGGGAGGAAAAGACGAAAGAATTCAACCAATTAAACATCAATATCAGAAAAAACAGGCGGGCATTAAGGTATCTGTATAGAGGAGCTACGCAAATGAGCGCGGACAGTTCCGAAAGAATCTTAATACCAAAAAACCTAATTCTTTACGCAGGTATCGAAAAACAAGTAGTGCTCTTTGCTTATATGGATCAGATAGAAATCTGGGCCAAAAGTGCTTATCAGCAGATGATAGATGAAGAGCCGAAAGATTTCGCTGAGCTAGCAGAAGAGGTTTTTGGAGCTAAGGACAAGGACGAAAATGAGTGATTTTCATATTCCAGTTCTGCTCAAAGAGTCAGTTGATCAATTAGTTACGAATACAGATGGGGTTTATGTCGATGTCACCTTTGGAGGTGGTGGGCATTCTCAAGAAATATTATCCAGGTTAAGTGCCAAAGGACGCTTAATAGTTTTTGACCAGGATGGAGAAGCGCAACAGAATAGAATAGAAGATGAGAGGATTACATTCATTGCTTCTAACTTTAGATATCTCTACAGGTATTGGAAATGGTTAGCAATTGAAAAAGTGGATGGGATTTTGGCTGATTTGGGGGTTTCTTCTCATCAGTTTGATGCTGATTATAGGGGATTCTCATTTAGATATGAAGCAGAATTGGATATGAGGATGAATGAAAATTCTGATCTGACTGCTGCTGTTGTTCTAGCTAGTTACAACCAGAAAGAATTGCAGGATATCTTCTCTAGATATGGGGAAGTCAGAAATGCTAAAAAGTTGTCTTTTAGAATTGCTGAGCAGCGAGACATGATGAAGGTAGTAACAACAGGCCAGCTGAATCAGGTTCTAGATGAAATGGTAGTAGGCGAAAGGAGTAAGTATTTTGCTCAAGTTTATCAGGCTCTGAGAATAGAAGTGAATCAAGAAATGGCAAGTCTCGAAGATATGTTGATGGGGGCGAAAAGAATTTTGAGGACTGAAGGCCGCTTGGTAGGAATAAGTTATCATTCATTAGAAGACCGGATGGTGAAACGATTTCTGAAAAGTGGTTTTGTAGATGGTAATATTCCGAAAGATGATTATGGTCGATCGCTGGCAGAAATGAAAATGTTAGGAAAAATCATTCTTCCTTCCGAGGAAGAACAAAATAGAAACTCTAGATCAAAGAGTGCAAAGATGAGGGTAGGTGAAAAGATTTAGAGGCAACTAAAACCGAAATATTAAATGAAAATAGTCTTAAGAAATATTGGTTTCATTCTTTTGCTTGCTTTTCTGAGTTTGGTTTATATCTATAATTCAAATAAAGCACAAGGAAAACTCATACAGGCAGCTAAACTTGAAAAAGCAGTAGAGGATGCAAAGTCTAAATATCAAGATGTCAAAAGTGATATCAACTATAGATGTACTGAAACGCAGTTAGCAAAAATCCTGGAAAAGGATGGGCTGAAAAAGAATGATAAGGCGCCAGTACTCATACAATTAGGAGAAAGTTAGAGTGAGGGAAATGGAAGGAAGGAATGAACTATTACTTAGGGTTTATTTGGTCTTTTTTGCTTTTTTCTTACTTGCAATGATCATAATGGCCAAAGTCGTAAAGACGGCTGTGGTAGAAGGCGATAAATGGAAAGCCGAAGGTGGTAAGCATATAAAGTTGGTGGAGGTAGAAGGAGAGAGAGGAAATATATACAGTGCCAATGGTAATTTACTGGCGACTTCATTGCCTTATTTTGACATAAAAGTAGATTTGTTGGTATCGTCAGATGCAAATTTCTACAAGCACATAGATGCGTTGTCCAAGTCTTTGGCAAAGCATTTTGGCAAGACTGCTTCACAGTGGAAATCTGAGTTGGTTTCAAAACGTAATTCTGGTAAAGCTGGAAAAAATTCAGGAGCTAGATATTATCCTTTGCTCAATAGAGTTACCAAGGATGAACTAGACTTGCTGAAATCATTTCCTCTGTTCAATCTAGGAAAATACAAAGGAGGATTGCTTAATGATAGAAAGTCTTCTAGGGAGCGACCTTTTAAAATTCTTGCGGAGAGAACTATAGGAAAAGATAGGAATAACGCAGACAAGGTGGGTTTGG
This sequence comes from uncultured Saprospiraceae bacterium, assembly GCA_964556525.1. Taxonomy (GTDB): domain Bacteria; phylum Bacteroidota; class Bacteroidia; order Chitinophagales; family Saprospiraceae; genus RFSX01. The sequence goes on from CAZKXO010000065.1 coordinate 2,317, forward strand.
AAAGAACTTATGATGGTCCTTTGAGCGGAAAAGTTGAGAAGAGATTGATGAGAAGGTTGCCTGGGGATGTATGGTTGCCCGTTCATGATTATTCTGAAATGGTGCGAGAGAAAGGAAGTGATATCGTAACGACTTTGGATATGCATATGCAGGACATCGCACATTCAGAGTTGGAATCGGTGCTCGTAGATAATCAAGCAGACAAAGGTGTTGCTGTAGTAATGGATGTAAAGAGTGGTGCGATAAAGGCAATGGTAAATCTTCGATCGGATGGTAGAGGAGGATATGAAGAGTCTTACAATGATGCGATTGGATCCAGAAGTGAACCTGGTTCTACTTTTAAGTTGATTTCCGCGCTAGTAATGTTAGAGTCTGGAAAGTTGGACTTAGATACAGAAGTAGAAATGTTTGGTGGTAGAAAGAAATTCTATAATCTGACAATGAATGATTCTGAGTTGCATGGTACGCAAACTGGAACATTTAAGGAAGCTTTTGCAATGTCTAGCAATGTAGGAGTAAGTTACGCGGCACAAGGGATCTTTGGTCAAAATATAGATGGATGGAGGGCTTTCTATGATGGTCTCGAAAAAATGCGAGTGACTTCACCGACAGGAATAAAAATATACGGCGAAAAAAAGCCTAACGTAAAAAGCCCTGATAAAAGAAAGAAGGGTGATAAATTGAATTGGTCAGGAACAACGGTTCCTTGGATGGCACATGGTTACGAGTTGGAAATGACACCATTACAGATGTTGAATTTCTATAACGCAGTTGCCAATGATGGAAAAATGATGAAGCCTTACTTGGTGTCTGAGATTAAGGATGCCGAAGGAACTGTTACTAAATTTCAGCCTACAGTTCTAAAGGAAAGCATAGCAAGTCCTTCTTCTGTACAGAAGGCACAAGAATTGCTAAAGGCTGTTGCCGAAAGCGGGACAGCGAGAAAATTGAATGTTGATGGATTGACTTTTGCCGGGAAGACTGGAACTACCAGGCTCGAGTATTGGAAGAAAGATGTGGAAAGGAAAAAATACAATGCCTCATTTGCGGGTTATTTTCCAGAAAAAAACCCTAAATACTCAGTCATAGTTGTTGTTTATAATCCTAGTGGAAGAGATTTCTACGGTGCCAAAGTTGCAGGACCTGTCTTTAAGAATATAATGTCCAGATTGTCTGGTTATGAAAAAACGATAGATGCGACTGAGGTTAAAAAAGGGCCTACAGTACTACAGGCACATGTAGGATACAAAGGAGATTATAAAAAAGTGCTAGAGTATATAGGTTTGGATTATAAGGAATCAGGTAGAGGAAATTGGGTAGAGATGAATGGAAATGAAGAGAGGCTGACTATGAGGGAAAAGGAAATTTCTGATGCTGTTCTTCCTGATGTAAGAGGAAAAGGTGTAAGAGATGCAGTCTATATTTTGGAAGCTTTGGGTATGGAAGTAGAAGTAGATGGATTTGGCAAAGTGTACAAGCAATCGATTCGACCAGGATCGGCATTAAAAGAGAAGCACATTAAATTGTACTTAGGATAATGGTTTATCAAATGTGATAAATGAGATTTGAAAAAACTGGAAAAAATACTAGAGTCTATTGAGGTCCTTAATTACTTGTCACTAAGTGAGCAAGTTGTTAAAGATGTTCAGATTGATTCCAGGCAATGCACGGAAGGAAGTTTGTTTATTGCATATCAGGGTTATGCCCAGGATAGTCATGAATATATTTCCTCTGCTGTTGAGAACGGTGCACAATATGTGATCCTAGACAATAGGGATTACATAGATAAAGCTGATGTTCTCTATATACTAGTGGATAATTCTCAACAGTCCATTAGTAGAGTTGCCTCGAATTATTACGAGCACCCTTCTAGATTGATGACGGTAATTGGTATCACTGGAACAAATGGGAAAACTACAACCGCTAACTTACTATTTGATTTGTTCTTTCGACTAGGCTTCAGTTGTGGATTGGTCTCCACAATCGAAGTAAAATACAGTGATACTATTATACCTGCAAAGTTGACTACACCAGATGCGATCAGTTTGCAAAGATTGTTTAGGCAGATGTACGATGCAGGAATAACTCATGTCTTTATGGAGGTCAGTTCACATGCCCTCCATCAAGGTAGAGTTGCCGACGTTGATTATGATCATGCTGTATTTACTAATATTACACATGATCATCTGGACTATCATAAGACATTCAAGGATTATATCTATGCTAAGAAATTGTTGTTCGATGGATTGGCAAAGCATAATTCGGCTCTGATTAACATCGATGACCCTAACGGGAAAGTGATGGTTCAGAATTCTCAGGCAAGTATCTATACCTACGCCTTACGTCGGCCTGCTAAGTTCAAGGGGAAAGTAATTTCTAATGAACTGTCTGGCTTGCATATGGACATAGAGGGGAAAGATATTTTTCTGAAGATGGTCGGAGGATTTAATGCTTACAATGCAATTGCTGTATACGGTACTGGTATAGCATTGGGCTTGGAGGAACAAGATGTACTAAGAGAACTTAGTATGCTTGTTACCGCTGAAGGTAGATTAGATATGATTAGCAAAGAAGGTGTTAGCTATACTGCCGTTGTAGATTATGCACATACACCTGATGCTCTTGAAAAAGTCATCAAGACTCTAGTAGAAGTTAAAAAAGACAATGTCAAGCTAATAACTGTAGTAGGATGTGGAGGAGACAGAGATAAGAAGAAGCGGCCCAAAATGGCACAAGTTGCAGCCACTAATAGTGATATATTGATATTGACCTCTGATAATCCAAGGACAGAAGATCCTGAACAGATTATTTCAGACATGTTTGCTGGTTTAGAAAAAGAATTATCTAACGGCGTACTAAGAATGTCTGATAGAAATGAGGCAATAAAAATGGCTTGTCTTATGGCTAATGAAGGCGATATAATACTTATCGCAGGAAAGGGCCATGAAAAATACCAAGAAATAAAAGGGGAGAGGTTTCCTTTTGACGATAAAAAGATTGTTCTCAGTTATATGAGCTGATGCAATCTGTAAGAATAGGTTCTATTATCATTCTCAGGTTGGTTTTAACAGTTGCAGTAGGGTTGGCTTAAATAAAGATTTGAGTTCCTGCTGTACACTGTTTTTTTAAGAAACTAACAAAGAATGATACTCCCAAAGACTACACATCCCACAGACGAATTTTATAAAGACTACTAGACGAAATTAAAACTCCCAACTGAAAGCGACTGCGCTTAAAGTTGGAGCAATCATAAAGCAATTGTTATACTATTTATTTGAATACTTAGAGAATCATTGTGCTATTCCAGGAGCTGGATTATTCCAATTTATCTCTTTCCGAGCAGCACTAGCGATTATTCTTTCCTTAGGTATATCTCTTGTTTTTGGTGATCGCATCATACGTTCTTTGAAACGATTGCAAGTAGGGGAAATAGTAAGAGACCTTGGTCTTCAGGGGCAAGCTGAAAAATCAGGTACACCGACTATGGGTGGTGTTATGATTATTATTGCGATAGTAGTTCCGACGTTATTACTGGCTAAGTTGGAGAGCATATATATTGTACTGATGCTGATTGTGACCATCTGGTTTGCAGCAATAGGCTTTATAGATGACAGACTGAAATTGTTGCGAAAGAACAAAGATGGTTTAAGAGGGAAGTATAAAATCCTAGGACAGGTAATAATGGGCCTTATTGTAGCATTGGTAATGCTGCTTCATCAGGATGTTGTTGTAAGAGTGCCTCTGTCTACAGCTCTAGATAAAGGATGGACGATTACAGAACAATTCGAGATAACTATTCCTCAGATAAATAGAGCACCTATAACAGAACAAATGGCTTATGTAAAAGCACCTATTACTAATGTGCCTTTTTTTAAAAATAACGAGTTGGATTATGGTTTATTCTTTAAGCGAAATCCACATTTGATATGGTTGGTTTTTGTGCCTTTGGTCATATTTATAATTACGGCTGTTTCTAACGGTGCTAATCTAACAGATGGGCTAGATGGATTACTTACGGGGATCGCAGCGATAATAGGGGCGACTTTAGGTATACTAGCTTACGTGTCTAGTAATGCTATAGTAGCAGACTATTTGAATATACTCTTTATTCCTAATTCTGAAGAATTGGTTGTGTATGCAGCTGCATTTATAGGAGCCACCATTGGATTCTTATGGTACAACTCTTATCCGGCCAGCATATTTATGGGTGATACTGGAAGCTTGGCTATAGGTGGAATAATTGCGGTAATGGCTGTACTGCTCAGAAAAGAAATATTGATTCCGATTTTATGCGGAATCATGCTGATGGAAACGCTGTCAGTAGTAATGCAGGTAAGTTACTTTAAGTATACCAAAAATAAATACGGAGAAGGAAGAAGAATTTTTCTCATGTCTCCGCTTCATCATCATTACCAGAAGAAGGGAATGCATGAGATGAAAATAGTAATTCGATTTTGGATAGTCGCCATCTTATTGGCAGTGTTGACCATTATTACTTTGAAACTAAGATAATGCAAAGGATTGCAGTCTTAGGTGCTGGAGAAAGCGGGGTAGGAGCCGCACTACTTGCAAAAGAACATGACATAGAAGTTTTTGTTTCTGATTTTGGATCTATAGGAGATAAATTCAGACAGGAGCTTAAAGATAATAGTATCCCCTTTGAAGAAAGGGGACATAGTTTTGAAAAATTAGTTAACACAGATTTGATCGTAAAGAGTCCAGGTATTCCTGATACGGCTGAGATAATAACCAAGCTTCGACTAAGGCATAAGGAAATAATTTCAGAAGTAGAGTTTGCTTACAGGTTCTATGAAGGCAAGATTGCAGCAGTTACAGGTAGTAACGGAAAAACCACAACTACCAGCTTGCTGTATCATCTACTTGCAGGAACGGATATGAAAGTAGGTCTCGGAGGAAATATTGGTCACTCATTTGCGAGAATGATAAGTAGTAATCAAACTTTTGACTGGATAGTTCTGGAACTGTCTAGTTTCCAATTGGATGACATTAAATCCTTCTCTGCCGAGATCGCATTACTACTTAATATTTCTCCTGACCACCTGGACCGCTATGATCATACCATGTATAAGTATGCTTTTGCAAAATGGAAACTGGCTATGAATCAAAGTGACAGTGATCATCTTATTATTAATGAGGATGATGAATGGTTGTCTCTTATGGAAACAGCCTTTCCGATGAGATCACAGGTGCATCGACTTGCTTATGATGACTTAGGAGATAAGTCGGAAGCCGTTGAAGAAATTGATTTTACAACTCTTCAGCTTAGAGGCCGTCATAATCTATTCAATGCAACTGCTGCAATAAAAGCTGCTTTGCTTGCTGGTGCCAGTGTGGAAGTATTGAATAAAAGACTTGGAACTTTTTCAGCATTGGAACATCGCCTGGAACCTGTGGGAACAATAGCTGGTGTGGAATATATAAATGACAGTAAAGCCACAAATATTGACTCTGTTCTGGTAGCACTGGAAAGTATGAACAAACCAGTGATTTGGATAGCAGGTGGTGTAGATAAGGGCAATGATTATTCTCTGCTCCATAAACTTGTCAGACAGAAAGTAAAAAGTATCATATGTCTGACTAAGGATGATACAAAATTGCAAAAAGCATTTTCCTCCATTGTGGATGTGACAACAACGGAGAATACAGAAGATTGTGTAGAAATAGCTATGCAGACAGCTGAAAAAGGAGACGTGGTTCTATTATCTCCAGCTTGCGCAAGTTTCGACTTGTTTGATAATTATAAAGAAAGAGGAATGGCATTTAAGGATGCGATAAGAAAGATAAAACTTGGATAGAATAGGAAACATATTTTTAAATCTCAGAGGTGACAAAATCATTTGGTTTATCGTTACCATGCTTGCGATATGCTCTATACTAGCAGTGTACAGTGCTGCGGTAAAATTGGCATATGCGAATCATGGTGGTAATACCGAGTTTTATTTGGTGCAGCAGATAATGTTTATAACCCTTGGAATAATCTGTATGGTTACAGCTTATCGATTTAACTATATGCTGTATTCTAGACTTGCTGTACTAGGCTTGGTGATTACAATTGTCTTACTTGCATATACCTTGATGTTTGGGATAGAAATACATGATGCAAAAAGATGGATCAATATTCCCGGCCTAAATAAAACAATACAAACTTCAGATATAGCCAAGCTGGCTCTTATAGTTTATGTAGCCAGAGCATTATCGCTTAAGCAGAATGTAATAAAAGATTTCAAGTCTGCCTTCTTGCCTATAATAATACCTGTTGTAGTTGTTTGCTCATTGATAGCTCCAGCAGACTTGAGTACTTCATTGTTGTTGTTTGGTACTTGCTTGCTGATGATGATTATAGGCAGAGTATCATTGAAGTATGTCTTTCTTATGTTCTTAGTTGGCCTGGCAGCATTGGCAATTTTGGTTTTATTAGGAACTGTGTTTCCAGAATTTATAAGATTAGAGACTTGGATTTCCAGGGTTACAGAGTTTTTCAGTAATACGGACGGAGGCTGGCAGATACAACAATCTAAGATCGCTATCGCGAATGGCGGATGGTTCGGACAAGGGCCAGGGGGCAGTATTCAGCGAGATTATCTTCCCTATGCTTCTGCTGATTTTATCTATGCAATTATTTGTGAAGAGTATGGAATATTGGGAGGCTTTACTTTGATTGCCTTATATCTGGGATTGCTTTTCAGATGTACGAGTATGGTGACAAGGTGCCATAAGACCTTTGGAGCAATATTGGCAATAGGACTCTGTCTCAATATAGTTGTTCAGGCTATGGCTAATATCGCAGTGTCTGTGCATTTAGTGCCTGTAACCGGATTGACTCTACCTATGGTTTCTATGGGAGGAACATCAATAATTTTTACCTGCATTTCGCTGGGAATAATTCTTAGTGTAAGCAGATATGTAGAAGAGTATAGTACTTATGAGATCATGCAGGAAGAAGCCGAAGTGAGAAATGAAGAAGTGACGGTGAAGGTTAATGACAAGCGGATGAAGTATGAAAATTATTATTAGCGGCGGAGGGACAGGTGGACATGTGTATCCGGCCTTGGCTATAGCCAACGCATTAAAAGAGAAAGGAGTTAAAGATATTCTTTTCGTAGGCGCAAAAGGAAAGCTGGAAATGGAAAAGATACCTAAAGCAGGTTATCCCATTGAAGGTTTGAACATAAGAGGTTTTCACAGGACTAAGAAGTGGAGAAATATATTGTTTCCCTTCAGATTATTAGGAAGTCTTTGGAAAGCCAAGAAGATCATTGACAAGTTTGGTCCGGATGTAGTGATTGGTGTAGGCGGCTATGCTAGCGGCCCTATCTTAAAGATAGCGCAGCTGAAAAAGATTCCTACCATCATACAAGAGCAGAATTCTTATCCTGGGGTTACCAATAAATTATTGGCAAAGGATGCAAGGCACATTTTTGTTGCTTATAATGGAATGGAGAGATTCTTCCCTGCAGACAAATTGACTCTGACGGGTAATCCAGTTAGGAAAGATCTGGTAGGCATTGATCATCTTAAAGAAAAGGCAATCAGCTTCTTTGGCTTAGATGAAACAAAGAAAACGATTTTGATATTTGGAGGCAGCCTTGGAGCAAGAACAATTAATCAAGCTGTGGCTGCACAAGCAGAAAGAATAACACAGCTAGAGGACGTGCAATTCATCTGGCAGGTTGGGAAAATTTATCATGAGCAGTATCGGGATTCTGAGTTATCCAATGTATCTCAGGTGAGTATAATGCCCTTTATAGATAGAATGGACTTGGCCTACGCCGCTGCGGATGTTATCATTTGCAGAGCTGGAGCACTAACGATTTCTGAGCTGATGCTGGTAGGGAAGCCAGCAGTCTTGGTGCCTTCTCCTAATGTTGCAGAAGATCATCAAGCTAAAAATGCGTTGGCATTGGTCGAAGCCCATGCAGCAATGATGGTAGAAGACAAAATGGCCAAAGATGATATGATAAGAACTGCTCTCGCATTATTGGAAGATAAGGAAGAGCAGAAGAGCTTAAGTTCAAATCTTTTGTCACTGGCAAAACCTGAGGCACGAGAAATAATTGCTAATGAAATAATGAACTTGACTTAACATGAATATCAAGCGATTAAGAAAAATATACTTTTTGGGAATCGGAGGTATCGGTATGAGTGCCTTGGCTAGATATTTTAATAAAGAAGGCGTAGAGATACATGGTTATGATCTGACAAAGACAAAGCTGACGAAACAATTGGTCAAGGAAGGGATGTCCATACACTACAAAGAAAATACTAAGAAAATACCTAGGGATTTAGATTTGGTTATCCAAACACCTGCAATTCCAAAAGATCAGAAAGAACTGGTCTGGTTAGAGAAAAAAGGCTATCCTATTCTAAAGAGAGCGGAGGTCTTAGGAATGATAAGTGAGGATATGTATTCCATCGCTGTAGCAGGAACACATGGAAAGACAACCACCAGTGCATTGATAGCGCATATACTAAAAAGAGCAGATAAAAAAGTCAATGCTTTTTTAGGAGGCATATTAAGCAAAGAGCAGACTAATTTTTTGTACGGAAAATCAGATTACGTTGTTCTGGAAGCAGATGAGTACGACAGATCATTTTTGCATCTCCATCCTGATGTATTGGTAATAATGTCTATGGATGCAGATCACTTAGATGTTTATGGTACTGTAGCAGAAATGTACAAAGCCTATGAGCAACTGACTTATCAGATTAAGAAAGGAGGTTTGTTGATTTTAGGTGCAGGTGTCAAGGCTCGTATCAAAGGGGAATGGAGAGCGAACTTAGAAAAGAGAAAAATAAAAATTGTAGTACAATTGGAAGACTTCGACTATAGCAAAGTCAGAATTGATAAGGCTAAGTATATGTTCGATGCGACCATAGGAGGAAAAGAGATAAAGAATTTGAGTTCTAATTTGCCGGGCCTACACAACCTGTCTAATACGCTAGCAGCTATGGTGGTGGCAAGACAGTTGGGAGTAAAAAAGAAAAAGATTAGACTAGCCTTAAAAAAGTTTAAGGGTATAAAGAGAAGATTTGAAATAGTACATCAAGGAAGGAATCAAGTCTTGATAGATGATTATGCTCATCATCCAGAAGAAGTACGAAATACTGTAAAGACGGTAAAAGCACTGTATTCTGGTAAAAAAGTACTTGGGATTTTCCAACCACATCTTTATAGTAGGACCAAAGACTTTTATAAAGAATTTGCTGAAGAGTTGTCTGGACTAGATGGAGTTATTTTGTTGCCTATTTATCCTGCAAGAGAGTTGCCTATGCAGGGAGTAGACTCAGCAATGATCTACAATTTGATAAGCATGGATGATAAGCATTTGGCAACAGAAAAGGATTTGATAAGTACTATAAAAAGAATCAAGACCTACGATGTTATTATCACTCTAGGAGCAGCAGATCTGGACAAGAATCATAAGAAGATTATAGAACTTTTAAAATAGAGAATTGAAGAAAGGAACACATACAAATGGCATTGGATTCATCACTAAGGTGATAATGGCTGTGCTATTGCTATTCTTTCTTGTATTCTCTGCTGTGCAGCGGAAAAATAGTCATGTCACGAAAGTGCAGATTGTAATTAAAACGAGAAGTGACAAAAAGCACTTAATTACAAAAAAAGATGTGGCCAAAATTCTAAAAGATCGATTGGGCTATGACATTACTATTGCCAATGTAGGCAAGTTGGACCTTTTTGATCTAGAGGAATATTTGGAAAGTGATGACAGAATAACCAGAGCAGAGATCTTTTTAGATAAGCACAATAGACTTAGTATAGGGATATTGCAAAATCTTCCTATTGCACGGATAGAAGTTACTGGAGGTGAAGATTATTATTTAGATCCTATAGGAAATCGGATACCAGTTAATGGTGATGTAGTACGAGTGCCTATCGTTACTGGTAAGGTAGATAGCTATGCTGATGATTATAAGAAGACGAAGGATCACAATCTAAACTATGTACTCTCGGTCGTACAGAAAGTGTATCAGGATGACTTTCTATCTGCTTTGATAGATCAGGTACATGTAACTGAGGAAGACGATATAATTCTGATCCCGACGGTGGGAAGAGAACAGATCACACTTGGACAAAACGAAAACTTAGACGATAAAATATACAGACTAAAAGTGTACTACAAAGAAGGTGTAAAACATCTAGGTCTGGATAGATTTAAAGAATTGAATTTACGATGGGATGGCCAAATAGCAGGAGAAAAGAAAGAATCCTAAACCTATTTAATAAGCTAGAAATTGTCTTTTATGAAAACTAATAATTCTATTGCAGTTGCTCTGGATATCGGAACAACAAAAGTTTGCGCCATCGCAGGCCGTAGAAATGAGTATGACAAAATAGAGATCCTCGGTGTAGGCTCTGTGAAGTCTGAAGGTGTCTCACGTGGTGTGGTGTCTAATATCAATAAGACCGTAAAAGCCATAAGTGAAGCCATCGATATTGCACAGAAAAATGCCAAAGTCACTTTCGATAAAGTGCATGTAGGTATAGCTGGCCAACATATAAAGAGTATCCATCATCATGGTTTGCTGGTGCGCCACGAACCCAATGAAGAAATAAATGAAAGTGATGTAAGTAAACTGATCAGTGATATGCACAAATTGGTGCTGCCACCAGGGGATAAGATCTTGCATGTATTCCCTCAGGAATTTACTGTGGATGACGAGACCAGAATTGTAGATCCCATAGGAATGTCTGGTGTAAGGTTAGAAGCAAACTTTCATATTATAACGGGGCAAATAGGTGCATCACGCGATATTATCAGATGTGTAGAGAAAGTAGGAATGGAGGTAGCCGATATCACTTTGGAACCTATTGCATCTTCTAAGGCAGTATTATGCCAAGAGGAAAAGGAAGCTGGCGTAGCTCTCGTAGACATAGGTGGTGGTACAACTGATATTACGATCTTTAAGGATGGAATTATTCGTCATACTTCAGTAATTCCATTCGGTGGTAATGTGGTAACCAATGACATCAAGGAAGGCTGTATGGTCATGCACGATCAGGCAGAAAAATTAAAAGTAAAATTTGGTTCTGCCTTATCAGAAGAAGTAATAGATAACAGGATAATCACTATTCCTGGATTTAAAGGCAGAGATTACAAGGAGATTTCTGAGAAGAACTTGGCAAAAATTATAGAGGCAAGATTAGAAGAGATTTTTGATTATGTGCTGTGGGAAATTAAGAGAAGTGGCTACGAGGACAAGCTCATAGGAGGAATAGTGCTTACGGGTGGAGGATCTTTGCTAAAACATATAGACCATTTATCAGAATACTACACAGGACTATCTACGCGTATAGGACAACCGATAGAGCATCTTGCCCATGGTTACACCAGCCAAATAGCCAGTCCTATATATTCTACCGCAGTAGGATTGTTGAGTATTGCGATAAGCAATATGGAAATGCAAGAAGAAGAAAAAGAGGCTATAGCAAACAATGAAGTGTTTGATTTGGATGAAGATGCACAAGAAGAGAAAGATGGATTTTTGGGAAAGATATTTACTTATACCAAGGAGTTTTTTGCAGCTTCTCAAGACACAGAATTTTAGCCAATAATTTTCTCACTATATATTATTAGTTATGAACAATTTATTCGAACAAATGAATAGCTCTATGATAAAAGTAATAGG
>CAZKXO010000066.1:0-13962 GCA_964556525.1 uncultured Saprospiraceae bacterium
CAGCCACTCACCCACTCCACCTTTGAAGCGGACGGCAAAGATATGATAATTAATATTTTTTGCGCCAAATTTTTGAACTGCTTTTTCTAATTATTTCGGCGACCTGTACAGCACTTTCCAAAGCCACTTTTAGGAAGTCATCTGGCTCAGATATTATGTGTATTTACATCAATCATATTATAGAGATCTAGATTTATTAGTGCCTGAAAATCTGTGTTTTAGGGCCAGATAGAGCTATTCAATCTCTAATTTGCATCGGGGATCAAAGACTGTCTTTACTCCTTTGAGGTCTTGATTTCAATCTTCAGAATAGCTAAGACTATTAGTGGATCTAATGATTTTATCTGGAAAAAGTATCAAATCGTCGGTTTTGGGATTTCAGTACAGCAATTATCTGCCTTTATTCAAGGTTCTTACTTAGATAGCAATCAATAAAAGTCCAAAGTCCACTTAAATGTGTATAAAATATCCAACTTAGGTACGAATATTGGATTGGTAAAGCCTAGGGTTTTCTTTAAGAAAATGTTATTTCGGAATTTCAGGATGGACAAAAGACGTTGTAACTTATGCGGTCCACAATCGGGTCGATAATATAAATACAGTTATATGCCTAAAAAGATGAAAAAACAAGGAAAACCAGCAGTACATGATGAATTAAGTGGTTTCGATATCAAAATCAATTCTTTTGGAGAGATGCAAACGAATTTTGAGATAGACAAGCTGAATGAATTCCTCGATGAAAATGTAGAAGACAAAAAACTAACCAACCGAGAGGGAGCAGAAGAGGAAGAAGAATAGCTTCTTGATCGGCGGTCTTGTTTTAGTACACATTAATCTTAAAAATCGTTATCTATTCAGTGCACAGAAGTAGCAAATATCTACTGATTCTATTAATGGTTCTAGGGACCACACTGAATCTTTCTGCCCTGAATTTAGATACTATTCCACCTGCCTTTACCACTTTGCCACAAGACACTATCGTCATCTGCAATTCTGATATAGAAACAGCTTTTGATTTATGGTATGACAGACAAGCCAGTGCAGCTGTAGATGATCCTACTGCTACAATCTTCCCTACCCAACCAAAACCTACTGCATTGGCAAACTTGATAGCAAGTCTGGATAGTATATGCAGTCAAGATGGTTTCTTTGAGATAGGTTATTTTGCCGCCGACACTTGCGGCAACAGAACTGATTCCACCCATTTCGCTTCTTTTATAATACAGGATGGTGTTGCACCAGTCATCGTTTCTTCGGCTACAGATCTTTCTATTCCTTGCCATACAGGAGTACGAGACAGCTTGCAACAATGGCTGGACAATTTTGGAAATGCAACAGCGGTGGATGCTTGCAGCGACACCATCATATGGAGCAATTATTCCTGGACTGACAGCCAAGGTAATTCTGGATTTAGTTTTTTCTCTGAAAGTACTGATATTCTTATAGATAGGACCAGTTGTGAATGGGAAGTAGAGGTGAGCTTTTTTCTTGAAGATGGCTGTGGAAATGCCAATGTCACCCGCGCTAGTTTTTCGTTAAGTACTGATGAAGAGACACCAGTCTTTACTTTTGTTCCTTCTGACACGACTATACTTTGTAGTGCAGAAATTAACAATATTATTCCGGTAGCCATAGATGGTTGCGACAATACTCTTGCACCTTCCATTAGTGTAAGTATTAATAGATCTACAGATAGCTTGAGTTGTGATTATTACAACTACGAAATAACCAGGTCCTTTTCTGCACAGGATATTTGTGGTAATTCTGTAGACACTGCTCAAATCATATCTGTCAGAGACACTATTGCACCTGAGATCATTGCAGAATCAAGTGTTGCTATAAACTGCGATACTGACCTGAATGACATCACAATGTTTGCCCGTGCTATAGATGACTGTTCATCGGCTACATTAAGTTTTCAGGACAGCACAATTTTTAATTCTATTTGTCAAAACCAAATTTCTAGAAAATATTTCGCTACAGATATTTGTGGAAATATAGATTCCATAACTCAAATAATTCAAGTCCAAGATTTTACTGGCCCTCAATTTGTAGCTTTACCTAGAGACACAGTGCTAGTCTGTAATACTGCCAACATAGAATCAATTTTTAATTCCTGGCTAGATGCCTATGCCTTTACGATTGTAGAAGACAACTGCAACAGCTATGTCATCAGAGGTTTAGCACCACAAATTTATACAGATACTAGTGTAATAAATTCCGCTATCAAGCCCACTTTGCTGATGAGCGACTGTAATAATACTTTTGGAGGCATTTCTACACAGCAGATAAGTATAGTGGCTTATGATGTATGTGGAAATATTTCGCAGAGTGAAGCTTTGTTTTCAATCGTTGATCCTGAACCTCCCACCATATTCAATTGTCCAATGGACTTTGAATTACAACTTGGCAATAACGAATGCGAGACTGACCATCTTCTGACCTTACCACAATTCACCGATAATTGTCTCACACAGTCAGAAGCGATCTGGTCAGTAGTTATTAATGAAAATGTAGAAATAAATACTAATCAGTCCAACGAAATCATAGCTTTAGAAATAGGTGTTAACAACATAACTTACAGCATTACAGACTGTGGTGGCAATGATTCTACTTGTGAACAGACAATAGATGTAAGAGACACTGCTGCTCCCATAGTCATCTGTCCTGAAGATCAAGTTGTTTTTATTGATGAAGATGCTTGTTTTTTCGACTTTCTAGCACCTGAAGTTATTTCCTTTGAAGACAATTGCGAAGGTGTAATAATCTTTGACGAGACTTTGCCTCCAGAGGATGAGTTTCTAAATTTTAGTTTTAACACCTTCTTCGATGTTTATCAGGCTTCAGATCGCATGCTTAGTTTTGAAGACATAGATCTACCACCTATATTCACCAATCCTACTCTTACAATCCTATACAAACTAAACTTAGAAGATGGCAGCACAGTATCAATAAGTGATGAAAATGGTCAAGCACTTGTAACCGTATCTAATGGCGACTGTACCGAAAGAGAACTAAAATTAGAACTGTCGTTAGCTCAACTACAAAGATGGAACAGTGATGGTTTAATAGAATTTACTATAGTAAATAATGCAAATACGGGCATAGGTACCCAACCCTGTGATCCCCAGCAGATAAGCGGTTTCCAAGGAACGGATAACAATTCCTTTCTAAGACTAAAATTGCAGTATGCCGAAGCTAGTATTCTTAAAGAGTTGATCAGCAATAATTCTAGGGATACTCTTACAAACGATATAAACCTAGATGTAGGATCTTATCAATTGAGATATAGTGGCAATGATGCTTCGCAAAATGAAGGCGCCTGTATTATTGATGTGGAAGTTCGAGACACTATCTCTCCTTTACTTACTTGTGAGGACATCACCTATGCTATAGATCCATTGCTTCAGGATTTCTACCCTATTCTATTTAGGGATTTGATCTATGAATCAACGGATAATTGTGGTGTCGATAGTACCTACTTCTTTCCCAGACAAATATTATGTTCTGATCTCGACCAAGAGCTTAGCTATGAAATATTTGTAGAAGATGTGTCTGACAACATTTCCAGTTGCGAAGCAAACATAATAATAGAAACCGAACAATTAAATCCAGAATTTCTGAGTGGGCTCTGCTTTAATGACACCTTGAAGTTGATTTCAAATCTACCTCCAAATGACGGTTTTATTGTACTATGGACAGGACCAAATAATTTTAGCTCTAATTTACTAGATCCACAAATAACTAACATAAGTGCAAGTGCAAGTGGCACCTATACTCTGAAAGCAACGAGTACAGCTGGTTGTGAATTTATGGGTCAGTTGGAAATTGATGTAAATGAGATAGATAGCCCTGAGATATTCACAAGTCAACGTACTGTTTGTGACGGTGAGTTGGTTTTACTTAATACCAATAGTTTCACAGAGTTAGTAGAATATTTTTGGTTTGAAGGAGTCTCGCCTAACGGTACTCTTATAGGACAAACTGATGGTCCTAGTTTTACAGTTCAGCCACTTACAGGAACACGATTCTATTATGTGGAAATTATTGGCAATGGTTGCAATTCTAATCCCTCCAACACATTGGAATTACTTGTAACACCACCACCAATAGCCAACATACCGAATCCTTTCATTACACTATGTGAAGGAGATGACCTATCCCTATCTACAGATATTTTCGATCCCGATTTTAGCTATGAATGGACAGGTCCAAATAATTATTCCTCTGAAGGTCAATTTCCTGAAGTAATACCAGCTGTGCAACAAGCTAATCAAGGCACCTACACTTTGGTGATAAAAGAGGATGTCTGTGTCTCCGATACCGCAACAGCTCAGGTAATAGTTTTTGACATTCCCGAAAGGCCAATAATAGAAGGAGAGTCTATTTTTTGTGAAGGCCAAACAGCAGTTCTATCTGTTCCTAATATTCAGAATGGCACAAGATTTACTTGGTTTAATAATGGTAGTTTTTTCCAGTCGGTAAGTTCCAATAGTCTGCTTATTCCAGCAATAACAAATGATCTTTCCGGCGAATGGTCAGTTATCGCAGAAGAAGGTATTTGCAGTTCTGATACTTCTGAGATATTCCAAGTAAGTGTAGAATCAAATCTTAATGTAGGCGCAACCAATGATGGTCCTCATTGCGAAGGAGACAGTGTTCTACTCACTAGCTCGTTTATACCCGGTGCAACCTACTTGTGGGAAGATCCAAATGGACTAAATCACAATGGAAGAATTGTAACAGCAATAGCCGTAGAAGGCTTGTACACAGTTACCATAACAACACCTAGTAATTGCATTACAACAACTACTACTAATGTAGAAGTTGGAACCAGACCTGTCATTACAGCTCTCAGTAATACATCACTTCCTTGTATGTCAGAGGATATGCCAGTGACTTTTGTACCTACAATTTTTCCACCTGGCAATTATCAGTTTAGTTGGACAGGGCCAAATAATTTTCGCTCCAATGTCTTGCAACCTGTTATCAATAATATTAATGAAACTGATAACGGAA
This sequence comes from uncultured Saprospiraceae bacterium, assembly GCA_964556525.1. Lineage (GTDB taxonomy): Bacteria > Bacteroidota > Bacteroidia > Chitinophagales > Saprospiraceae > RFSX01. Next base: position 5,020 of record CAZKXO010000066.1, read on the forward strand.
CGTATATTCTAGAAGTTATCAGTGGCAACTGTAATTCACTACCAGTCTCGACTACCTTAGACATTACTATCCTACCTGAAGTAGCCAAACTAAATGGAAATACAGATCCTTGCGAAGGTGACCGTGTACGCATTGAGATTTCAAACCCAGCAACCGGTGGACAAACCAGCTGGATTTGGAGTACACCGTTTGGGCAAATTACAACAGCCATTCCAGAATTAACTTTGCCAAATTTTAGTTTTGCAAACAATGGCAATTATTCTGTTATCCAAGAAAGGAATGGTTGTAGATCGTTGAGTTCTGATGAAATTCTTATTGTAATCCAAACTGAACCCGTATTACCTACCATAAATGGAAACAATCAGCTTTGCGAAGACGACGAACTAGTCTTAGAAGCAAACCCAGTAGATGGAGATAACTATAGCTGGCTTACGCCTACTGGTACCGTTACCACCTCTACTAATCGTCTCATCATTCCGAATGTAAAGATAGACAATGCAGGGTCATATGCCGTTTTTATTAGCGAAGGCAATTGCGAATCAGAAACTTCTATTCCAGTACAAGTAGAAATTAATGAAGCTGCGCCAGCAGTTCGTTTTGAGGACAATAGCCTGACATTCTGTAGTACTGACTTATCAGAAGCACAACTTTGTATTGTAGAAAGAAATCTGGAATTTGATTTTCTACAAATTACAAATCTTAGTACAGGCATGGCAGTACAAGAGGTTGGTGAACCCTGTTTCTCGCTTGATTTTCTGTCGGCAATGGATGCTATGAACTATATGTTTACAATAAACGCAAACGTAAATGGTTGTAGTTCAGCACCAATCGATACATTGTCCATATCCATTCTTGAGGAATTAACCCAAGGTGCTAACATATCAGAATCAGAGGTGTACTTATGTCAACAAAACTTTATATCATTATCAGCGGAAAATATTCCAAATGAGGCTGTGCTTCTTTGGTCTACAGCAAATCCAGAAATATCAGTCTTTGATGAGAATGAGGAGACAGCTTCTTTTAGCAATTTACAAGTTGGTCCAAATTTAATTTTTCTGAACACTAGTTCATCAACTTGTGGCAACAGTTTCATTGACACCATAGAGGTCATTTTACAAAATGAAATTTCTGCTTCAGATGATAGTTTTGAAATCAATCCTGAGGAAGCAACTATTTTAAATCCCCTATTCAATGATAGCTTTGATGGTGAAATTTCAATATCAATTCTACAAGAATCAGAAAATGGTACTTTGGACATAGTAGGCAGCTTGCTGAACTATAGTTCAGACAATATCTTCGTAGGCACTGAAGAAATTGTCTACGAGATATGTTATACACAATGTTTGGAACTTTGTTCTGAAGCTACCATAACACTTAATGTCGGTACAGAGATAGATTGTTTTGTAGGCAACCTTATTACTCCTAATGGCGATGGATATAACGACAACTTAGTAATACCATGCCTAGACTCCGGAAACTACAACCAAAATTCACTGGTTATACTAAATCAATATGGTGATGAAATTTTTTCGGCAGCACCCTATACTAATAATTGGACAGGTCAGCACAAAGGAGAAACCTTACCCGCTGGAACTTACTATTACGTATTAGACTTAGGTGACGGATCAAAACCGAGACAAGGATTTATAACATTGGAATTATAGTGAGGATAACAGCTGTCATATTATTCCTTTTTTTCTCCTTCCTTGGTAGTGCCCAGCAGGAGACTCAGTATACGCAATTTGCTTATACCGGACTAAACTATAATCCTGCTGTTGCAGGCTTAGAAGACAAGCTATCTGTTACAGGCAGAATTCGAAATCAGTGGTCCGGCATAGATGGTGCGCCTCAAGCTCAATCACTCTTAATAGAATTCCCCACAATTTTCAACAGTGTCGGAATCGGTGTAATTGCAAATCGATCAACAATTGGCATCCAAGAAAGAAATGATTTGGCAGCCATGTATGCCTATAAAGTCAGGCTACAGGAAGCCACAATATCTTTTGGTCTGCAGGTCTCGTTCAGACAATTTGTAAATGACTTTTCCAAACCTGGCTTGATTGCTATTGATGGAATTGACCTAGACTCTTCACTTAGTAGAAATAGATTTTCTTCAAACATTTTCAATCTTGGCATAGGTGCCTTTCTAGACAGTAAAAGATATTATCTGGGGTTTGCAATACCAAGATATCTAAGGCCAAATATTGACATCAATAAAGACGACAAGGGCAGTAAAGAAGTAAGACATATATATGGAATGTTCGGTTTAAAATTTAATCTAAGTTCTAATTGGAAAACACAACCTCAGTTCTTACTAACGTTGGTAGAACAAGCGCCCTTTGATCTGGATATACAAAATAATTTTATTTACCAAGATCAAGTACACCTTGGTTTTAATGTTAGAGCAGGTGGAACACAAGAGTCTCTCTTCGAATCATTTGCTCTTTTAATTGGTTTTAAATTTACCGAAGAAATCTTTGCATCCTTGTCTTATGATTTCAACACCACAACATTAAGGCAATTTGAAGAAGGAAGTTTCGAAGTTTTACTGAGCTACAAAATAGGCAAAGACCGAACACCTAATAACATTCAAAATCCGAGATACTTCTAATGGGAAAATTCATTCTACTTTTCTCTTCATCCATTCTTTGCATTTCTACAATACAAAGCCAACAAAATATTGACTGGTCGGAATATATAGAATTGTATAACGAAAAGGGTATTAACACCGAGAGTACTGAATTTGGGCCTAGTTACTGGTCTGACAAAGTTGTCTACCTAAAACCTAATGAAAACAAAAAACTGCAAGACAAGAGAACAAAGGAAGAATATTTTGATCTCTATATTGCTGAAATTAACAAAGCAAATGCGCTGGAAAATAGCCAGCCTCTTTCCGTGATCTTAAACTCAGATTATCATGAAGGTCCTTCAAGTTTTACCACTGATGGAAATAAAATATACTTTACAAGAGTCGACTATGAAAAAGGGCGATTTAGACTGACAAAAGACAAACAAGTAGCGCTGAAAATATTTAGTTCTAATTTCAATAATGGTAGATGGACCAATCCTGAAAAAATTGCTCTTAATGAAGAAAATGTTGCAATGGCCCATCCTGCTATAAGTTACGACGGTAACTATATGATCTTTGCAAGTGACAGACCAGGGGGCTATGGAAAGATGGATTTGTACATAGTCATAAAACAAGGAAATGGATGGTCAACACCTACAAATTTGGGTAAGTCTGTAAATAGTTCTGGCAATGATTGGTTCCCATATATTAATAAGCGGAATTATTTATTTTATGCCAGTGATGGTCTGGAAAACGCTGAAGGTTTAGACATTTTCATGACTCAAATCAAGGACCAAAATGCTGCAGCACCTTTGCGTATGCCTTACCCTATAAATACAGTTCATGACGATTTTGGCCTTATAATAGATGACAATGGCGTCAATGGTTATCTCACTAGCAATAGACCAGGTGGACGAGGTAAGGATGATATCTATGGCTACAACTCCTTAGTTTCGTTATTTAATTACTATGATACAGATTACAATACTGTCGCCCTAAACATAGTCGACTATAATAGCAATGTTCCTCTAGTTAAGGCAAGAGTAAGATATTCAAAAATTGCACAAACAGAATTTTCTACTTTCGACGAAGCTATTTTCGACATAGAAGGCAGTGAAGATGTAGATTCTATTTATTCGGATACTCAGGGAAAAGCAAAATTCACCATCAGCGAAGGCTATACCTTAATTGATGTCACCTACCCCAAGAAAGAAAAATGGACTCTGGTCATGTCCAATCATGGTTCGAAAAAAGACATAAAAGTTAAACTTAAAGACAATGTGCAAGCTGAAAAAGCTGAACCAGAAATTGTATACATAAAAGAGACAGTTCCCTCTCCTCCTACAATTAAAAATGTAAAGGTAGATGTGGGTGCAGTAATAGTATTTGAAAATATCTATTATGACTACAACAGCTTTGTTCTTACACAGGGTGCAAAGAGGGAATTAGATGATCTGGCCAAAATCATGGTTGATAATCCAAACTTGAAAATTCAACTGAGTGCACATACTGACAGTAGAGGAAGAGCTGAATATAATCAAGACCTATCACAGCAAAGAGCAAATAGTGCTAGAGACTATCTAGTATCTAAAGGCATCTCCTACCTTAATGTACAGGCAATTGGTTATGGAGAAACACAACTAAGGAATCACTGCACAGATGATGCATATTGCTCAGAAGCAGAACACATATACAATAGACGTACAGAAGTGAAAATCCTTCAGAAATAAGAACTAAGTACTAGTTAATTTATCACGTACTCAGTTATACCTTTGAAGCTAATAATACCAATAGCATCATTGACATTGGAATGTATCTGCACGGGAGACAAGAAAGGAGTATCTAAAGTATTGACAAATCTTCTAGCAGATAAGCTATAACTATATGCACTGCTACTTAGTGTTTTCCACCTGACTATAAGTGCCTCGTTTACTTCTGGATCATAATTGAACCTGTCAAAATTTACTGTTATGCGTTTTCTTTCTCCATTGAATGACTGGTCCGAAAATAAGAGGTTGTCTTCAGGAAATCCTTTAAGTGCTGAAGGGTCTGTACTTTCTATCCAGAATGTACCAAAAGTATTGAATCCATCCAAAGTCATCAGTTCTAACTCATAGAAGTCAGCATTATTTGGATCATCTACGATTTCAAAAGTGATACTGCTGTTTTCATTACCTTCCAGATTTATTCCATCTATTTGTTTGTAGGATAAGTTTTCTAGATTATCACTTACAGGAGGAAACTGCAATCTTGTTTCTGACTCAGGAAAATCAGCATGCTCTAACAAAAATGTGTATTCCGCACCTGGTGTAAAAAAACCTGTATCCAAAGCAAAGTAATTGTATGTAAAACCGACAAACCCTGTAGTATCTAACTCTTGCCCTATCAAAATTTCATCTGTAGAATGATTGGTAACTGTTATGGATACATCATCTAGTTCAAATTCATCAAAATCACCACCTACAAATATATCTCTGTTTCTCCCTGCAAAGAATCCTACAAAAGGTTCTTCGTTATCTATAAAGGTAGAGAAAGTCATCTGTGGTTCGAATTCTGGTGGTTCTACATCCAGTACTGTAGAAAAAGAATCACCACAACTTGCCACAAAGAGCAAAGTACTCAACCCTAGAAAAGCTAATAGTAAAGATGTTCTCATAACTAAAATTTGAAACTATAACTGAAATAAGGAATAATAGGAAACAGACTTTGTTGCCTGAGTCGTTTGGTACTAACTTGATTTCCTTGATTATCAAAGGTTCGTTGTGTATCTATGAATAGGTAAAATGGATTTCTTCGGTTATAGGTATTATAAGCTCCTATAGACCAGGTCCTTGTATTCCTTCTCTTTTCCTTTACAAAATTAAATCCGACATCTAATCGATGAAAGGCACTCATTCTAAAGTTATTCTTTTCAGAAAAATTCTGTACTTCAGAAGGAACATCTCCAAACTTCTCTTCAAAGACTGTTCTAAAGCTACTAGTTCCCAATGTCACAGCATTTCCTGTACCATAAACCCAGGCCCCAGAAAAGTTCACTCGTTTAGAAATTTCATACTGGAACACTACAGATACATCATGACGTCTATCAAAGGTAAAAGGAAAAACCTCCCCATCATTAAGATCATCAAATTGTCGATTGGTCTTAGACCAAGTATATCCTATCCAGCCTGTCATTCTACCTCGCTTCTTCTGCAAGAACAATTCTAAACCATAGGAATATCCGTTTCCTTGCGTCACTCTATCTCCCCAATCAGTAAGAGAGTCATCAAAAAATCCTTCTCCGTCTTTAAAACTAACGAGGTTGGTCATATCTTTATAATAACCCTCTACTGTCATATCCAAGTCATCCGTCAATTTAAAAGCGTATCCCAGAGCTGCTTGCCAACTTTCTTGTGGAAGTATTTTCGCTGTACTAGGCACCCAGATATCTGTAGGCAAGCCTATACCTTCAGTGGTTAGAAGATTTATAAATTGGCTCATCGTCGCAAAAGAAGCCTTGATAGATTGATTCTCACCTAGGAGGTAACGCATACTCAGTCTAGGTTGGGCAGAAAAGTAATTTACGTTCTGCACATTAAACAAAGTAAAATGCACACCTATATTAGCTTTAAGTTTGTCCGTTACCTTTACATCATCTTCTATATAAGCATCTACTTCTGTAGAATATACGCTTTGCTGACCTATCGAAGTATCTATTTCTACTTCATTCTCTGCCAATGCAAACAAACCAAAAGCACCTGGCTCGAAACTATGTCTGGTTGCTCCAACACCAAATCTTATAAAGTGATTAGGATTGGGATAATAATCAAAGTCTATTTTTGCAGCCAGATCCCTTATCCCCGAGCCATAACTTAACCGAAATTCGTCAGTCAACTGTGTAGACAAGTTTTCACTACCCGTACTAGCGCCAAACTCTATATCATATCTGCTGTAAGTCAAGCTTACATTACTGAATAATTTTGGTCGCCACAGGTGATTCCATCTCAGTGCAGAAGTTAGATTCCCCCACCCTAAGCTTCCTGAACTAAAATCTCTATACGAGTTACTTAGTTCATCGAAGTTTACAAAGAATTTATCTGTTCCTGTATAAACACTAAAATACAGGCGGTCTTTAGGGGAGAAAACGTGATTAATTTTTGCATTGACATCTGAGAAAAAATATCCTGCATCTCCAGTCCCACCTTCTGCTTCAAAAGCATTTCTTATAATTGGCTTGGCCAGCTGATCTATATAGGTTCTTCTTCCAGATATTAAAAAAGAAGTTTTATCTGTTTTTATCGGTCCTTCCAAGGTAAGCTTAGAAGCCACCAGCCCGATAGAACCTGCCCCATGAAATTCCTTCATGTTTCCTTCTTTCATATTAATTTCTAAAACGGATGAGAGCCTACCTCCATATCGAGCTGGAAAACCACCTTTGATTAGTTTTACATCTTTGATTGCATCTGCATTGAAAACAGAAAAGAAACCAAAAAGGTGATTGGCATTATAGACAGGTACGCCGTCTAGTAAAATCAGATTTTGATCAGGACTGCCACCTCTGACATACAAGCCACTCTGTCCTTCTCCTCCTGATTGCACTCCGGGTAATAATTGTAAGGCCTTTAGTACATCTACTTCTCCAAGCAGGGCAGGCACTTTCTTTATTTGCAGAATAGGCACTTCGATTGTACTCATAGTGGTTTCGCCGGCAACATTTCTTTGTTTCTCTGCGACTATTTCTATTTCTTCCAGAAAGTTTTCCACGTCCAGTTTGAGATCTAGAGTAAGATCTTCTTTGAGGTCGATAACTTGGGTTTGGTTTTCGTAGCCTATATAAGAAGCTATGAGTTCTATTTCTCCTTTGGGGAGGGTAAGACTGTAAAACCCAAAATTATTTGTGATTGCCCCTTCAAAGGTAATTCCATTATAGATATTGGCAGCAATCAGCTTTTCTCCAGAGGAAGCATCCATCACATAGCCACTGATCGTATAGGATTGGGCGCTGACAAAGAGTGATAGACAGCAAAAGAATAAGGCTAGAAAATTCTTCAACGATAGACTATTTAAGTTATTTATATAAATATAGTGCAATGCGAGTATCAAATGGTTGGAATCTGATGCATAAGTACTTATTTGATGTCTAGAGTCAATGGTAGATTTTCTCTATCTAACAAACAATAAAGTAACTCCACTATAGCTCGTATATAAATATTTCATATGTAAAATCCTTAACTTGCAGCTGGTAAAGACAATAAGAAAAAGAAAAGATATTCTCTATGAATGTAAAGTTTGCAGGTGCAGCAAGAATGGTTACAGGTAGTTCTCACCTATTGACACTAGATAACGGCTATAAAATCTTATTTGATTGTGGGTTGGCTCAGGGCAAAGGCAAGCACATTTGGGATTTAAATAACCAATGGCATTTCGACCCAAAGGAGATAGATTGTATGATTTTGTCGCATGCACATATAGATCATAGTGGGAGAATTCCACAATTGGTAAAGTCAGGATATAAAGGGACCATACATTGTACACATGCAACAAGAAGCCTTTGTGCTATTATGCTTTTGGATAGTGCAAAGATCCAAGAAAGAGATGTAGAATGGTACAACCAAAAATTAAGAAAAAAAAGAAAGAAGAAAAACCAAGACTTCAGAGTAGCTCTATATAAGCCAGAAGATGTGGCTCCCGCCATGGACAGATTCCAAGGGCATACATACAACAATTGGTTCAGAATTTGTGACGGCACAGAGGTCATGTTTAAAGACCAAGGTCACATACTGGGAAGTGCAAGTGTAACCTTGAGAATCCGACAAGGCAATGAGACTGTGAGCTTTGGATTTACAGGTGACATAGGACGTCCTCAGAGACCGATTTTGAGAGACCCTGTGCAGATGCCAGAAGTAGATTATCTTATCTGTGAATCCACTTACGGAGACAAGGAACATTTGACACCACCAGAACAGTCAGAATCATTTTTAAGCATTCTGAGAGAAGCTTGTGTAGAGAAAAAAGGAAAGCTTATCATACCGGCTTTCAGCATAGGAAGAACCCAAGAATTGGTCTATATGATGGACAAACTGGAAACAGCTGGCTTATTGCCTAATATTCCAGTTTATGTAGACAGCCCTCTTGCTGTAAATGCTACACATATCTACGGTACCCATCCGGAATGCTATGATAACAACCTACATGAGTACATGCTACAAGACAAAGATCCATTCGGATTTAACAGTCTTAAATATGTCCGTAGCGTCAATGAGTCCAAGCAACTCAATAGTATGAACAAACCGGCTGTAATTGTCAGCTCCAGTGGTATGATGAATGCAGGACGAATAAGACATCACCTTTATAACAATATAGAGAATCCTAAAAGTACTTTTCTGATCGTAGGT
>CAZKXO010000067.1:0-13913 GCA_964556525.1 uncultured Saprospiraceae bacterium
CAAATTTATTCGTTGATACCTACTCTAGCTGTTGTAATCGACTGTTTCTAAATAGATTATTCTTTCGATTATCAAAAAAACAAGATATTAAGGCTTATTAGTGACACGATATAAATATTATGAAAAACTACTTAATACTGCTATTTAGCCTTTCTACTCTTTTAGTTTTTTCTCAGAGTTCAGATCGATCTACAACTTCCTATCTTAATGATTTCAGAGTACACAAAAACGAGTTGCCTGACTTAGAATTGGAAGACTTTTTCATTACCCAAAGAACTGCTATGGGCCTTAGTTCAGATGATGAAATGCGTCTCTTGAGGTATGAAAAAGGCAAGAATGGATATGAGCATTACAGATATGAACATTTGTATAAAGGTGTTCCTGTCTTTGGTAGTCAGTATCTAGTGCATACTAAAGATGGATTGGTTATTTCATCTAACGGGAGTTATTTTCCTGGTATACAACTGAGCATAGAGCCAAGTTTGAGCCAAGAACAAGCCCTAAGGATCGCAATGAATGAAATGGATGCCGAAGAATATGCTTGGGAAGCACAAACCAAAAACAGAAACGAGAGACCTCAGCCTCAGTTGGTGATCATAGACAGAGAGATTCCAAAAGTTACTGGAAATTATAAGTTGGCTTATAAGGTTGAGATAAGAAGTACTAAGCCAGTTGCAGCCATGAGCTATTATGTAGATGCACAGCAAGGGAATATTCTCTTTGAAATAACTGAGCATAAGACCCATGCCGTGCCAGGAAAAGGGAAGACAAAGTATTATGGAGAGCAATCTTTTACTGTCGACTCTATAAGCGAAGATGTTTTTATTTTAAGAGACCCTTCCAGATCAAGTTCTGCAAATGCAGTTTATAACGAAAGAGAGGGAAATGTCTTTACAAGTACAAGTAGCTACTTTGATCTTGAGAATGAAGACCAGAATGAGGTTGCTGTAGATGCACATTTTTTGATTACAGAGTATTATGATGAATTACGAGATGAGTTCGATTGGTTGGGCTTAGATAACAATGATAGAGCCATGGAAGCTATAGTTCATATCGGAGATTTTATAAATGCCCTGTGGGATGGAAATTATGCACACTTTGCAGATGGAGATTGTAATCATGGTCCCTTAGTGACTGCAGAGGTGTTAGCACATGAGTTTATGCATGGCATCATAGATTTTACTTCTAATTTGATCTATAGTGAAGAGTCAGGCGCTATCAATGAGAGTATGGCAGATGTGATGGGGCAATACATGGAGTATGTAATAGATAAGAATAATTTTTCATGGCTCTTAGGGAGTTCATTTCATCTAACCGATGGACTAGATCCACTTAGAAATATGGCTGATCCTCTGGAGGCTATGGATCCCGAGTTTTATGGTGGAGAATTTTGGGTAGATGACGGTCGAGTACATACCAACAGCTCCATCGGAAACCTCATGTATGTGATGTTGTCTGATGGTAGGGTAGGCACTAATGTTGCTGGTGAGGACTTTCGTGTAGAGGGAATAGGTGTAGAACAAGCTGCTAAGTTTTTGTTCTATGTTAATAGGTTATATCTCAATCCATCTTCCACTTATAACGAGTATTCCGAAGTGAGCTTACTTGCGGCGGAGGAATTCTTTAATGGAGATCCGGAGATCATGGCGAGTATTAGGAATGCTTGGAAAGCAGTAGGCTTGCCAACTGTAATTGTAACAGATGATGTTTACGACTTAGCCATTAGTAGTTTCACCGAAACTGAAAATTGTGATTGGAGAGAATTCGCAACTATCATTCTTAGTATAGATAACATAGGTACTATTCCTTATGAGGCAGTAAGTGGCGGAAGGCTTGTAATAAGTGACAATATTGCAGGGACAGTACAAGAGTATATGCTACCTCAAGATATATTACCTGGTGAATCTTATGAGCTGATAGTAGATGATCTGATAATAAGAGATGTAGATGAGAAACTTGTGTTCTATGAATTATTTCTAGATGATGACCCTAACGGAAACATTCAAACAGATTTTTTTGTAACTACAGAATTTCAAGAAAATGATATTTCTATAGCTGTACAAACACCGCCTACTTCGTGTTTTCAGACCGATTTTCCTGTGAGTATTACTATTACCAATCTAGCATGTGGAGCATTGCCAGAATCTACTAATCTTAATCTTAGTGTAGAAAATGGCTCAGGTCAAAGTATCCTTGAAGAAGTACTAGTGACGGATTTTCCTATACCTGAACGAGGCACTTGGACGATAGAAAGAACTATGGAATTGACTCAAGGTGATAGTTTAAATGTATCAGTAACATTGCCTGCTGATAATAGACCTAGAAATAATGAAGCTACTTTTAGTGCAGAATTATTGGATCCTATAGATAATGAATATTTCAATGGATTTGACTCTTCTGGTGATTTGGACAATCAAATTGGTGTAGGCGTTCTCGGATTTAGAGACAATATATATCGCTATGATCGTGACGATAGATTTACAACTACTGGTGTTTTTGGCAACAGCTCAGGACCCTTGTGCCATATGCCAGAGGATAATTGGAATCTGCCTGCAAACTATAGTTTTAGAGGAGATGTTTCTGCTGTCATAAATGCTTGTTTGGACTTGGAAAAAATGGAAGGACCAAAAGTATTATTTGATCTATTGCAATGGCGAAATGAGAATGATGATTTTGCAGGAGTAGAAACCAGCACCTTACGACTTAGTTGGGTAGAACAGGGTGAGGAAGTAGAGCAAATCATTCAAGGTCAAGAAGAAGGTGTCAATGTATCACATACAATAGATCTTCCTGCTAGGTATAAAGGGCCATTTAGTATGCAATTTCTTACAAGGACTGGAACCGAACTGGATGCTGGAGACTTCCTTTTCCATGATGTCATGATGCTAAATAACCTTATCATCTTGAATGATGGAGCCAGCAGTACTAAAAACGAAAACGAAAGCATCAGACTGAACCTTTTTCCTAATCCATCAGCAAGTGAGTTATTTTTAGATTCAAATGAGCTTCTGAATTCATATAGTATTTTTGACTTGAATGGAAGATTATTACATAAAGAAACAGCCCTGAGCGAAACACTTATTTCAGTAGATGTATCCCATCTTGACTCAGGGTTTTATAACCTCTTAGCAAAGGATAAGAATGGTAATCAGGTGAATAGAAAATTTGTGAAAATAGATTAGAGCAATAGTAATTTTTATTCCTATAACAATATATGAAAATGGTTGTCCGCTTTGGACGACCATTTTTTTGTTACCCTCGATTCTGGCATTCTAATGATTCATATGAAGGCTAGTAGTGATTAAGGACTAGCAGGTAATGGATAATGTCATCTGCACCCCACATCTTGGTTATGTGGAACGGTCAGGTTATGAATTGTACTTTGGAATTGCCTATCAGAATTTGATCGATTGGAATTCACAAGGTAAAGTAGAAGCCTAAGAAATATATACCTCTTACAATAACTAATCAATTAGTTGTATAACTAAATAATTAGTTATAAGTTTGCATTATCAAGCATTCCGCTTGTGGCTATAACCTAACAAGTTAGAATGGAGAACAATAAGCTCACTAAAGCCGAAGAAGAAATCATGCATATGTTCTGGGAATTGGGCCCTAGTACTGTCAGCCAGTTGATTAAGCAAATGCCTGACCCCAAACCTCCCCATAGTACGATTTCTACCTTCGTTCGTATCCTAGAAAAGAAAGGGTATCTAGACCACAAGGCCTATGGAAGAACCTACGAGTATTTTCCTCTGATATCCAAAGAGACCTACTCGAAGTTTTCATTACGCAGCCTGGTCAAAGGCTATTTCTCTGGTTCTATGAATGAGATGGTTTCTTTTTTAGTGAAAGAGAATGACCTGAGTCTGAAAGAGCTGTCTGAACTTATTACAAAACTAGAAGAAGAGTAAACATGGAACTACTTGCCTACCTTGTAAAAGTAACGCTAGTGTGGATGTTCTTTTATGGAATCTACAGACTCAGTTATCACAGATTTACACATTTTACACTGAATAGAATATATCTGCTATTTACAGTTATCCTGGGATTGATGCTTCCTTTGTTGGCCTTTGTAGATTGGTCATCTGGTATTCAGCCTGCTGTAGTATTGGATTATTCTGCACCAGTTATTTATTCTATAGATGCAGTAATAGAACATTCTGCAAGAGCGGATTATTCTGCTTTTTGGTACACGTCATTTTTATTGATTTATGGAATAGGTTTAGCTTATACAATGTTTAACTTCCTCCTTGGTGTTACCAAGATTTTAAAAGTTGCCCAGCGAGCAGACAAGCAATGTAGACAGGGTTTTGTGATTTATTATTCAGATCATTTCCATCTTCCATTTTCATTTTATAAATGGATTTTTCTAAGTAAGTCCTTTCCTCTGGATAATCAAGAAAAATTAATTCTCAATCACGAACGCTGTCATGTGCAGCAGGGACATACCTTCGATACCATTTTCTTGGAACTTGTAAAAATATTTTTTTGGTGTAGCCCCATCATATACTTTATAAAGAAAGAACTAGTGACAGTACATGAGTATTTAGCAGATCAGTTTTCTACTCAGGATCAAAATATAAAAGAGTATGGCCAACTCTTGTTAGGGCAGAGCTCAGCTTCTGTTGAGCTTGCCTTGACTCATCATTTTTTTCAAGCACATTTAAAAAATAGATTAATTATGTTGAAACAAAAAAAATCATCCAAAAAGAGCATGGCCTTGTATGCATTGTCCTTGCCAGTAGTCTTGGTTGTAGGACTTAGTTTTCTGCCTTATAATGAAGGTGCTCTAGAAGACCGAGTACAAATTGAAATATCGGGGACTTCAGATAGTCATAAGGATGCAGATATTAGTTTGGATACTAATAGAGTAGTTGCTAGCAAAATTGTTGGCTTAACTTCTACAAAAAATGCACCACCATTAGAATCCGCATTGACAAGATTTATTCTTAACAATGACCATACTTTAATGACTGTAGATAGTCACGAAACAGATTTCGATATAACAGTTTATAACAAGTATGGCGAAAAACAAACTACCAGACAAGATGGCTCTGAAGTAGACATTTCAGATCTGGTTACAGATAATTATTTAGTAAACTATAAAAGCTCGAAACTTAAGTTTAATCAGTTTTTGAAAATTTACAGAACAGAAGTTTCGAGCATAGATACTAGTAAACAAGTGCATTTACAGGTAGACCAAATGCCAAGGTTTCCAGGATGTGAGCAGAGTGATGATTGTAGCCAAAGGAAGCTCGTTGAGTACATAGTTGCAAACCTCAAGTATCCAAAATCTGCACAGCTAGCTGGTATAGAAGGTCTAGTGCTTACTCAGTATGTTGTAGATGAGAATGGAAAGATGAAGAACATAGAAGTCGTTAGAAATGTATCTAATGATTGTGACAATGCCAGCAAGACTTTGTTAGAGAAAATGGCTCAAGAAGTTACTTGGATTCCTGGAAAACTAGATGGTGAGAAGGTAAACGTAAAGATGACCTTGCCAATTAAATTTGAATTGGCTGATACTGAAAATTCAGAAAACTTCGCCTTGCATCAGAATACACCTAATCCATTTGATGATAGAACAAAAATTAAATTTCAAATGCCAGAGGATGGCGAGGCTACTTTAAACTTCTATAACATCCAAGGTGAGATTGTAAAATCAATAGAGAACAGATATACCGAAGGGATCCATGAGATAGAGCTAACCGCAGAAGAGCTAGGTATAATAGGCTTACTTTATTATCAACTGGAAGTCGGAAAACAAAAGACGACTAGAAAAATGATAATAAAGGAACGCAGATAAAAATAGTATGCGTCTCCAGGCATCGTTTTACATTGACCGCGAGGTATGGATTAGTATAACATTATATAACTAAACCATTTATTATGTTTCATACCTCCAGAATTGGAAGACTAGCAGTCCTATTGCTTTTTTCTAGCCTTTTGATAATTTCATGTAAGGACAATTTGGATAATCCTGAGAATATCATTGGAAGTGCAGATGATATTAGATTTATGCTCAGCACAGAAGACATTGTGCAACGTGTAAGTGTTGCTTCAGATGATTTTCGAATTGTAACCGAAGGAAGGGCCGTTATAACAGCACCAGAAAATTCTTTTGTTAGAGCAGATGGCTCTTTATATGTGGGGAACATCGATTTTGAGGTTACTGAGATCTATAGTAAATCGGATATAATTAGATATGGTATTTCCACCATGACCGCAGACGGAATGATTCTCGTTTCTGAAGGGGAATTTAAATTTGCGGCTTTCGGCGATGAAGAGCCTCTTCAGTTAGCACCAGGTATAGTTCTTCAAGTTCAAGTTCCAAGTGACAGCTTAATCAGCGAAACACAACTGTTTGAAGCACAAGGAAATTTATGGGTGCCTGTAGATTCGTCTAACTTAAGAATTGTAGAGTATGAAGTAGACGAAAATTTGTGGCAAATAGGTTATGAGGCTTTTGTCGATGAATTGGATTGGGTAAACTTTGATTATTTTCTTGGCTCTGACGAAGCGGTTACGCAAGTGAGTACCGATTTAGCAGAGGGTATTACAGAAGAGAATAGCTTACTATTTGCGTTATTTAAAAATAGGAATGTCGTAGTAGAATTTGGTGCTACCGAGTCAAGTGATTTTTCTGCTTTTTTACCTATAGGGGAGGAAGTGTATTTTGTCTTACTAGTTGCTGAACAAAGCGATGTTTTCTTATATGGTCAGAAAATGACTACTGTACAAGAAGGATTAAGAATTGATTTTGATCTTGAAAATAAGTCGGAATCTGCTATTATTAGTTGCTTGAAAGCCTTGGATCTTTAGAAAGTAGAGAAGACTTAATTTGCTGATGTCTGATTCGTTTTGTTATATAGACACCAATGTGTTACACTTAGTAAGCTTGCTGACAAAACTTTTAGGACTTTGATTATATTCACTCTTGTGGACCGAGTGATCAGACATAAACTTATAAAAATTATTCCCGTAGTTATTGTACTGCTCGGTTGTCTGTTGCGATTCTTTGTCATGACAGACAATCGTTCTTTTTTCTTAGATGAGGCAAATCTAGCACGGAATGTTGTAGAGAAAACCACTGCTCAGTTTTTTTCGACACTAGACTACGACCAGTATGCACCGCCGCTTTTTTTAGTAGAGACTAAGATGATTGTAGAAGCATTAGGTGTACGAGATTATGTTTTTCGGCTGCTGCCATTTATTTGTGGATTGTTATCTCTGTATTTATTCTGGCAATTACTCAAACGATGGGGACTCAGTTTGGTTGGACAAATATATGGTCTTGGCTTATTGAGTTTTTCAGAATTAGCTATCCGATATAGTACAGAGTTTAAGCAATATAGTTCGGATACTCTCATAGCGGTGGCACTGCTTTGGTGGACCCTAGACGAAGCGAATGAAGACTTTGATAAGTATCGGATTGTATTTTGGATACTTGCTGGAGTCATAGGTATGTGGTACAGTATGCCTGCCGTCTTTATGCTGAGTGGTGTGGCAAGCTATTTTTTATGTTGTAATTGGAAGGAAAAGAGGATGTGGCCCTTGCTGATAGTTGGTCTATGCTGGGCAGGCAGTTTTTTGGCTTACTATATTCTAATCCTTAATGCCGATATAGGAAACGAAACTCTACAAGATTTTCACGATCGATACTTTATAAAATTCTTACCTCTTAGTTTCGATAATTATCATCAAAACTTTGAGCTGGTCGTTTCGATATTTAGATCTGCTTTGGATAAGTCGACAGTGTCTATAGTATTTGGACTACTGATGTTTTGCCTTGGAGTAAGATTTCTTTTTATAAATATGCTTAGTCGATTTTACCTACTTCTCATACCTATTGTAGCTTTGCTAGTAGTATCTTCACTGCAGTTCTATAGCTTGATACCGAGGATGACTTTATTTATATTGCCCTCGATAATTCTTGTTGTAATTGTAGGCTTAGATAGGTTATGGGGCAGTACATCAGTAAGGGGCAGGCTAGTGTTGGGATTATTAGTTTGCTTTTCTTTAGTAAATAAGAAAGGGCTTAATTTTTTCATGGAGTCTTTGGATTTTGGAGATACTAAAACAGTCCTGAGGTTTTTGGAAAAAAACAAGCATCCTGAGGAAACTGTATATGTTCATCATAGCCTTTTGCCTTCTTATTTTTTTTACACAGAATTGTCTGATAGCAAATATGTAGTACCTCATAGCATACATGGACATTGGAATAAATCAAAACTGTATACAGGTCACGATTACATACTGTGGGGACATGCACCCTCTGAAATAGTCGACCCATTAGCAACTGATCATCCCGATTTGGATTGTCAGCTGGTTATCTCAGAGTCCAGGTTGAGTTTATATCGTTGTGGTCAAGAGTAGAATACCATTGATAAAGCAGTAGAAAAAATTGTAAGTAAATATATTGATCATGAGTTGGATAAAAACTATTAACTATGAACAAGCGAGTGGAGCGCTTAGAAAGATCTATGATAGGATCAAAGGCCCTAATGATAATGTAGATAATGTGCTGTTGATTCATAGTTTGAGACCACATACTTTGGTAGGGCATATGACACTGTATAAGAATGTCTTGCACAATTCTAGTAATACAGTACCGAAGTGGTATCTGGAAGCCTTAGGCGTTTATGTTAGTCATTTAAATAAATGTACTTATTGCTTTGAGCACCACTTTGCTGGATTTAGTAGAATTTATCCAAGCAGTGATGCTGATACCTTCAGACTAGCCGTACTGGAAGATGCAGCCTTAGATTTTTTTAAAGGAAAGTACAAAGTGGGTATACTCTATGCCCACCGTCTCACTACCAGTTTAGAGACTATCACTGCATCGGATATTGAGAAATTGAGAACAGCTGGTTTTGATGATGGGCAGATACTGGAAATCAACCAAGTTGTCAGTTATTTTAATTATGTCAATAGATCGGTGGTCGGCTTAGGTGTGGGACTTAAGGGGGATGTCTTAGGTCTTTCGCCCAATGATAGCAGTGATCCGACTAATTGGAATCATGATTAGAGACTTATTTAATAATAGTCTGGTTTGAGGAATGGTTGTAAGCAGTTCATTTTAATTTTTCGTTATTGTTATTACAAGGATTTTATCCTTAATGGAATAGTCCTAACTTGCGATCATAATCTTCAAAATGTTAAGAAATAGCTTGTTTTCACTAGTTTTTTGTGCTCTTATTTCTGTCGTCGCTATTGCACAGGAAACTTTCAAGGTAGACTTGAGCAATAGAGCCCCTGACGTGCAGAGCCTTGTGTTAGCCTATGAAGGTACCAACTCTATCCCGTTCCAAGCTAAGGATGTCCATGGTAAGGATTATGCACTAATGGATATGAAAGGGAAGACCGTAATGCTATGGTTCTGGACCAATGATTGTATCAAGTGTCATGAGCAGATAGACGCCATGAATCTTTTGGCGTCCAAATATCCTGACAACCTACAGATTGTTTCCTTTTCTAATAATACGAAAGAGGAGGTATTAGCTTTTACCAGTTCCCGACCAGTAGATTTTCCTGTCATACCTAATAGTGAGACTTTGTCTGAGGGTCCGTATGGAGGTGACTTGGGCTATCCAAAGATTTTCATCTTGGACCAGAAAGGAAAGATAAAGTGGGTGGTGCCTGAAATGGAAATGAAGAACAATTTCAATGCATTCCAATTCTTAGAAACATTACACATTTCTCTGCATCTATAAACTTATGTCGACTAGAAAAAACGTGAGCAGTGGTGCTGTATGGGAAGATGTCGTAGGATACTCACGTGCAGTAAGGATAGGATCAGTGGTAGAGGTGGCTGGAACCACATCCGCAAAAGATGGTGAAGTCCTACATATCGGAAATCCATACCTTCAAGCCAAAGAAATAATAGAAATCGCTAAGACTGCTTTGCTTTCAGCAGGAGCTTCGCTTAGTGATGTTGTAAGAACGCGTATGTATGTAAAAGACATTAGCCACTGGGAAGAAATAGGCAAGGCACATGGAGAATATTTTAAAGATATAAAGCCAGTTACCACTCTTGTAGAAGTATCCAACTTTGTTCATCCTGACATGCTCGTCGAGATAGAGTTTATTGCGAGACTTTCAGATTAGAAAACCCCACCTTATCTACTCCATAAAAGAAATATATTATACTCTTCAAGGCGAGGCCTATCATGCAGGAAGACCAGCTATCTTCTGTAGATTTTCTGGTTGTAATTTATGGTCTGGTAGGGAAGAGGACAGACATAAAGCCATTTGCAAATTTTGTGATACTGACTTCTGGGGTATCGATGGAGAGAATGGTGGTAAGTATAATGACAGCGAATTGGTATCGAAGATTCTTTCACTCTGGCCAAGAGAGACAGCGCCTTTTATAGTATTCACTGGTGGAGAACCTGCCTTGCAATTGGATGCTGAACTCATTTTTGAATTGAAGAAAGTAGATGCAGAGATTGCCATAGAGACTAATGGTACTTTGGAATTGCCATCAGGAATCGATTGGATTTGTATGAGCCCTAAGGCAGATACAGAAATTGTTATCGATGTAGGTAATGAACTGAAAATAGTCTATCCACAAACTGGTGTGGATCCTTCAGAGTTTTTGCACATGGACTTTGAACATTATTACATACAGCCGATGGATGGACCTTTTCGGGAACAAAACACCAAGGCCGCTATTGCTTACTGTAAATCACATCCAGAATGGAAGCTAAGTGTTCAGACACATAAATTGCTTAATATTCCATAGTCTTTCAAAATCTTTATTCTTCTTTAGCTATTCCTAATGAGCATCACCCTTAGAGTACTGTAATCGTTCCTCTATGTACATCTATAGCACCTTCAAGTTCCGTTTCTATGACGTACAAATATGTGCCTGATAAAGTATTGGATACTTGCCAGCCGCTGCCTAGTTTATTGGGTAACATACTACTAGATGACCAGATTATATTCACCCATCTATCATAGATGGATAGAGCTCGCACCAAGTAATCTTTTGATTGCTCAGACCACTCTGTTATTAGAAAAAGGTTATTGGTATTGCTACATTCTACATCAAGATATCCAGATTTGGAATTTGTGTAAATCTCGGATCATTCAGCCCTATATCGTCTCTGACTCTGACCAAGTAGTCACCTCTGACCAAGGCTGGGAACCTATTGCTTGATTGAAAGCTGGTAGTATTATCTATGGAGTACTCCAAAGTTCCTGTTCCTCGAGCGAAGATTACCAGTTCAGCATTATTAGAATTACAAGTTGCTGACTGTACAAAGATGGAATCTATTACTGGTAAGTTCATATTACATGTCATACTAATTCATCCGATTTTATAGTGCTCCTTCCCGAACTGACTATTTTAATGTCCAAAAAAAAACTTGCACACCCCTTAAGGCGCGCAAGCTGAACATAACCTTTACTAAGTTATATTATTATGAATCTTTGTGTGGGTTGTCTGATGTTTTTGTCATAGGTTCAATTTGTTTATGCTCGTTTATAGCCCGAGTTTTCCAAAAAAAAAACTCGCGTACCCCTTGGAGGTACGCGAGCTGGGAACTTAATCTCTATTAGTTAGATCTTTACAAATCTATCTGTGCGCCCATCTGATGTTCTGATCAGATAGGTACCTCTTTCTAAGTCAATGATATCCAATGAAGTCTTATTACCTTCTTTGATTACTTTCTGTCCTGCAAGATTGTAAATAATATATGAAGAACCATTGAGTCCTTTTATACTGATCTTTGCTCTTGCTGGATTTGGAAACAGTTTTAGATCTTTGTCCAGATCTTTACCGTTTCTTATATCAAGTTGTGTAGAGTCATTTGTAGATCCATTATCAGCATTACCACCACCCCCACTACTCATTGCCACAACTTGATGGTTAGCACTAGAAGTAGAAGGAAGAGGCGTATAGTTACATGCACTTATAGTCACATCATCTATGAAGACTTCATCTGAGTTTTTACTTGCATCACAAATAATTCTAATTCTTGTAGAATTGCTAAAGTTACCCGTAAAGCTTACAGATTCTGTATAGAATTGGTCATTATTGAAATCAGTACCTGATACCCATTCTTGTACACGTACCCAAGAGTTGCCGTCTAAGTATTCCAACCAGAAATCTTCACCCGGCTCCATACTAACACAGTAGTAGCCGAAGTCTACCTTTATTTCAGTGACACCATGGAATGGCAGTCGATCTGTTTGCATAGATGATGCTACACCACTATCATCTCTTAATCTCGCAGAATAAATGCCACTAGATGCAAAAGAAGCAAGCTTGATACGTCTACAGTCAGAACCCATGTCATTCCAGATACCCCAACCATTTTCAAAATGGTTGTAATCATATTCTACAAAACAACTTGTATTACCACAGATCGCAGCATCTTCTACAATGTAAGTCATTGTCAGTTCATCGCAAAGTGTACCTCCAAGATTTGGATCAGAATATAGTTGAGCACTAATAGTATACGTTCCTGCTCCTGCTGCCCAGAACTGGTCAGAGTCATATGTTTCATGGTTTTCAGTTCTTGTCAATACTGTTCCGTCAGGTAAGGTGATTGTAAATTCTAAACTTTCATGTATACCTGTAACATCGGCTCTGATTCTTACATTATGGTCTTCGAAGTCTTCACCACAAAGTACTATTCCTTCAGATAATGAGATAAGTGGATTGCCTTGTTGAGGATTGAGTTGGAATCCAGAGATGGCGCCATTGCAAAAATTTCCTTGATTGCCACTGCCGTTACCACTACTATTGCCATTACATTCGGATATCGTAATGTTATCAAGATATACTTGGTCTGCATTACCACTAGCATCACATCTAAGTCTCACCTGAGTCGTCGACGTAAAGCCTCCAGGGATTGTGACAACCTCTGAATAAGCTTGGTCATTATTGAAATCTTGACCTACGATCCATGATTGAACAGTGATCCAACTGCTTCCACCATTAATAGAATACTCTAACATGAAGTCTTCACCTGAGTCCATACTAATAGGATAGAAATCAAAAGATACTTCTATGCTGTTAGCACTTGTCAAGTCCATATTATCTGAATATAAACTAGAAGCAACGCCACTATTGTCTCTTATTCTGACACAGGTATTGGAATTATCAAGTGGCCATGAAGATAGAGCACAATCACTTCCTCCATCGTTCCAGAAACCATATAAAGTAGTGTAACTATAATTATCATTAATCATACAATCACCATTTCCAGTTGAGGTCGCACCATTACAATCGAATGATGACATATCCGCAGCACAAAAATCTGGAATTGCTCCTGACCCCTCTAGCACTACCTCCATGACTGTTACATCAGCAGTATTAAGTGATAATTGTTGGAATGATCCATTACCCATTGCTGGGATTGGAACTGTATTCACAACGACTCCAGCTGAATTTAGTAGCCTTACGAACCCATCTGATTCATCTATATCTACAAACTCTATGTAAGTAAGAAACTGAGGTGAATCAAAAGTAAATGATATAGTCCCTCCTCTTCTTTCATCATCTGGATCAGAACTATCGTTGTCCTCGCTTATAATTAACATCTTACCATAATTACCCATTAAATCTGTATCGCCACCTGTCGCATTTCCTGAGTCAAAGATCATAGCTCGGTTTCCAGCTAAAGTTGTACAAGTACCCATTACGCTAATGCCTTGTATTTGACTAGATATAAATGTTCCGGCATTAAATGACTCAAACCATCCTGACTGACATACGTCAACCGGATTTGTCGACCCACCAGCGTTAAGCCTGTTTACTGTGATAAAACTATCAGAAACGTCTTCGCAAAAATCATCCATCAATGTAGATAGAGGTGCACCAATAACTGGATCTGCCAGTCCTCTATAGTTCCATCCCCATACTCTGCAAACACCAGCAGGTGCTCCACTGAGGTCGATCG
>CAZKXO010000068.1:0-13701 GCA_964556525.1 uncultured Saprospiraceae bacterium
ATATCCCAACCAAGTTGTAAATCAGTACCCTACCAAAAAAAAGTCCTCTATGGAAACATAGAGGACTTTTTATATTTAGTTTATGAATCTGCTTATTCCGCCGGAGCTGCTTCTGCTGCTTCTCCCTCTGCTGCTGCTTCTGATTCATCTTCAGCACTCGCTTCTGCACTTCTAAGAGCTCTTGGTACTTCTACAGTTGCAATCGGAACCGCTTCTGCTACCATCAGCTCCATCTCAGCCGGCATTTCTATATCCTTTACTCTTACCGCATCACCTAGTTCCAATTCAGATATATCTATAAAAAGCTCATCAACAAGATCTTTAGGATCCACTTTCACCTTAACTCTTCTCATCGTCTGCATTAAGGCACCACCAGCTTTCACACCTGGAGAAACACCTTTGAATCTTACAGGGATTTCTACATTCACCTTATTGCCTTCCTTAAGAGCAAGAAAATCGATATGATTTATCTGATCTGTTATAGGGTGCCACTGGATATCTTTAATGATACATTTATGGGCTTTGCCAGCTATACTGACTTCTCCTAACTTAAAATCAGGGGTAAAGATGAGTTTCTTTACTTCATTATGAGTGATGGTGAAGTGCTCCAAAACATCTGGACCATACATAACTGCAGGAATTTTACCTTCCTTTCTGATCTGCTTAGACTTGACAGACATGTCTCTCGCTTCTCCGTTGAATGTTACTACTTGCATGATTATTTCCTTTATATAATTAGCCTCTATTGCTAAAGGTCGGCAAAGATAATAAAAAAGCGGATTCTAAAGCAAGACTATTTTTCTACAAAAAGAGCTGAAATTGACTTGAATTCGTGGGTATTTCTGATGGCTTTAGCAAAAAGCTTGGCACAGCTGAGTACTTCTATTTTGCTGGATTCTTGTATCAGTGGGATCGTGTCTGTTACATAGAGGGCTGTAAGAACTGACTTCTCTATTCTTTCATAGGCAGGACCAGAGAGTACAGGATGGGTTGCAATTGCTCTTACACTATTAGCACCTTTGTCCATAATAGCTTGGGCTGCTTTGCACAAAGTCCCAGCAGTATCTACAAGATCATCTACTAGAATTACATCAGCTCCTTCCACTTCTCCAATGACGGTCATACTTTCTATCTTATTTGCCACTTTTCTGACCTTATCACAGATGACTAGGTCTCTTTCGAAATACTTTGCAAAACTTCTGGCTCTTTTTACTCCACCTACATCTGGTGAGGCAAAGGTGACATTGGAAAGGTCCATCTTACTGAGGAAAGGCATAAAAATCGCTTCTCCTCTCAGGTGATCTACGGGTATATCAAAAAAACCTTGGATCTGATCCGCATGGAAATCCATAGTCACTATTCTATTTACACCAGCAGCTGAAAGCAAGTTGGCGATAAGCTTGGCCGAAATAGGAACTCTTGGTTTGTCTTTTCGATCCTGTCTGGCATAACCAAAATAAGGGATAACCGCCGTGATATAACCAGCAGAGGCTCTTTTGGCAGCATCTATAAGTAAGAGCAATTCCAATAGATTATCAGCTGGTGCGAGGGTAGATTGTATAAAAAACACATAACTACCTCTTACAGATTCGGGTATGATGGTTTGCATCTCTCCATCGCTGAATCTATTGACCTCGACGGCTCGCAAAGGCTCTCCATAAAAGTCAGATATCTTATCGGCAAGCTGTTCAGTTGCATGACCGGAAAAGAGCTTTACATCTACCATAATTATTCAGTGAGTATCATTATAATTTGGTGGGCGAATTTATACATATTCCAAGTATTCTCTAACTCTTGCTTACTCGATTATGCCAACATTAGGAACTAAGATTGTTGGTATGTCATACCTTGCAGGATTATATATGAAAGCAAAATCCAAGAATACCTCCTCTAACGATCTTATGTCATGGCTGCTTCTTATTGTACTCAGCTTGATCTGGGGTAGTTCCTTCATACTTATTAAGAAATCGCTACTGGCCTTCTCGCCAGGACAAGTAGGTGCTGGCAGGGTTGCCATTGCATTCATTGCATATCTGCCTCTTTTCATTTATTTCTTTAGACAGATAGAATGGCGGAAACTCGGTCCGATGTTTATAGTAGGCCTATGTGGTAGTGGACTGCCTGCCTATCTATATGCCAAAGCCCAGACTGAAGTTCCGTCTGCCATTGCTGGATTGCTCAATGGTCTCACACCTATCTTTACATTCATTTTAGCAGTACTACTTTTTGGTAGGAAGTTGCAAGCCAGACATCTCCTTGGCATCCTTCTAGGGTTCTTAGGAACCAGCTTAATTTTTCTAAGTAAGCACGATGGTGATAGTAGTTTTCCTATTCTGTTTGGTTTGATGATTATGCTTGCGACTTTCTTCTATGCTGTCAGTGCAAATACAGTAAGCACATATCTTAAGGAGGTAAATCCCATTGTTATAAGTACCATGTCCTTTATACTCATAGGTCCCTGGATGTTTATCTACCTTGCAAGCTCAGACTTTTTCTCAGTTATTTCGCAGCATGAAGATGGGTTTCTTTCATTGACAGCATTGACTATCTTATCTCTTGTAGGCACATTTGGCGCTAATATTCTTTTCTTCAAACTTATACAAATGACAGACTCAGTCTTTGCGAGCTCGGTTAGTTTTTTGACGCCAGTAGTCGCTCTACTATGGGGCTTATGGGATGGAGAAACTTTCCACTATACTTTCTTTTTTGCTCTTATTTTGATTTTTTATAGTGTCTTTTTGATTAAAAGAAAAGCAACTGTAAGTGACTAAGAGAATTGTAAAGTATTGTTAAGACTGATTGTTTGTAAAAAGATTCGATGCACTTCTGTTACTTCTACCTTACCAAGTGCCTAGATACACATAATATAGGACGTGACAGAGGCGGTATGACTGCTGCTCTAAGTGGCATTTCCGTACCAACTTTGGTGATAAGCATTAGCAGTGATATGCTAACTCCAAGCAGTTTGCAAAAAGAACTTTCTGATAGTTTGGGCAAGGCCATCTATAAGGAATCCATTCGGATTATGGTCATGACGGCTTCCTTATAGAAACAACACAGCTGACCTAAGTAATCTCGGACTATCTAGAAAAAAAGCTAGAAACTGACTATAAATGAAGTCGTCCATACTTCTGTAGCAGATACAATCTGACAACTATATAAGCCTGAAGAAAAATCATGCACATTGAGATCAAACGTGTTTTTACCTGGATCTATCCTAGATGGCAATACCTTTGTCTGCACGAGTTGTCCTCTAGAGTCATAGATGTAGCAAGTAGCGTCAGACAATTCTTTTTCTACGTCAAGAATAATTGCACCTCTATCTTCCATAGGATTAGGAACAACAGCAAGCGCAACACTAGAGACCAACTCCTTGGTTCTGATACTTAGAATTTCAGAATATACTGGCTGGCCATCAAAGTTCTCGGCCTTCACCCTGTAATAGTATACTGTATTTTCTACTATGTCATAATCTCTAAAACTATCATCTGATTCCGTGTCCAGAGTACCAATATGCTTGTACTCGCCATTTGCCTCAAGGCTTCTTTCTATAGTAATCACATCTGTAGCTGCATCAAAGTCATGCGAAATTCTAAGCTTGTTATGATCAGCCTCAAAACCACCGCTTAATTCTATATCATCTAGAGAAAGTATAGAACTGTTATTGAATCTCATATTATCTATAATGAAAGCACTTTCTCCTCCATCGGAGAAGAACGCTTCGTCACCAAATGCCAATACCAACATTACCAAGGTATCTGAATTAATATTGTTGTTGTTATTTATAACAGGAACTGCTATAGTTTCATACTCCGTCTCTTCGTTACTGGTCAGTTGGTGAGCAAAAAAAGCTCCACTTAACTGTTCTAATGCGAAGGAATCTAGAGGAACTTCAGAAGATTCTCCGAATGCGCCTTGGAGGTACAAGGTATCTGCGCCTGTACCGATATGTTTCACATCTATATAGAAGCTGTCTGGCACATTTAGGGGGCAAGCGAATACACCAATTAAGTCTGCCAGAGGTCCATTTTCATCACCTCCTATCTGTGCAGCAAAAATGCCATTAGAAGCATCTGTGACCTGAGTTACACTGAAAGCCTCACTGGCAAAGGCTTCTAGTTCTGCTCCTGTCAGAACCTGAAAGAATTCGCCTACAAAGGAGAAAAACAGTCTAAACAAGCTGAAATAGCCTTCTGG
Organism: uncultured Saprospiraceae bacterium; assembly: GCA_964556525.1. Taxonomy (GTDB): domain Bacteria; phylum Bacteroidota; class Bacteroidia; order Chitinophagales; family Saprospiraceae; genus RFSX01. The sequence goes on from CAZKXO010000068.1 coordinate 4,198, forward strand.
CAACATCACTGTATTTTCTGGCAATGGTTCGCTGGTATCTATTTGCTCAGTAAAATCAGCCCATAACTCAAAATCTCCATTGGGAATAGTGCAATCTTGAGCTGAAATAGCCGATACATGGGCTACAAATAGGAGGATGTAGAAATATTTCATTTGGTTACTAATTTTATATATTATAAAATTAGTAAATATTTAATTTATTGATAATGAATGAGAATATAAATTCAAAAATTGGTTATAGGCATAAAAAAAGGGTCCATCAAAATAGATGAACCCTTTATCAAATCTTATTAATTATATCTTATGCGTCTCCGTACATTTCTTTTCTGTAAGTCGCATTAAGTATTTCATTTCTTCTTTCTACAGAAGGCTTTATGAAATGCTTTCTTCTTCTTATTTCTTTAAGCAATCTAGTCTGCTTGAATTTTCTTTTATATCTCTTAAGCGCTCTATCTATTGACTCGTCGCTTTTTACGTTTATTATTAACATTAAAATGTAATTTTTTAAGGAGCGCAAATATACATTTATTTTCTACCTAAATCAAGGTCAATTATAGGATTTATTCCTTCTTTTTATGTGTACTCTTTTATTCTTCATAAAAGATCAAAGGTGTTATTTCATTGGGATATGAATGAATTTACTTGCAACGTCACTTCCAGATGGCCTAAAGTGTCAGCTAAATTGCATAGATTTTACCCTATCTGACAGCCTGTAGATACTTTGTATTCTCATGTAAAAGCTCTGTAGTTCGTAAATTCTAGAGGATCAACTCCAATTTCTTGTCCTAGAGATGAGCTGCCAATCTAAAAGCTATGAAAAATTCAAAAGCTAGAACATTAGTTAGTCACGAGTCGGTATCAAAAAGCAGCCGACTAGCGAAAAGAAAGTAAAATGCAAACAGAATACTTGCAACATTAGTTAGATTACTAACAGTAACTAAAAATCTAATAAAGATATAGGGCCATAAGGCTCAAGAAAAAGGTTTTGTAATTTCTATATTAAGGGTGTTAAAGGTCAGTAGAGTCTCTATTGGCCTTTAATTTTTTATTGGTAAGGTAGGGGAACAAAAAAAGATCGGTCTGGTTAAAAACCGATCTTCGAGATTGAGTAATTAAATCCTGATTTGGGAATCAATAATTATAATGTTCGTAAATATATATCAATATCTCATATAAGTATTATTCCAATATGTGTAAAAAAATTTATATAACACATAAAATTTATCCTAATGTGTTACTCTGTGATTATTAATACCTAAGTATATTTTCACCACAACACTAATATTCTATACGTTAAAAATTTCAAGCATCTAAGTTGAAGGGAACATATATTTGAAATTCCTGAATATAAATTACCGATAAAAATCAACTATGGATCTAGAAGTATTTAGTGGCGAGTTCACAGGATATTACTCTTACAACCAGATGAATGATTCTGACCATGAGATGCACTGCTCTCTTGTCTTTTTTAAAGATGGAAGAATAGTAGGCCATGGCGTAGATGACATCAATCCTTTCCATTTCGAAGGCAGACTAGATTCATCAGACAACTCTATCCTCCTCTATAAGAAATATCCTACTCATGAAGTAGAATATTCTGGCATCCTCCTCAATTCTAAAAATTGTATATCTATCAGTGGCATATGGACCATTAAAGGTGTGATTACTACCAGTGGTGGATTTACACTAAGAAAAGGACATTCCAGAGCTTCTATTATGGCTGATATAGACCATATAGAAAAAACCCTGATAAAAGAATTTGTCGAAGTAAAGACTAATCATTAAAAGCTAGATTTTAGCCCAGCCAAGCCTTGAATTCCTTTACACGATCTCGTGCAACTATTATTTCATGGTCTGTTGCGTCAGTAATCACAACTTTTAGTCTGGAATTGGAATAGGCTAAGACGTCTTTTATTGCTGCTATAGAAATGATGTGCCCACGATTCACTCTAAAGAAAGAACTGGGATCAAGTAGCTTACTTATTTTCTCAATAGAATATTCTATCGGATAAGACCGTCCATCTACATTGTATAAGAAGTTGCTCTTATCAGCACTATAAAAGAATTGTATGTCCGACATATTGATACTACGAATCTTGTCTCCTACCCTGACACTTATTCTTTCCTTATAAGCAGGTTGTAGAGTTTGCTTAGAGGAAAGCAATGCTGTGATTGCAGAAAGGTCTACAATTTGTGACAGCTTTCTATACTTGGCAAGTGCCTTCTCGAGCTCCTCCTCATCTGTAGGCTTGAGTAGATAATCGATGCTATTTTGCTTGAATGCTTTTATAGCATATTGGTCATAGGCAGTCGTGAAGATTATCGGTGTTTGTATTTTCCTGTCCTTTAATGCATCGAATACGATACCATCGTTCAGATGTATGTCCATAAAAAAGATATCTGGAAGTTGTCCTGCATCTAAATAAGTATTCAGCTCCCTGAGAGATTGGATTTGCTGGATAACTTCTATATCCTGTGCTTCCAGGAGCCGTTGCATTCTTCTTGCAGCAACAGCTTCGTCTTCTACTATGATTGCTTTGGTCATGATGATGCTATAAGGGGTAGATGTACAGCAAAAAAATCTTTTTCGTCTTCTATACTGAATCCGATAACTTGTCTAAGAGTATAGCGTTCACTAATATTTGTAAGTCCCATTCCATTGCCTTCCTTCAAATGAGTTCTTTTCCTCTTGTTATTTTTTACGGTCACGATATCGTCACTCTCTGTAATAGAAATGCTCAGCGGATTCTGAGAATCAAATCCATTGTGCTTTATCGCATTTTCCAGAACCAACTGAAGACTTAGAGCTGGCAGCTGTTTGGATAAGTTGTAATCATCAACTACAAAATTTACCGTGACACTATCTTCAAATCTAATTTCTTGCAACTTTAGATATTCCTTGGCAAAATTAAGTTCAGCTTCCAAGGTTACAAGTTCTTGATTCCTATTCTCGAGGATGTACCTGTAGATTTTAGAGAGTCCAGAAAGAAATTTTTGGGCTTGCTTGGGATCTTCATCTATCAACCCAGAAAGCACATTGAAACTATTAAAGAGAAAATGTGGGTCCACCTGTGACTTGAGTGCATTGAGCTCTGCCTTTAGCTTTTCTTCTTTTAGGTTGGCACTTAATAGTTTCTCTTTCTGCATTTCTTTAAAGAAACCGATACTATAAAAGACTAGCGTGACGATAGTCAATATGACAAAAGTGACAAGCACCATGTTCTTACCGTTAGGTGTCATTACATAATCTGCTGGTCCTTTATATACTAGAACAGTAACCAAGGTTATAACCATGTAGATCACAATCAGATTAACAAGTATTGTAATCAGGGTTCCTAATATTGCTCTCTTTTGAGCACCATCACTCCAGGACATTGTTTTATCCAAGTAATTGGACAAGAAAACGTTAGAAAAATAAAAGGGATAGTTAAAACAAAAATTAACTATCACCCACTGCTTAACTCCTTCCCATCCAAAATTTGGGTTATAGAAGTACTCCACGGTGCAAGTCACCAACAACACAGCAAAGAAAACTTTGGTTGCCATGAGGAGCTCTTGCTTAAAATCTTTTGAATCCGATCTACTCACAACCACATTCCTTCATAGCTTCTACTACTCTATCCTTACCATAGCTCGGTGCAAATGGATAGTCCGCCTTCTGATTATCATACATAGGCAGGGCTGCTTTCAGTCTGTCACAAAAAGTATTCAGAGGTGTATTGAAAAACTTGGCACCTCCTATTTCATAATCTATGAGATTTGTAGCTGCTCTTGGGTTTGTTTCATCTAGTGCTACAGCTTTCTGGTGCAGCTCCATAATCTTGGGTGACAATGTCATTCCAAAGGTGCCTGGGTCCATAACCACGTAGCCAGTGTAGAGGACACCTTCCATCGTCCAGACTTCTGAGTTGTCAGGTGATCTTTCATGTGCATCTGCAATATGCTTTTTTGCCTTTTCTAGCATTTCATTGACTAGAGTTTTGTCTTTGGACTGAAAGGAAGAAACAATAAGCACATTTGCTGCATAGTAAGAAGGTAACCAGTTGTCTTTTTCCGCTTGTGCTATTCTTTCAAATAAGGCCACAGCTTCTGTACTCTTATTTTCTTGCCATAGGGTGAAGGCTTTTTCCATGCCTTGTGTATACTTGTCCTGCGCAGTTATTACTAAGGTCAGCCCAAGCAATAAAAATGTTAGGTAGGTTTTCATCTTGTATCGTTTTTTTACTAATTAGAAGTCTATCTTTTCTGTGATCTCCGGTGCTGTCAAATCAAACTTTGCGTCTTCCCATTTTGGAGGACCGAATTTACCTTTTGCACCTCTAGAACTGGCGTAAGGCTCAGAAGGAATTCCGAAAAGTCCAGTGTTCAATTCATTATTGCTGTCTTCATCATGAACTGCCGAAGCGGCGTAGATGCCATAAGGTACGTCTGTAAAAACTACAGTTGCTGTGCCATCTTTTATTTTCACGATTTCACCTTTTAAGTTTTTGCCCAACCAAGTATCACTGGAATTGTACAAACCGACCATCAGTTGTCCTTTATCTGAACTAAGACCGGTAAGCTCTAGCGTCAGTGTACAGGTTTGTGGAGTAGGAGTTTGCTCTACTTCTGCCATATCCTGGCCTAAAAGTGTACAGCAAGTTGCAAGCAACACAGTGGTGATTAAGAAGATATTTTTCATGATTTTAAAAATAAGTGATTATTTAATAGGGTTTGTAATTATTACACCTCAAAGATGCTTTGAAAACAGTCCTATCAAAAATCCAAGCAGACGAATCGTAGGATAGCTAAGATGAATCGCTTATAGATTATTCTAAGTATAAATAATAGTATGGGTATAAAGAGCATTAGCTCTCATCACACTGACTCAAGATAAAACCAAAGCCTAGTGAGGGCGCCACAAAAAAGTGAGTTTCATTGTCAAAGGAATTTATCTGATAGATAGGGTTTAACTCCAGATTGAATCTAACCGAATTACGCAAATTGTACGCAATACCTAGGTGTCCCATTACCAAGTAACCAAAGGGATAACGCGGTGGCTCGAATGTTGATAATGAAATTTTATTTAGTTGAGAATAGCCCCAAGCAGCACCTAAGCCAGTATACCAACTTAAATTTTCAGAGGTTTCTTTCTGATAGATTACTGAATTACTCAGACCATATCCTTCACCAAAATTTACGAAACCAAATCTAGGTAAGATTATTATTCTTGATGTTGGGCTGCGATGTTTTACAAACTGTGCATTCATAGCAAATCCAAGTCTGCTATCTAGGGAACCATTGCCAGCATCCAACCAGCCATTGGCACTGACACTGAAGTTGTCCGAAAATGCATATCCTACCCTACCATTCACACCAAAAGTGAGTCTATTGTCCACCTTTTCTGGTCGCGATTCTGGAAACAACTCAGCACTTGCTTGCAATTCTATACTGCCCTTGGGGAGCGGCTGCTTTGGTAGATTCAGCGAGGGACTGTAGGTAAGACTGGCAGAACAATTAGATAATGTAATAACAAGTGTCAGGAGGAAGAGAAGCTGTTTCATTGTAGTTCAGAATAGTGAAAAAATACATTTCATAAGTATGAGCAACTGCTTTTGTTAGCAGTTAATCAGCACCTGTAGAACGGGTTTTTATTCTGAGGATTACCTCCCAAACTTCAATTGACAACTCATTAACAAGGTGTTATAACTTACAAAGTATCTAACTGATTCTTGGTCTTGTCTTCACTGAAAGTGACAAAAAAGCCCATGAAAAAAAATCTATCATCATTAGGTCTGATTTTTTCAGATCTGTAATAGCCATTCATATCTGGCTGATCAGCATACCTGTACCCAAATTCATTTCTAAATCCTGGGGCATTAGACACTGAAACGAAAAGAATCTTCTGCTGGGTAATCAAGTAGGACCAGCTCAGACTGACATTATGAAACATACTAGACCGCTCTGTCATGAAAGCAGAGGTATTTCTGTCATCAAATGGTCTACCACTTGCGAGACTATAGGTGACACCAAGCTGAGAATTCAGTTTTTCAAACCAAGTCTTGGTCACCAATGAAAAGTTATGATCTGTGGAGAAACTCGGTGTAGCTGGACTAGGGAAGTTCTGATACAGTCTCTCGTTCTGTAACCAACTATAACTCACCCAAAAGTCTACATACTTTATGAGATTATTAGCTCTAAAAAACAGATCAAAACCATAGGCCGTTCCGAAACCATCATTGCTGACTTGCTCAAACTGGAAATTATTCAGATCATAAGTCACGAGGTCACTATAGTCTTTGTAATATCCCTCCAAGCGGAGTATGATTTTCTCATTTTTGAAATTATAGTTTAGTAAGTAGTGTCTTGCTTTTTCGTTACCGACAGCTGTATTAGAATACAAAAACGGCGACCCTATTTCCTGATGGAAATGTCCGTAGGCAGCACTGACCTGGCCATTCTTGCCCAACTTATAGGCCAAGGTAATTCTTGGATCTATTTCAGTCTTTTGTAGTAAGGAATTGTACTCGCTTCGTAAGCCTAGTTTTACAGCAAAGTCTTTATTAAAAAAGTAATCCGTAGAAGCAAAAAGTGCATACTGTTCTCTTTGTAGCCTGTCGTCCGCTAGTACAATGTCACTCCCAAAACCCGACCTGACAGTATTGGTCTGAGAAATCACTTCAGCACCATAATTAATGATATGAAAATCATTAAGAATAGTTTTGAAGGTTGCTTTAAGGTGCAAGCCTTCGAGACCTTGATCCATATGGAAACTGTCCACCTCCAAGTCATCATCATTATTGCCATAGCTCACACCTATTCTTGTTGATGTTTTATCGGTGAGCAATTTGGTCATACTAGAGTTGATGTAGATATTTTTATTAAGGATGTTTATAGCCTCATCTTCTTGTGTATTAAGGTTCTCTTGACTCAGGCTGACACCACCTGTGTCACCTGCTATATAAGTTTTGATAAGACCATCATCTATGTTGTATCTGTGCACGAGTTCTCCAGAGAAGACGCGAAAAGGTTTGTCCAGATTTAGTCTGGTCGGTGCTATCCAATAGTAAGGTGTCAGATCTATATAAGTGGAACTCAAGCTTATGGACTGCTGGTCCCATTTCTGAGTATGCCCAGCTGCAAGGCCTACTGTCATGAGTCCAAGATTGGATTCTGTCTGACTAGGAGTATCTATAGTACTCATATCCAATACGCCAGACAAGGCTTGTCCGAACTCCGTATCATAGCCTCCTGTGCTAAAACTGGTTCCCTTAAACAGGAATGGAGAATATCTTCCTCTCGAAGGTGTTCCTTGTACTGCCCTAGTATAGGGTGAAAAAACCCTCATGCCATCTATATATATTTTCGTCTCATTAGCATCGCCGCCTCTGACAAACAATCTTCCATCATCAGTATTGGACTGAGTACCTGGCAAGGTCTGAATGGCTGCTATAACATCTCCCATAGATCCAGCAGTAGTCACCATATCCAGTGGTTTCAGCACTGCCAACTTAGAATTGTCCCCAGCCTTAAAGGTGCTGGCACTGATCTCTACTGCATCTAGTGTAGACGCTGATTCTCGCAGCTTAACCTGAAGGTCAGACAATTCTGTTACCTTATTTGTAATAGTCTTAGATTCGTAACCCAGATAGGAAACCAAAAGTGATTGCTCACCAGTCAGATCAGTTGTAAAACTGAAGGTACCATCTAGCTCTGTAACTGCACCATCATAACTACCTTCAATATAGATATTGGCGCCTATAATAGGCTCAGCATTTCTATCTGTAACAATACCTGAGACAATCATCTGCCCATTCAAAGAGCTTATACATGCAAGCAAGGCGGTTGCGATATAGTAAACCGATGTTTTCATTCGAATATATTATAGTTCAAAGATGAATCGTTTAGCAGTATATTCTGAATGATAATAGATGAATCGTAGAAAGGAAGAGGCGAATTGTTATGAATAGTTATAATTCATACAATAAGCTGCTATCAAACCATATACTCATCCATTGATATATCTATATTTTTTTGCCTTCATTATAGCACCCCGCTTCAGTGAAGCGTGAAAAAGGCTTGTATATGGGGCGACATTAAATAACAAAATTTGCAATCAGATTTTATAAGCTCATCTACAAGTTTCTTTTCTAGGAATTAAATAGTTACATCATTGAGGCCATTTGCTGTTACTCATAAGGCACCCCAAGTGAGTAGTTTGTAAGACTATTAAAGACCATACCAGTGATGGCTATATTTATTGTAACTGGTTATTTATGGAATAACCTGAATTGGTGGACTATTCCTGTTCTAAAGAGGCTATTCTTTTTTGTTACTAGAAGACAACAAGGTAAGATTGTGAGTCTCACGACAAGGCTTTAAACATATAAGATCTTGTACCAACCTAACAAATGACCTTATTACGATATATACCTAGAAATTAAGTGATGGTCGTATTACATTTGCATAACAATGTCTACTATGTCTAGCAAATTCATAACAATGATATCCCTAATGGTTACTGCAAGTCTACTCCAGTGCTGCAAAACAAATAAAGTGCAGGTACCTACGATCGTAAATCCTGTTTTCCAGGAAGTGGACAGAAAGTACGCTGATGTGTATGAATTATTAGATGGGACATGGAAAGGAGAATTTATAATCTATGAGGACAGTAAGCCTAGAAGTCTAGATGAGATGAATCTTACAGAATTGACGCTAGACCATATAAAGACGCCGAGTCTAAAAGAAATCAATCGCATCAATGTAACACAGGTCTACAATTCAGAAAATCCTTACTATCAGACTGTAAAAATTATAGACCACTACCCTGAGAGTGACAAAAAAGAAATCAGTACTGGGGTCAATAAGGTAGAAGGAGGCAAAATGTGGTGTATCGTACACAAGCCTACCGAAACAATAATCCATGAAGGGAGTACCAGAGGAGACAACACTATCATATGGCAATCCAAACAAGAGACACCACAGAAAATAGAGTACTTCCAAGAGACAGTCGATGAAGACTACTACGAAATTATAGGTTATGGTTATTACTTAGGTGACGATACCTCCCTGAGCCCTAGACTATGGTTCTATAGTAGATATGAGAAACAATAGAAGTTCTACTCTTCTTCTAAATCTATCAGAGTAGGGGTATCGTAGAAAAATTGTTCTTTGTCTATCTTTCCATTTTTTACATGATAAACACAGATCTCCTCAAACTTTACTGGTCCTATCGCGCCCTTATAAGTAATGACCATATTCATAGCTAGTGAAAAATAATTACCACTCACCGTAGGAGGTCCTATTTCTGAGCTATGCAATTCTTGAATTCTTGCGCTCCATTGTCTACCCTTGTGGGCAATTTCATCTAGTCCGATACAGGTTGTTCCATCTGATTCTATGCTTACGACTTTGGGAGAGTACAACTCATCATAACAAGCTTGATAATCTCTCTGAGAACATAATTCTACCAACCGCTCTGCAATATCCTGCGTCTTCATTTCTGTTATTTTACTTAAAAATATA
>CAZKXO010000069.1:0-13548 GCA_964556525.1 uncultured Saprospiraceae bacterium
TTATTTCATAAGCCTTAATAATAAAAATGAAATCCTTGCTGACAAAATTGTCAGAAGAGCATTTGCACATCTAGCAGATGTAGATGATTTTATAGAAAACATAGATGGAGGTCTAGGGACAAGAACAATTGGGCATTTTCATCCAGCTAGAGATAACTATAATTCTGACCTCTCTCCTATTCCTTATGATATAGATAAGGCCAATGCCTTGTTAGATCAAGCTGGCTGGACTATGGGTCCAGACAAAATAAGAAGAAAGGTGATAGATGGGAAAGAAGAAAAAATGGAATTTGATATCATAAGAACTGGTAGCCGTCTAAGCGAATTAATCGCCTTGCTCTATCAAGAGGCGACTTCCAAGGCTGGCATAAAACTTAACATCGTCAATAAGAATCCCGCTCTGATGAGAAAGGAAAATCTTGCACCTTACAATTATGACGTGTTGCTACTCGCTGCAAACATGGAGTCTGACGACCCTTACGGAAAATGGCACAGTGACAATGCTGGAAATGGCACTATGAATAACTCTGGTTATAGTTCTAAGGAGGCGGACTTCTTGATTGAAAAAATCAGGAATACAACAGTCAAAGAGGAACGTGATAAATTGTGTAGAGACCTGCAGGTGACGATGCACAAAGACCAGCCAGTTGTATTCTTATATTGCCCACTGAGTAAGATAATAATCAACAACAGGCTTGCTGCGACCTCGTCCAGTAAGCGCCCAGGCTACCAGGCCAATACTTTTGAGCTGGCCATATAGACAGAATTCTCAATTATTGCTTTTTGTGTAATTTCACTTGCAAAGGAGGCTTAGCTAGGTCTACTGAAATAATATGAAAAGATATTTTGTAAAACGTCTACTGCTTATCATCCCTACCTTAGTCATTATAAGTGTAGTAGCCTTTACCTTAAGTAAGTTGGTCCCGCAAGATCCGGCTATGGCCTTACTTAATTCCCAAACTATAGAAGATGAGAGTCCTGATGTCGATCTTTATGAGACTGCTTATCTAAAGCTCGGTCTAGACAAACCTAATTTTTATTTTTCGATCTTACCGCACAATTATCCGTCCAACAGTAATTCTATCATTGATCACAACTCTAAAAAACTATTTAAAAGATTACTAAAGCTAGGAACAAACATAGAAGATGCGACAGCAATAATAAACTCTCCTCAAGCCACGGAACTCCTATCTACAGACACCAAAACACTTACACAACAAGTTTCTAAAAACTACAAACTTTCAAAGTTCTTCTATCCCAGATTCCATTGGCACGGCACAGACAATCAGTTCCATAAATGGTTTGGAAATATTCTGCAAGGCAATTTTGGCAAGTCATTTATAAATGGTCAGCCTGCAATAACAGAAGTAAGAAGGGCGCTGACTTGGACTTTCCATATGGCCTTCATAGACATCATATTTAGTTTTTGCATAGGTATTTTTCTTGGTTACCTCATTTCTCTAAAACCAGATGGAAAGAAAGAAAAATTTATAAACCAGCTACTCTACCTCATCTATGCTGTTCCTACTTTTTGGCTGGCAACACTTATGGTCATGTATTTTACGACCGACGACTATGGAACCTGGACCAATATTTTTCCTTCCGTTGGAATAGATATTTATCCTGAAAAAACCACCATTCAGCAGGTGTGGCTTAACATTCACAAGCTGTTCTTACCTATCATCATCAGCAGTTTATTTTCTATTGCGTACCTCGCCAGGATGTTACGCAGAAGTATTTTGGATCAGATGGATGCCCCTTATATTATGACAGCCTACTCCAAGGGTCTGACAAAAGAACAAGTTGTAAAAAAACATGCCTTTCCTAATGCCTTATTGCCAGTCATTACAATTTTAGCAGCTGCTATTCCGGCTACCTTAGCCAGCTCAGTTGTAATAGAAGTCATATTCAATATTCCTGGCATCGGTCGTTTGATGCTTAATTCGATCCGTGTGGCAGACTGGAACATTGTCTTTTGTATCATTCTGTTTATAGGAGTGGTAACGGCTTTGAGTTTCCTGATTGCTGACCTACTTTATGCCTACGTCAATCCAAAAATTAGATTTGCCTAGTATGAAGTCATTGTTTAAAAAATATGGTCTTTCGACAGGACACCTTTGGGGTCTAGGCATCTTTGTTTTTTTCGGGCTTAGTCATTCCTTTATTGCCGATGAAGATTATCTTATCTGCTTCGATAAGGAGTTTAATGCCGCTGGCATCTCAGAATGTCAGTCAGGAATCCCAGCACTGATTCCTTATAGCCATTCCACACTTGACGAAGACAACAGGTCTGTAGGCCCCTTTGATGAGCAGAAAGTACGTTCTCTATATTACAGACATTGGCTGGGCACGGATGTCATAGGCAGAGATGTACTGGCAGGTTTGCTTGCGGGGACTGCTATAGCTTTGAAAATAGGTCTCTTCTCGGTGTTACTGTCATTACTAATAGGAATATTCTTAGGCTATCTCAGTGGCTATGTAGGAGATGACGGATTCAAGCTGCCACTGGAGCTGATGGTTCTCTACCTGCTGGTGCTCATTATTGCAGCATTCTATTTTTACTATGGCAATAATTTAGTAAGAGTTATTGCCCTGCTGATAGTCTTAGCCTGCACACTATGGGCAGCCAGAAAATCGTCTACTTATCCCAGAGAAAAGAAGCAAGTTTCCTTGCCATTAGACTTGATAGTTATGCGGACCATAGAAGTCTTCAGATCCATACCTACTTTGTTTATTCTACTTGTTTTATTGGGTATAGTAAAAAGTCCAACTATAGGCTCCATCATAATTATAATCGCCTTACTCAGATGGCCTTCCATCACCAGATACATACGAGCAGAAATTCTCAAGCTAAAGGAAGCTCAGTTTGTCAAATCTGCTCAAGCTTTGGGCTTATCAAGATTCAGAGTCTTCTGGGACCACATTTTACCTCTTAGCTTGTCTCCGGTTATAGTTGCCAGTGCATTTGCAGTTTCTACGGCTATTTTATTGGAATCCACTCTATCCTTCCTAGGACTTGGTCTGACAGTAGATCAAGTGAGTTGGGGATCGATACTAAATAATGCCAGATCCAATTTTGATCATTGGTGGCTGGCGTTTTTTCCAGGTCTATTAATCTACCTGGTAATTTATTTGTTCAATTCTATTGGAGACGGACTGAGTAATCAACTTAGATCTTAGAAAGGCTTATTTATCCTTAACTCTACTGAAGCCCATAGCTTTTACCATCCAGTTTGGCAACGCCTTATCTGCAGGTCTTTTTCTTAGGTCCAGATACCAGCCCAGTTTTTTCATAATAGGCACCTTATGGGTTTCTACAAACTCTATCAATGTACCATCAGGATCTTCTATATAGGCAAACTGACCAGCAGCCTCTCCCATATCGAAGTCGCCACTATCTACAGTAAACGGTGTTCCATAAGCCAGGCACTTTCCACGCAAGGCTGCCATACCTGTAATGTCAAAACACAAATGGATATAGCCTTTATCACCCCACATTCTATTTTCGAATATCTTTCTTGGAGTTCTATCTTGGACTTGTATGAGTTCTATTTCTGTCCTGCCAAAGAGTTTTGCAAAGGCGCCTTTCCGTTCCTGGGAATGCTGAAGTAATACTCTGCGGAATTTGTTACTGGCATTGAAAAAGTTGTAATCGTCAAACCTTTCTGTCTTGTCATAGCTGACCACATCATAGCCTAGTACTTCTTTGTAAAAGTCTATTGATGCTACCATATCTGTAACACCGATTACCGCACCACAAACACCACCGCTGTGTGATATTTTCTTCCCAAACCAACTATTAGATTCTATGATTTCTATCAGATTACCATCCGGATCCTTTAAGTAAAAGTGTCTGCGCCCATCTGGCGCCTGAGTTATCTCGGAGAGCTCATTCTCTTTAGCCAGTAAGTCATGTGAGGTTGCTATATTTGGAGATTTGAACTTTGTGATGTAGATACCTAAGTCACCGGCCTGTATTTCAAAAGCAGGATCTTGTCCTTCTCGAGACGTATATTGCCAGATTTCGGCTCCACCACCACCCATCATATTCAGTGCTAGAATGGCGTGACGACTTCTTGGCTGTCCGCCAGTGTATGGCAGCATGAGCTCCGCATCTGCTGCTTCATCAAAAACGGGGAGATCCATACCTAGATTACGTCTGTACCATTTCCAGGTATCATAGACTGAGGTATTTCCTATACCTACTTGTTGGATGCCACTTACTATATAATCTGTGAGCTGGGCTCTCTTCATCTACGCTACTACTTCCTCTTTGTAAGTATTGTTTTCCAGCTTGATCAAGATGGCTTTAAAGGCCGTGATTGTCTCTTCTATATCTTGATCTGTATGTACTGAGGTAGGTATTAATCTAAGCAAGATGACACCTTTGGGTACTACCGGATAGACAACAATAGAACAGAAGACCCTGTGATTCTCTCTAAGGTCATTCACCAGTCTCATGGCTTCTTCTACAGAGCCTTTCATATATACTGGTGTAACACATGAGTTGGTATTGCCTATATCGAATCCAGCCTCTTTGAGGCCTGATTGTAATTTATTTACATTAGACCACAGCTTGTCTTTGAGCTCTGGCATCGTTCTTAGCATCTTCAGTCTGAGCAAGGCACTTTCTACTACAGGCATCATCAGTGACTTAGCAAAAATCTGAGAACGCATATTGTACTTCAGATACTGTACCATATCCTTGTCTCCAGCTAAGAAGGCACCTACACTGCCCATAGATTTGGCAAAAGTGGCAAAGTATACATCTATATCATCCTGGATGCCTTGCTCCTCACCTGCTCCAGCACCTGTTTTTCCCAGAGTACCAAAACCGTGCGCATCATCTACCATCAGTCTGAAGCTGTACTTATCCTTAAGAGCTACTATCTCTCGCAGCTTTCCTTGGTCTCCTCTCATACCGAAGACGCCTTCTGATATAACTAAGATACCTCCACCTGTTTCTGCTGCTACTTTAGTTGCGGCTTGCAGTTGCTTTTCACAACTGGCTATATCATTGTGCTGAAAGACAAATCTCTTGCCCGAGTGCATTCTGACACCATCTACGATACAGGCATGACAGCCAGCATCATATACAACTACATCTCTTCTGGATAACAAGCAGTCTATTGCAGACATAATACCTTGGTAGCCAAAATTGACCAATACAGCAGCTTCTTTATTTTCAAACTCGGCTAGTTCTTTTTCTAAGTCGTCGTGTAACTGCGTATTCCCTGACATCATACGAGACCCCATAGGGTAAGCCAGTCCCCAATTCTTAGCGCCATCAGCATCAGCCTTTCTTACATCAGGATGGTTTGCCAAGCCTAAATAGTTATTGACTGACCACATTATCGTTTCTTTTCCTTGAAACATCATCCTGTTACTGAGTTCACCTTCCAGTTTTGGGAAAATGTAATAGCCTTCTGCTACATCTGAGTACCTACCCAGTGGTCCTTTGTCACTTTTTATTCTTTCAAAAATATCCATTTATCAATCCTATTAGTTTGGTATTGAGTTAGTTGCAAGATGCGAAGGTCGGTAATTAGATGGAAAATACTATAATGAATGAGCTAAAAAGAACTTAAGAATTAGGTCATATCGAGCCTTTTGATCAAAAATGCTTTTAAGTCACCTTAGTCTTAGCCAAAATCTTACGAAATGTGCCTGGAGAAAGGCGATGCATCAGGCCTGCAAGTTTCACCTCTTTAAGTCCTCCTATATGGATTTCTTCTTTTTCGGCAGCAACTGCTGCAAGCACTTTGTCCACCATCTTATAGACATCCATGCCATTGCGCTGAGCATCATCCATAGTACCTTGTGCAGCGCCGGAACCAGTCAGTGCATTCTTAGAAATATCTGTCTTTATATAGCCCGGACAGACCATGGTCACTTTTATACCCGTCTCTTTCATCTCAGCCCTGAGTGCATCAAAGAAGCCATGCAAAGCCATTTTAGATGCGGAATAGCCGGAACGAACTGGAACACCAAACTTTCCAGCCATGCTACTTACCACCACATAGTGTCCTGCATTCTTGGTTCTGAAGTGAGGCAGTAGTCCCAGTGATAACTTCACTGTACCCAGATAATTGACATCCATAAGCTTTTTATAGACAGAAAAATCTGTATCCACTACTCTTGAACGCTGAGAAACACCACCATTATTTATAAGTATATCTACTTCAGAAAGAATAGATTTATTTTCTTCAATTACGGCATCTAAGTCTTCATGCTTCTCCAGATCTAAGGGGATGATTGTGCAAGAAGCTGGTGCACATTGCATAGCTACTTGTTCCAATCCAGCTTTTTTTCTACTGGATAAAATCAGTTTGGCGCCTCTTTTTGCAAGACTTAAGGCCATAGCTTCACCTATGCCTGCACTGGCGCCAGTAATCCAGACTGTTTTGTTAGTGTAATAGGACATGAGGCTAAGATAAGTGGAATTAGTTGAGCTACCACAACTAAGGCACTCAGATCAGTCCTTCATCTAGAAAACTATAGTATCCCTGATCAGAAATAATCAAGTGATCCAGCACATTGATATCTAAAGTTTTTCCAGCTGAAACCAGTTTTTTTGTAATATCTAGATCCGCTTGTGAAGGTTTCAGATTGCCTGAAGGATGATTGTGCGCCAATATTATGGAAGAAGCTTGCTCATCCAAGGCCTTCTTGAATATGACCTTGGGGTCTACGACTGTTCCTGCTACACCTCCACTGCTGATAGTAGCTATCTTGGTGACCCTATTGTTTCTATTGAGCAAGATTATCTTGAAAACTTCATGTGGTAAATCTTCCATGAGAGCATGGACACAGAGATAGGCATCATTACTGCTGGTAATTTTTGGTTTTTCTTTGACTTGAGTTGTCTGTCGCCGTCTCCCTAATTCCAATGCTGCAGCTATGGTTACGGCTTTGGCCTCTCCTATACCTTTGAATTTCATGAGATCTTTGATGCTCACCCTACTGAGCTTACTGAGATCATTCTGATAGGTCGCCAAAACCTCTTTTGCTAGATCAACTGCAGAGACACCTCCTGTACCGCTGCCTAATAAAATAGCCACTAACTCAGCATCACTAAGTGAGCCTTTGCCCTTGAGCAACATTTTTTCTCGAGGCTTGTCTTCCTCGGCCCATTCCTTTATGCTGAGAGTTTTCTTGTATTCCATGGTTGTCCTGAACTAAATATAGCCAAGACTTTCTAACTCCATGTAATTTTCAGATTAGAAATAAGAAAGGTTTAATTGTATTTTTCGTCTGCTTTACCCTCATGGACTTTAATATTTAGTCCTCCATCACCTAAATCACAACCATCTATAAATGCTTCATCTTAGTGCCTGATAGTCAGCTGGAACGATGAAAGGGGAAATGTTTGCCGTATCTGTAAAGTTGCTATTGTCTGTGATTAATTACTCTGTTAATTGAATTTGCATTCATTGTATTGGTAGTAAGAATTCATGATGGACCATTCTGTAATGTTTCACCTGGGTCTAGAACACTACAAGACAGATCCATTAGCCTTAATTATTAGTTACAGCTCTATGAAATTACACCTTTGCTATGGCTTTAGCTAAGTCTTCTATCAGGTCATTAGCATCTTCTACTCCTACCGAAAGTCTGATAAGTGAATCTGTAAGTCCTACTTTCATTCTTTCTGCCTTTGGAATGGATGCATGCGTCATACTTGCAGGATGTCCTATTAGAGACTCTACCCCACCCAGCGACTCAGCTAGAGCAAAGAGCTTAGTGCCACTTAAGACCTTTGTTGCTGAGCTGTATTTGTTGTTTTTAAGATCAAAGGATACCATACCTCCATAGTTATTCATCTGCTTCTTAGCTATTTTATGCCCTGGAAAATCCTTGAATCCTGGCCAGTAGACTTTTGATACCTTCTTATTACTCTTGAGGTATTCAGCTACCTTCTTGGCATTTTCACAAGAACGTTGGACTCTGAGGTGTAGGGTTTTGATACCTCTGAGCATTAGAAAACAATCTTGAGGACCAGGTACTGCACCTGCCGCATTTTGTATGAAATACAGCTTATCTGCCAGAGATTTGCTTTTCGTAATAACAGCACCCATGACAACATCAGAGTGCCCGCCCAAGTACTTGGTACAGGAATGCCATACTATATCCGCACCCAGATCAAGTGGATTCTGGAGGTAAGGCGAAGCAAAGGTGTTGTCCACTACAACTTTGACCTTGTGTGCCTTGGCTACTTTTACGACAGCCTTTATATCTACTATATTGAGCATAGGATTGGTAGGTGTTTCTACCATTACCAACTTGGTGTTCTTATTGACGTATTTAGATATTTCTTTGGGATCACTCATATCTATGAAGTGGCTCTTGATACCAAATTGTGCAAAGATCTTAGTCAATAATCTATAAGAACCACCATAGAGATCATTAGTAGCAATAACTTCATCTCCAGACTTGAGTAACTTGATTATAGCATCCATTGCAGCTAGACCACTGGAAAAGCAGATACCATATCGTCCATTTTCCAGAGCAGCAAGACTCTCCTGTAAGGCGTCTCTGGTAGGGTTTTGGGTACGTGCATACTCATATCCTTTATGCTTACCTGGAGCTGCCTGCACATAGGTAGAAGTCTGATAGATAGGTGTCATGATAGCGCCAGAAACAGGATCTGGTTTTACACCTGCATGTATTGCTTTGGTTCCGAATTTCATTATTTGATCTTTTATATAATTAAGGATGCAAAATTAATACTATTCTGATCTAAGATACATAGAACTTAGCTTCTTGAGTTTGTCATTATAAAACAAGCCCAAGTGATACTTATGAAAAAGCTAAGTCAAACGAAAAATTATTGCCAATTCTAACCATTCCAAACAGTTTGCTCAAGCAGTGAACATCCAAACAACTAGTGATTAAAATAGCTTTCAAGGTGACAGAGAATTGTCATTAGTTGTACCATTATAGCCTAATGTAGGCTTCATGTAGAGTTAGGTTATAAGACCTGTAGGGTTTTATCATAAGTGAAATCGTCTTTAAATCCGTCTTAGTAGTGAATACTATACAAATGAAAACTATTATAACAATTCTACTTTACTGCACTTTAGGAGTCTCAAGCACTCTAAGCGCTTTTGTGCCTGAGGTAGTAATCTGCTCTGATGATTTTGTGGTTACCACTCATGCTAACCCTGATTTTTTTACCAGTGCAGTATATAATGCGGATTCTGAAGTAATTGCCTTCACAACTAATGAGGATATCTCTTTACTACAGATTTTTGATGATGAAGGAAATATGAATTTCCAATTACCTGTAATGTCTGATGTTGTTATGCTAAATAAAAACCTATTTAAAAAAGGGAATTACAAGCTAGGCTTTATCATAGAAGGCAAAAACGATGTCTATTTCTCTAGCATTAATATCAACTAAGAAACAAGCATCTTTCTAATGAGATGATCTAAGATAAAATCCGGACCCACGTAAAAGATGGATTATTGAAAAAACAGTGTCTGAAAAGTCAGATGCTGTTTTTTAGTTTATACCCTACTTTTTAGTCAATTTCTTTGCAGCTCTATATATGTTCTTCGGAGCTAATCCATATTTCTTTAGAAGCTGATCTGGTTTTCCACTTTCTCCAAAGGAGTCATTGACAGCAACCATCTCCATAGGAGTCGGTTGTTTTCTGGCCAGTAAGCCTGCCACACTTTCTCCCAGTCCTCCAAGCATCTGATGCTCTTCAGCCACCACGCAACAGCCAGTCTTTTTTACGGATCGCAATATGGCTGTATTATCCAGTGGCTTGATAGTATGAATATTGAGCAGATCTACTGAGACACCTTCTTTTTCTAGCTCTTTTGCAGCTTCTACAGCGTGCCATACCATATGTCCCGTTGCGATGATAGTGACATCCTTTCCATTATTGAGCTTTAGTGCTTTGCCTATTTCAAACTTGCCTTTAGGCATAAATACCGGCCAGCCAGGTCTTCCGAATCTGAGGTAGACAGGACCTTTGTGCTTGGCGATGGCTATCGTGGCTTCTTTGGTCTGAGTAAAGTCACAAGGATTGATTACTGTCATGCCCGGGAGCATTTTCATCATGCCTATATCCTCTAGGATCTGATGTGTTGCTCCGTCTTCACCCAGAGTTAGTCCTGCATGAGAGGCGCAAATTTTTACATTCTTGTGAGAATAGGCAATCGATTGTCTGATTTGGTCATAGACTCTACCTGTAGAGAAATTGGCAAAAGTAGTAGTGAAAGGAATCTTCCCTGCTGTCGCCAGTCCTGCCGCGATTCCCATCATATTGGCTTCGGCGATACCGACTTGGAAAAATCTATCTGGATTCTCATCTATGAAGGTCTGAATCTTAAGTGAGCCTATCAGGTCTGCACAAAGGGCTACTACCTTTTTGTTTCTTCGACCCAGATAAGTCATACCTGCTCCAAAGCCATCTCTCGTCGCTTTCTTTTCTTTATAGTTTAGTTTGTCTAGCATTCGTTTCTGTTAGTTGGTTCTTTCTAATAGTCTCCCAGAGTTTCCTCCAGTTGTGATAAAGCGATTTTTGTTTGCTCGGCATTGGTTGCTTTTCCGTGCCACTTATGGGTACCTTCCATGAAGTCTACGCCTCGGCCCATGGCTGTTTTCATCAATATACAGATAGGCTTTCCATTACCACTGGCCTTTTTTGCAGCAGAGAGGGTCTTGAGAATTTCTGACATATTGTGTCCATCCATTTTCATGACTTGCCAGCCAAAGGCTTTCCACTTGGCTTCCAAATTGCCCAGTGCCATTACTTTTTTAGTAGGACCATCGATTTGCTGACCATTCCAGTCTACCACAGTAATCAGGTTATCTACCTTATGGTGGGCCGCAAACATCATGGCTTCCCATACCTGACCTTCTTGTAATTCTCCATCACCAGTCAGGACATACACCAGTTGCTTATCCCCATCCAATTTTTTTGCCAGCGCTGTTCCTATTGCCACAGAAATGCCCTGACCTAGAGAACCCGAGGCCACACGAATGCCTGGCAAGCCCTCATGAGTTGCAGGGTGCCCTTGGAGACGAGAATTTATTTTTCTGAAGGTAGCTAGTTCTTTTACCTTAAAATAACCACTTCTGGCCAGCACACTGTACCAAAGTGGGGAGATGTGCCCATTGGAAAGGAAGAAAAGGTCTTCGTCCCTGCCATCCATTTTAAATTTC
The DNA here is from genome assembly GCA_964556525.1 of uncultured Saprospiraceae bacterium. Classification (GTDB taxonomy): domain Bacteria; phylum Bacteroidota; class Bacteroidia; order Chitinophagales; family Saprospiraceae; genus RFSX01. The sequence goes on from CAZKXO010000069.1 coordinate 11,180, forward strand.
GGGTTGTGCTTCATCACCTTGAAATACAGAGCAGTAAGAAAATCAGCACAGCCCAATGAGCCGCCAGGATGTCCTGAGCTAGCACCTGCTGTCTGCCTGATTATATCTCGTCTTACTTGTGAAGCAATTTTTTTGAGTTCAGTTATAGTTGCCATAAGAAGGGGAAAATGAAAAAGTGTAAATATAAGGTTCAGTGAGAGTTGTCATAACGTAAAAAAGAAAAAGCAAGCTAAGGTTAGGTTAGCTTGCTTTTCTTATTCTTCATCAAAAACTAAATCTTAGTTCATGGCATCGCTAAGTGCTTTACCAGCTTTGAACTTAACAAGTGTTTTTGCTGCAATCTTGATTGTTTCACCAGTTCTAGGATTTCTACCATCTCTTGCTTTTCTTTCAGACGTAGAGAAAGTTCCGAATCCTACAAATGCAGCTTTGTCGCCGCTCTTAAGACATTTTTCTATAGTACCGAAAACTGCTGCTACCGCTTCAGTTGCTTGCCCTTTAGTTATGTCTGCTTTTGCCGCTACCGCATCTATTAATTCTCCTTTATTCATGATTCCATGTTTTGATTAAACGTAATTTTAAATACTGTGTAAAAGTAGACCTTTGGAACATATAAACAAAGATTATAATATTAAAACTGTCTCAAAACCCCTTATTTTAAAGGGGATTTGGCAATTTTTCAAAAGAATTCTTGTTATATGAGTGAATTTTTCAGAAATTTTGTCCTAATAAGAAAAAGATATAATGAGAAAATTAAAAAGATATATTCTACTATTTGGGCTAGGCCTTGGTATGATAACAGTAACTCAAAGTTGCAAAACAGGTGAAGGTTGCGACCAATCCAAGTACTCAGCCAAGACAGACAAGGATGGCAATTTATCTATGAAGAGAGGGAAATCAAGCCTCTTTGGAAAGAAAAGTAAGAGATAAAACTCTACCTGTAAAACTTTAAAAAAGAAAGCGCCGATGGCTAGGTCACCGGCGCTTTTCTAAAGCTAAGATCAACGGTTAGTAATCTTTATTTCGTCCACTTCTTTCCATGGCACATACTCATATTCATCATCTGAAGTGAAAACAAGGACACCGTCATTTCCTTCATTGATATCTACTTTGTCAGAGAAAAGAATCTTCTCTCCATTTTTTAATAGCACCAGACTTTCTTCTCTGTTTTTTGGCACTATACTCTCCACAAATTTGAATGGGATGAAGTACTCTATTCCATTATTTACACCATTGAGCATTTCTAGCTCATAGTTCTCGTCTAGATCATAGATCATGCGTCCAGACAATTTATCCCCTCTGATAGAAGTTACCGAGCCTGTAATAGGCTTCTGTTCTATATAACTCGCATAAGACACCTCAGACCTAGCTGGTACATCCTGGAGGGTCATCTTTTCGAATTCTTCCCAGGGAATATCTACTCTGCCCATATCTACCATATTCACTATTATTCCTCTATTGTCATCATCTACATCATTACTGCCTCTCATCTTTAATGTTCGGCCAGACTTCAACTCTACAGTACTTCCTCTGTAATTACTTTCTATACTTCTGATGTTCCTAAATGGAATATCCAGCTCTCCGCTAGAAGACTCACCATTGAGCTCATCCAGTGTCAGTCGCTCATCATGATCCCATTGCAGATAGCCAGTAAAAATTCCAGAAGTAGTTTCTACGCTACCATAAAGTGGCTCACCAAAAACACTTACCAGACCAGCTGGTGCTGCCGAAAACTCAACTATTTCTATATCATCCCAGTCTAGCTTGATAGTACCCATTTCCTCATCGTAGATACGTACAGTAGCACCCACATCATTAGAGCCACCTTCCAGTCTGATGACATCACCATTTCTCATCGTGACTCGCAATCTATCACCACGCATGGGCTCGATAGCTTGCAGGTCTCCAAAGTGGCATTCGAAGACATGGGTATTATCATTTGACGAATTGTTCCAGTTGTTCCAGCCAGTCCAGCTGTTATGGTACCACTTAGTATTGCGCTGGTTGTCTTTATAATTGAGCTCATCCAACTCCTCTCTACTGAGATACTTCAGATTGTCGTTTTCGGGTTTTGTAGCATTGAAATGATCAAACCAGAAGGCTTCTTCCTTGCCCCATCGGATCTGGCCCGTGTAGCTTTCGTTATCAGTTGTTGTGATTGTGCCATAGATAAATAGGCTACTATCTGTCATGGCAGATTGCACTTCTTCGAGCAAAAATGCATTCATAAAGGAGAAAATCAGGAGAACAGCAATATTGTTTTTCATGAGTAAATATTAGTTATGAGTGAATAGGATTTTCATCATGACCCCAAAAGTGGAGCTAACTAATAGTTTAGAAAACAAAAGAATGACCAGTGGGGAAAATCG
>CAZKXO010000070.1:0-13460 GCA_964556525.1 uncultured Saprospiraceae bacterium
CGGCCCTCGGAACCACAAACCGATGCTCTAACCAACTGAGCTACAATCACCATTTAATCTTCGATCTAAAACCATGCAAGCAAGGCCTCATGATTTCGGAGCACAAAGATAAGTCCTTTATCTTTTAATTTTAGTGTTTATGACCGTGGAAATAATAGTCTTCAAAATCTTCGATAGCAGTACTGATTTTTCCTACTTGATTCAGATCTGTGCTTTGCTTGCACTTCATGGCATATACTTGTATAGCATGAAGAGAGCTTAGTTGATTGAAATACTTGTTTTTAGCAGCTTTCATCTCCATAGCACCTAAGTCTGATGCTGGAATCTTTACTCTTTGGTGCAGGAAATACTGTGCAACGATGTGCTGGATCTCTTCAGCATGTGTCTCTTTGTTCACTACCCATCTTATAAGTTGGTTGTAGTTTGGAGTTTCTGCTTTTGACAGTTCATTGATTTGATTCATTGCTTTTTCTATTGTACTTACATGCTCCTTAATCAATGAAATTCTAAGACTGTCACCATAGATACCACATGGAACCTCACAGTGATCATCGTCTAATGCTGCTATTAATGCATTAAGTGTGGTAATTCTGTCGCTATCACCCTGATCTACTGAGTACTGAGCATTAGCAAAAGAGATTATTACCAGACTTGTTATTAAAGTGAATAGGTATTTTATCATTGTTTATATGTTTTGTACGAAAATAGCCTTTGAGATCGAAGTTTTCGTCGGTTTCGAGCTACTTTATGAATACTAACCGTCTAAAAATAAACAACAGCAATATTTTTCTCAATAAAGATCAATCTAGAGGTTCAGTTGGACTCATTTTTGCATTGATGGTGGTAGATGGATATTGCCACCCACGTAATTAGGCTTTATTTATCTGATAATGAGAGATTTACCCAAAATTCCTTGCGAAATTATTTATTAATGATGTTTTAACTACCCTAACCTGGTGGCACATACAGACACAGAACTACTTAAAATATTTTACAAAGATGGATCCAAGGGATTGGAACTAATCTTCAAAGAATATTATGAGATGATGTGCATGTCTGCATTGAGGATTACCAAGGAACGTAGCTTAGCAGAAGACATAGTTCAAGAAGTGTTCTATGAGCTTTACAGGAAAAGAGAGACGATTCAGATACAGTCTTTAATTGGCTATCTAAAGCGTTCAGTCTACAATAGATCGCTAAATAAGATCAAATCCAACAAGGATATATTTGATTCTGATGATTTAAATATTGAACTTAGCGACAATTCTATAAACTCTCAGGAAGGAATGGAGTTTAAAGAGTTAGAAGACTACCTGCATGAAGTGATAGAACGGCTTCCCGAAAAATGCCGTTTAGTCTTTGTTTTAAACAGGTTTGAAGAGCTTTCATACAAGGAAGTGGCTAAAAAAATGGATATCTCAGTGAAAACTGTAGAAAACCAGATGAGTAAGGCACTTAGAATCCTTAGAGATGAAATGGTCAACTATAGAAAACTGTTAGAAAAAGAAGAAATGGGATAGGGGTTTTCTTGAATTATAATGTCTTTTAAATACGTGGGTAAGGAACATTACATATCATTAATAACCAAGCAACTTAATAAGGAACTCAATACCTCAGAGCTCCAAGAGTTAAACAACTGGTTGTCAGCGAGTTCTGACAATGCAACCTTGGTTTCTGATTTCAAACAAATTTGGAGTTCAGTCAGTAGTTATAAAACTACTTCTAGTTTTGACGTAGATGCAGCGTACAGCGATTTCGTCGAGAAATACAACATTCCCCAGTCTTCTGGTGCGGAAAACAATACAAATACTAAGTCAGGTCTTTCGGCAATAAGATTATTCTTTGCTTTATTGACAATAGCTGCACTTATTTTTGGTGGTATTAAGCTATCTGATAAGCTAAACAATAGCTTTTCGGCTGATTTTGCAAAGAATACGATGCCTCTTTCCAACTTTTCTAGTGCAACTTTGGCACCTAGCACGACTTTAAGATTCAATAAGAAAGATTTTATTCTAAGTAAGCTTGATGGTCAAGTATATCTGGAGTTGGAAGAGAAGAAAGGTACGGCACCACTGAGATTAGACATGGACGATGTGACTGCCAATGCTAATAATGTAGTTTTGAATATTGAAAACTCCGATGACGCCTTTACCGCTGATATCGCCAGAGGTTCTGTTAAATTTAGTGTCAATAATGAAATTATAGAACTGACTGAAGGCCAGAGACTAGTCTATAACGAAAAAAATAAAAAACACGAAGTCCTCACCAGCGACAGCAATGCTTTCGCATGGCAAAAAGGCATACTTTCCTTTGATAATACACCTCTCTATGAAGTCTTCGATGATATAGAAAGATTTTACGGTGTGACTATCACTGTTACTGATGATTCCCCAGTAACTAAGGGTTTTACAGCTTTCAATTATAAGCCTGCTGGTTTGAATGAATGTCTAGAATTATTGAGTTCATCAATAGAAATGACTATCACTAGAGACGGTAAAAACATTGAGGTTAGTAATATCGAGACAAAGTAGGTCCTCTTCTCTATAATTTTCTTCATTAAAGTAGTTAAATAAGTACCTTTGTATCGGCCTATAGCTATACGAATGGTAAGCCCAAAGCGATATTTTTTTATACCACTTTTTTTGATTCTAGGATGTCTTAACATTTTGGAAGCTCAAACGACTATTCCCGACGAATTAGTCATAGACTACACTGCCAGGGATAAACCACTTAGAGAGGTTCTTTTCGAGATATGTCACAACGCAGAAGTGACCATAGCATTTCAAGAAGAAATTCTTCCGGGTGACTCCCTCATAAATTTCAGAGTAAAAGAAGAAAAGTTAGGCGTTGTTATAGACTATCTACTTAATCGCCATCAAGTCAAGTATAAAATTGTAGGCGATCAGATTGTACTCTTCAAAGATCCTTTTCGATTAAGTAACGACAAGATTACTATCTCGGGATACTTGCGAGATGAAGAAAGTGGTGAGTCGTTGATAAGTGCTAACGTATATGTATATGATAAATCCTTAGGCACCGTTAGTAATGAATATGGTTTCTATAGTATTACTATTCCCAAAGGACTACAGCGGCTCCACTATTCCTACCTAGGCTACCAGATTCATGTAAAAGAATTACAATTGACTCAGGATACGGTAATCAATATCGGTCTTGAGCCTATGAATCTTCTTAATGAAATCATCATTACAGATACAAAGTTAATTCCAGTTGCACCAGTAAATATTAGTGCGCCACCTACAGCAGATTTATTATCTATTCAGAGGCTCAACTCTTTTCTACCAGTAGGAGGAGAACCGGATATCATGCGTCTGGCATATACCTTACCAGGTGTGACCAGTGGTGCAGATGGATTTGGAGGGATGTCAGTCAGAGGAGGTTCCACCAACCAAAACCTTATACTCTTTGACGGAATTCCAGTTTACAATGCCAACCACCTTTTCGGTTTGTTCTCTATTTTTAATTCTAATGTTATCCGTAGTACAAAAATCTACAAAGGTGCTTTTCCATCACATTACTCAGGCAGACTCTCTTCGGTTGTAGATATACGTACGCGTGAAGGAAACAATCAGAAATTCTCGGGTGATGTTTCTATCGGAATACTAACTGGGAAAGTCTCTTTAGAAGGACCTATCCAAAAAGGAAAATCATCATTCTTAGTAAGTTATAGAAGGACGACTGTAGATCCTTGGATAGAATCATTAAGTGATGTCATAAATGACAATCCACTTATAGACAGAAATACAGATGTAAAATTTTACGATTTCAATGCTAAGCTTAACTTCAGCTTAGGAGCAAATTCAAATGTCTTATTCAGCTATTACGAAGGCAAAGACTTTTTTGACAACATCATCAGGACCGACAACAGTGAGATGGTATTAAGAGACTTTGATGAATTGGCTTGGGATTCTGGCAATAGACTAGCTTCAGTTAGGTGGAATACAAAACTTGGTAACAAATCTTTTGTAAATTTCAGTGGCTATCTATCAGAACACATCTTCACTTCCTTTGATCATGATAGATTAGAAGTTCTGAATCAGAGTCAGATTGTCAGTTCTGTTTTCGATGCCGGTTTTTATAAAACTGACATTAAAGATCTAGGTTTCAAATTAGATTTCGATTACAATCCTTCGCCTGCACATAATCTTAAATTCGGCACTGGTTATGTGAGACACAATTTCTCTCCGCAATTCTTATTTGCTACGCAAAGTGATAGTTTGGTTACAACTACTGAGCAAGTAACAACTAGAATACTGAGAGATAATCTTACTGAATTTACTCTCCTTGGAACTGAACTAGAATTCTATGTAGAAGATCATATCAGATTTGGAAAAAATACCAATCTCAATATTGGTTTAAACCAACTTATCGTAAATTCTGGAAAAACCTACTTTATTACTCAGCCACGTATCCTTTTCTCGACTGGTACTGACAAATATAAACTGAGATTGTCATGGGGGAGAATGGGACAGTTCTTACATTCCTTATCCAATACCGGCCTAGGAGTACCCACTGATATATGGTTACCTTCTACAGAAAATCTGGCACCTGAAACTTCCTGGATTGCCTCTGTTGGTAACACATTTAATCTGGGTAAGACAACTAATATTGGAGTAGAATTCTACTATAAAGAACTTCAAAATGTAACACGTTATGGTACCGGAGTTCTAAGAGTATCAGAAAACAGCAATTGGGATACCAATATTCCAGTAGGAGAGGGCACATCTTATGGGGTTGAGTTCAATACTAACTTAGACATCAAGAAAACAACCTTCAATCTTGCCTACACCTGGTCTAAAACTGATAGAAGATTTGCTGAGATCCAAAACGGTGAATCTTTCAGGTTCAGATATGACAGAAGACATGTTGTCAATGCAAGTATGACCTATAAATTCAATGAAAACGTAGAGTTCTCGAGCAACTTTGAGTTTGGTTCAGGTACGCCTATAACCTTACCAAGCAATAAAAGCTTCAATTATGTAGATGACTTTGGAAATATTACCAGAGTACGAGTATTTGCTGATATTAATAATGGTGAGTTACCGGCTTATCACAGACTAGATGTTGGATTTAACTTTTATAATAAATATAAGTGGGGAAAGTCTAAACTTACCTTAGGAATTTACAACGTTTACAACCATATAAATCCACTATATATCGACGAAATTGTCAATCCTGACCTATCTATTAGGTACGAACAGTTCTATCTTTTCAGATTTTTGCCCACAGTAAGCTATAACTTAAGTTTTTAAGATTTTTATTGCCTTATTTGCCTAGTTTGGAATGGTTAAATCTAGAAATATTCAAGCAAAAAACTACTAATCAATGTATTTTTGTAGCTGTGACTTTCATCAAAATATATAGTCTAAACTAGTAAGAATCACACTTGAAAATAAACCAACTTATATTATTATCTCTAATACTTGCAGGTATATACTCCTGTAGTACTGAGTTTGTGCCGATAATCGAAGAGGCCAGTGATGAAACAGTGATTCTTGCAGAATTGGAGGTCGGAGAAGACCCAACCTTACTAATATCCTCTACATTTGGACCAGATGGAGACATTATAAGGCCAATTTCAAATGATGGAGAGATTCGAATATCAAATCTGACAACGAATCAATTAGACAAAGGATTAAGATTTGAACCCAAAGCAGAACATTGGTTTGATACAAATTTTGCTTTCAAAGCAGGGCATGAACTCACTCTCAGATCAGAGTTTAATAGTGTCGGTCTTGGTGAAACTTTCAGCGAGACAGTTGTTCCTTTTGAAGGGTCTATCATAACTAAGGCTGCTACACTAACTAATCAACAAAATGACGGCTACTTTACAATCACCTTAGAATTGGAAGAAATGCCTGAAACTAACTATTACCACTTAAAGCCTTTTGTGCTTAATGAAAATAATGTGTTGTCTTATCTGGATATCGAAAGTGTAACTCATAATGGTGAGGCTAGCTTCGATTTATCTCATACGGATGGCATACTTATTGATTATAGTCTATTACAGGAAGATAAGCGCCTGATTGTAGAAACAAAATCCAAAGACTTATCTAATCCATCTTCTTCTATTATTCATCTAGAGTTAAGGTCTGTTCCTAGAGACTATTATGAATTTCATAAGTCTATAACTACACAGAAAATAACTCAGCAAGGTCCATTTGATGCTCCTGTCCCTACCTATACAAATATAGGAGGAGGTCAGGGAATCTTCGTTACCTACCATAAGACTATAGAACAGGTTTCTATCCAATAAGGCCAGTTCTACTAGTTCACTTTTATAGTTTTTTACTTATCCACTTTTCATTGTTTGTCTAGAATAGAATTTTAGGCTCTGATACAATTTGTATCATGGTCGCTTACACAAAACTAGCGCAGAAAATGAAGATGGATCTTAATGCAAAAATGCAGTATTTATCAGAGGTAGCACTCTTTGAAGGACTTCCAAATGAAGACTTGATGGACCTAGCATCACTTGCAACCATTAAGAAGTATTCCAAGCACCAAATAATATACAGAGTTGGTGATACCCCCGATGATGTGTTTGTGTTAGTCAATGGAATCATCAAGATAATATCTAAATCTGGAGAAGGAAGAGAAGTTATAAAGACGATTATTCATCCAAAATCACTTTTTGGAATCGAATACCTTTCATCACAGAACGTAAGGCTAAATACTGCTAAGTCTATAGATAAGGATTTGGTTTGCTTTGCTATCAATTCTAAGGATTTTAAAGCCTACTTAAAAGAAAATTGGGCATTGACTGAGAAGTTTATTAAGATGCAAGGAGCAAGATTGATGTATCTAGAGGAAAGATTCGAGTCTTTGGTATTTAAAGATGCAAGAGAAAGAATCATAGATTTCCTAAAAGACAATGCTAAAACCAATGGTCGTCAGGTAGGTCTGGAGATGCTTATAAAGCACAGCCTTACACAGCAAGACATAGCTAACTACACTGGAACTTCCAGACAGACAGTGACTTATGTCCTGAATGACCTAAAAAGACAAAACCAAATCTACTTTAAGAGAAAGAGTATTTTGATAAGAGATATCGCAAATCTCTGCTAAAAATCAATCTAGTTTATTCTTGGGTTTTTAATCCTAAGTACTTTTATATTACTTAAATAGATTATACTTTTACAGCCACTTAGAAATCAACTCTAAGTGGCTATAATTTTTTAGGAAGAGTGGCAGAGCTGGTTTAATGCACCGGTCTTGAAAACCGGCGTGCGGCAACGTACCGGGGGTTCGAATCCCTCCTCTTCCGCCAGAAAAGCCTTACACTATATTGTGTAGGGCTTTTTTATGTAGCCGCATTTATGTTTTTTTGATGTGAGGTACACAGAGCTTAGAGCCCCAAAATAACACATCATCTCATAGTCGCTCTATAGAAGCGACACAGTGTATGGCTTGCTAAATGTGGCCTTCCACAACTAGGTTTAACTTAGGTCGAAAGAACAAAGATGTCACGAAGGACCACCCCTTTACTCTACGTTGTAAACACCTCTTCCAGAGACATTCCATGATCAATCTTGTATCGGCCTTTTTCATTCTTAGCCAGCTGTCCTAAAGCGATATCTTTATCGTGTTCGAAGAGCAAAAAGGTATTCTCGTCTTCAGTCTTTTCATAGAAAGTCGACTTCTCCTTTAATGTTAGAAGCGGCTGGATATCATAGCTCATCACATACGGCATTCTAACATGCCCAGCTGAAGGCAGGAGATCAGCAGGGTAGACCAGTTTATTTCCATTAGGAAACTGAATAGTAGGTACCATCATTGCTGTGGTATGACCATGATAAAAATCTACAGTGATATTTTCAGTAAGATGTACACCAGACTCAGTGGGTAAGTAAGCTAATTTATTTTGTTCCAATAACGGAACTATATTCTCTTTCAGAAAGGATGCTTTTTCTCTGAAGTTTGGTTTCAGTGCAGAGTCCAGATGATCCTGATTTGTCCAGTATTTTGCATTGGGAAAAAGAGCTTGTATATCCCCCTCCGAATCATTATAAAGGGCTCCACCACAGTGGTCAAAGTGCAAATGTGTTAGAAAAACATCTGTGATTTCTTCTAGTGCATAGCCCACATCAGTAATACTCTGAGCTAAAGAGTGAGGGCCATGAGGCTCGAAATGACTCTGGAATTTTTCATCTTGTTTATCTCCCATTCCAGTATCAAACAGAATTACTCTATTACCTTCTTCGACAAGCAGACAACGCATCGCCCAAGTACACATATTATTGTCATCAGGTGCATTGAGTTTTTTCCACATCTGCTTGGGTACTACACCAAACATCGCCCCACCATCCAACTTGAAGTATCCTGTCTCTATTATTCTTACTTTCATTTCAGCGATATATTAAGTTAATTCGCCATCCATCCACACCTTATAAGAATTACTAATCTCAAATTCTTTAGATGCGATAAGTGGAATCTCATAAGGATGATTTTGTTTTATACACTTTATTGCTTGAGATTTCTTTTCGATTCTCGTCTTAAAGGATACTTGATACTCTAGTTCTTCATGATACCGTCCTTTCCAATAGTACTGACTAGTTACTTCAGTTATATTGGCACAAACGATAAGCTTGTGGTCCAGCAACATCTTACCCAATTCGATTGCATCCTTTTTACGTGAGACTGTAGTAGTAATAATTGATATCATAATGCTAGTATTTCTGCCATTTTAATCATATTCTCATCTGGAGCCTTTCTTAGAGTGATTGCATCTTTTATAGGTGTATATACGATTTCCTTATCTATCAATCCAGTAGCCACATTAGACTTACCATCTATTAATCCTTTTACAGCACTGTAGGCAAGTTGGCTAGCTAGAACTCTGTCCATCGCCGAAGGCGAACCACCTCTCTGAAGGTGTCCTATGACAGCTGTCCGAACGTCTACTGCACTATTCTTCTTTATTCTTGATGCCATTTCGTGTATGTCGCCTCCACCATATCCTTCTGCTACTATTACAAGATTAAAGAGCTTATTTCTTCTACCGCTTGTCTCTATGCTTTTAACAAATTCTTCCAAGGAATTTTGTTTCTCTGGCAAAAAGATAGCACTTGATCCAGACCCTATACCAGTGTGCAAAGCTATATATCCAGAATACCTACCCATCACTTCTATGATAAATAGCCGGGAATGAGAATCAGCCGTGTCACGTATCTTGTCTACTGCCTCTACGGCGGTATTTATAGCAGTATCAAAACCTATAGAGTAATCAGTACCGTAGATATCATTATCGATTGTTCCTGGAATGCCGACGACACTGACACCATACTCTTCAGAGAGTTTCATTGCTCCTGTATAGGAACCATTACCTCCGATAACAACAAGTCCTTCTATTCCATGCTTTTCCAAGTTTTCATGAGCAAGCTTTCTTCCTTCCATTGTGAGGAACTCTTCACTTCTTGCCGTCCGTAAGATTGTTCCACCTCTATGTATAATATTGGCAACGTCAGATTTCTTTAGCTTTCTCATATCACCTTCTATCATTCCTGCATACCCTCTGTTTATTCCCAAAACTTCTTTGTCATAATAAATGGCTGTCCTTACTACAGACCTAACTGCTGCATTCATTCCTGGAGCATCTCCTCCAGAGGTTAATACACCTATTCTCTTCATATGTTAGTGGTCAATTTTTTTATGATATTCAATGAGTCCATCAATTGGGTTACCTACAATTTTGTCGATTTCATAGCCTTGTTGATTAGCAATCGTTCTCAATTCAGTTTCGAGAACCTCAGCAATCGAGCCTACAAAGTTAAGCTTATAATCTTTCGCATTTTTTAAAGGCACAATCTGATATTCAAAAAAATCACTCAAAGCTTCAGAAACCACTTCTTGTCTAAGTATAGCACTACATTTGCCTAGGAAATAACTCAATTTGGCAGTCTCGAAATTGGGTTTTGCTGCCTTGTAAATCCTGAATAATATGTCATCCTTTCCATCTATATAATCTTCGTAAAAGAGATTAAGGTCTCGCTCATTCATTTCTTTTCTAAAGTATTTTTGGATAAGAATTTTACCCAAATGAAACCCAGATCCATAATCAGCAAATAGATATCCTAAGGCTTTCCTAGACTCCAATATCTCAAAGCCATCAAAGACCACTGTGTTTGTACCAGTTCCTAAAATGTTTACAATAGACGGACGACCATAAGATATAGACAAGGCTGCAGCCAATATATCATGTCCAAGGGTAAATCTGCTGTACAGAAATTTACTTTCCAAAGCCTTTGTCAAACTGGTCTTTGCAGCTGCATTAGATACGCCGGCTCCATAGAAGTAGACCTGCTTTATCTTATCTGCTGGCCCATTATACTGGTCTACATATACTACACTAGCTGGATTGGAGGTAGGATTTATACCGGCGAGTACTTTCGTATCTACAACCTCATTTGAGTCTAAGAGTACCCAGGTGGATTTAGTGGCTCCGCTTTCTACAACTAACTTCATTATTCAGTTCAATCAGCTTATTAATAAAACAATAGCTAAGGAAAGTATTTCCTATTTTAGCTCCTAAATTAAGATTAAATAAGGCATAAGATGAAGAATATAGCAGTTATAGGCGCTGGAACAATGGGAAATGGAATTGCTCACGTACTTGCCATGAATGGTTACCATGTCTCCCTAGTAGATGTTTCTGACGAGCAATTAGAAAAAGCTATCCAAACCATCGATAAAAACCTTTGGAGAATGGTCGCAAAAGAGAAAATAAAAGAGGAGACCAAAACTCAAACCATAGAAAATATTTCAACTTTCACACAAATAGACGAAGCTGTGAAAGACGCAGACCTGGTAATCGAAGCTGCTTCAGAAAGGTTTGAAATAAAAGAAAAAGTATTCAAGGCTTTAGATGAACATACACCTGAAGATTGTATTCTCGCTAGTAACACTTCATCCATCTCTATTACTAAAATTGCAGCAGTGACATCGAGGCCCGAAAATGTTATAGGCATGCACTTCATGAATCCAGTTCCTGTCATGAAACTGGTGGAAGTAATAAATGGTTATCAAACCTCTAAAGAGACTACAACTGCCATCATGGATCTATCAAGAAAACTGGACAAAATTCCTGTAGAAGTAAATGATTATCCAGGTTTTGTTGCAAATAGAATTCTTATCCCTATGATTAATGAAGCTATAAGCACCTTGCATGAAGGTGTAGCTGGAGTAGAAGAAATAGATACTGTTATGAAGCTAGGTATGGCGCATCCTATGGGGCCCTTACAGTTAGCAGATTTTATAGGATTGGATGTTTGCTTATCTATATTGGGAGTACTCAAAGACGGCTTTGGAAATCCAAAGTATTCTCCGTGTCCTTTGCTAGTAAATATGGTGACGGCTGGCAAATTAGGCAAGAAGAGTGGGGAAGGCTTCTATAAGTACACTGAAGGAAACAAAGACTTAGTCATATCTCCTTCCTTTGCTTAAGGTAGGCAGTACCCTTGGAAAATACATCCTGGTTTGTTGTGCCCTGTTTTCAGGATGTAAAGACAACCCAAGACCTATAATTAAAAACATACCTGCTTCACTAATCGATACTCTGGTCCAAAAAGAATCTGAAACTATTGAAGCACTCTTTCATATCATTGACTATGATACGACAGAGTGGAGAGAATTGACTGTTACAGATGGCTTTATATTAGATCTACGCTACAGCACATCAAACAATTTTACAGATTCAATCATCTATCCTTGTGGACGTTGTTTTCTGAGGCCAAAATTGGCCAGCATCATCTACAATCTGAATAAGGAACTAGAAAAATCAAACGGCTATGCAATCAAACTCTATGATTGTTACAGACCTTTATCAGCCCAACAAAAGCTTTGGGATATCGTTCCTGACGCTACCTATGTAGCCAATCCTGCCAAAGGTTCTATGCATAATCGGGGCTCAGCTGTAGATCTAAGTCTAGTAAACATAAAAACTGGAAAAGAACTGAATATGGGTACTGACTTCGATCACTTTGGTCGTGAGTCTCGACACAATTATCTCGACCTTTCTCAGGAGGTACTGGGTAACCGTCAGTTTCTAAAAAACCATCTAGAGGCAAGAGGTCTAAAATCTATCAAAAGTGAATGGTGGCATTACAGCCTTAGTGGTACCGGCCGTCCACTCAGCGACTGGCAATGGCCTTGTCCCGATTAGAGACTACTTTTCGGACTCGAACCACTCGTCCAAATAGATTTCATCTTTGTACTCATCTATTTCTCTACGCTGTCTTTTTGTAGGTCTTCCAGCTCCTTTTTCACGTTTTTCTGAAGGCCCCTTACCTATGAACCAATTCTTAAATTTATTCAGTTCTTCCTCTGGGGTTAGGTTATCATAACAGGGCTGGGCCAAGGTTGCTGAGACGCGTTTGGTAATTAATTTCTTAACCAAGAACTGGAGTACATATCCATCTTTTCTAATCTCAAGGATATCTTCTACCTGTACAAGAGTAGAAGGCTTGGCTATAGCTTCTCCTAGTCGAACTTTACCTGATTTGCAGGCACTGGTGGCCTTAGATCTAGATTTGAAAATACGAACGGACCACAGCCATTTGTCTATTCTCAGTTTGAGCAATTCTGCATCTGTATTAGCCATTTATATAATCTACTTTTGGCTTTTCCTTGAGTGGCGGATAGGTTTCTTTGAGTGATTTCAGCTTGCGAAGTATAGCCTTAGCTACGTAGTAGTTTCTGTACCATCTGGAATCAGCTGGAACAATGTCCCAAGGTATTTCTGACCTATTGATAACATCTTGATAAGCATTCATATACTTACGCCAGTGTTTTCTTTCTTCCCAGTCGCCATCATTATGCTTGAAGTTTTTTTCTACTTCTTCTATGCGTTCTGTAAGCTTCTCCTTCTGTCTTTTCTTACTTAGGTTAAGAAAAAACTTCATTACGATGGTTTCATTATCTTCTTGTAAGAGTCTTTCCCAGTCATTGATGGACCTTATACGATTATCTACCTTTTTCTTTGTTATCCAATTATGAACGCGTTGGATCAGAACATCTTCATAATGAGATCTGACAAAGACCTTTACTTCTCCCTTTGCAGGTGCTTGTTTGTGAGCCCTCCATAGGAAATCATGTGCAAATTCCGCATCGGTAGGTTTCTTAAAACTGTAGGCATGAACCATAGTAGGCGAGACCATACTGAACACATTCCTAGAGACGCCATCTTTACCACTGGAGTCCATTCCTTGTAGAACTACCAACAAGCTGAACTTTCTGTTAGCGTTCATAATCTTGACTAACTCACCTATCTCTTCAGCTAGCTTCAGAGTTTCCTTTTTGATTTTTTTCTTTTCCAATTTTGGTGGTGGGGTAGTCGTCAGTTTAGAAAGGACAACTGGTGTTCGTTTCTTTGCCATAGTTAATAGAGTATAATCTTAAAATCTGTGCAGGCTTGAGCGATGAGAGCGAAAATTTTTTTGCCGTTG
>CAZKXO010000071.1:0-13319 GCA_964556525.1 uncultured Saprospiraceae bacterium
TTAGTGAACACTTTGGCACCGCATTGTGTATCTTTAATCGGCATTCCGATTATTAAGTGTATGAATTTACCTATAACCTTACTTGCAACGTCTCGGAAGAAAGATCTATCTATATCTCTACTTTCTTCCATCTTTCTAGAACCGAAGACCATAGACTTTCTTGTTATCCTGAGTAAATCCGTCAGACGCATATAATCATCAAAACCTGTTGCTAGATCTGCATCTAGATATCCGATAGTTGTAAATTCATTTATTAGGAGCAGATGTTGCACCCCTTGGCGGACTGCTTCAGCTTTTCCCATATTTTCTTCTAGATTGACTACTATGACCCTGGCAGTGTTCTGAGAGAAATCTTCTAGTTGTGACAGTGTTTCATCTTTACTACCATCATTTACAAAACATAGAGTATAGCTCTTGTTTTCATCTAGAAACAATCTGAACTGATCGAAGTGTAATCGATTTGCTTCGTTATAACATGGTATAACTATTCCATTTTTCATTGACTTGACTTTAAAAACCTCTTAATCCTTAAATATGACTACAATTTGAAGTGATATTGGAGCACAAATCGTTGAAATTCTAGGGAATAGCGGTTAGACACGTGTTTTGGTAAAGAATTACAGATTTTTGGGAATAGTAAAATCGTCAAATAGATGTTACCTTCAGACCAAGAAAACAAAGGGAAAATAGTCTTTGAGTAGAGCTCGACAATACTACCTATTGGCTTTGTTATTGGCCTTGTTACTACATGGTACTTTGCTAGCCTTCACCTTAGGGAATACATATGACGCATACGTGCATATGTTTTTCGGGAGCCACTATGCCGACAGCTGGTTCGAATCCTGGAATTACAAGTGGTATACAGGCTTCAGTATGGTCGGCTATCCGCCACTTGTACATCAGCTAATTGCTCTTTTTTCCTATATCTTGGGTCTAAAATCTGCCTTTATTCTAATGACCTTAATAGCGATTGCGCTATTTATTAGGGGTATCTATCATTTTGCACGTATATGGGTTTCTGATCTCTCTGCTGGATATGCCTGTCTGCTAGCTGTCTTATCTTCCTCATATCTGGAAGCGGTCCATATATTTGGGCAATTACCAAGTATTACTGGAGTCGCCTTATTACTTAACGCATGTCCGGAACTCTACAAATGGATAAGACATTCCAAATGGTCCTATTTCCTTACAGGAGTCTCTATAATTGCCTGTCTCACCTGTGCTCATCATGTTACTACCATATTTGGAATGGTCTTTTTTGTTGCACCAGTCTTAGGAGTTGCAGTATTAGACTTATGTATAGAAGATAAGAAAGGCATTGAAAATGTGAGATTGGTAGATTTTATCGCCAAAGTGATGCGGTTACTCCCCAAAGCCATACTGATAGGAGCAACAATAATCTTTATCACTGTTGTAATGATATTCCCTTATTGGTATTGGAGTAAAACAGATCCTATTCTCCAGGTCAGTATTCCACATGGCTCCAGAGCCAACTTTCTAGAGGAACATTCATTGGGGATAGTTTTCTTTCTCATTCCTTGGGGAATAATGCTTTGTTTTTTGCCAGGTATCATCCAAAAGATTCTACATAAGAGAAATATCTTTTTAGGCTTGTCCTTCCTATTGCTTTTTCTTTTAGGTACAGGAGGCACAACTCCTCTCCCCAAAATGATACTTGGCGAGAATGCTTTTAATATTCTGACTTTAGACAGATTTACATTCTGGGCTACAATTATGGCTCTTCCATTCTTTGGTGAGCTGATGCACAGCTTAATAGAAGGAGGTATGGGTGGATATATAAAAGAAAAGGTGGGAAATATGGCACATCTCATACTTTCCATCACCGTCACCCTTATGCTTATCACTGTTGCTGTATTTGTTATCAATTTTGGAAAGTTTAAACATCTACAGCCATCTTCCATAGACATGGAGCCTATTGCAAATTTTATGGACAGGGATGGGCATGATAGATGGCGTTATCTGACTTTAGGGTTTGGCGACCAGATGGCTTGGTTGGCTGCAAATACTACAGCACTATCAGTGGATGGGAATTATCATTCCGCAAGAAGACTACCAGAACTGACCAGCAGAGCGGTAGAAAGAATAGAAAATTCCAAATATCTAGGTGAGGAAGGGTTGGGTGCGCTACGTGACTTCCTTTCAAACCCCGGAAAATACAATCTCAAATATGCGTTCTCTAATGATAAATTCTATGAGCCCTTACTCTACTTCTATGGCTGGGCAAAACTGAAACCCCTAGAAAACAATATTGATGTATGGGAACGTAAGGATGTACTGCCACTGCCTACCATATTACCAAAAAAAGATATTCCACTATATCAGAGACTGATGTGGGGTATTTTTCCCATAGGAAGTTTATTCCTTGCAGTACTTATTAATTTTGGTGCATGGATCTTCAGGAGAAAATTTAAGTCTGAGCTGGGCTTCTTACCCACCGTGTACACTTCTAGTAAAGCATGGTATCCAATACAAATAACCTGGTTTACATGTCTTTTGAGCTTGCAGTTATTATATGGATATAAGATAATAAACTCTTCTAACTATCACCAGGATAGTGATGAACTGATACGGGCATATTACCATGCATTGGATTTTAAGGAATTTGAAGAGGCTTATTCATATCTGGATAGATCGAATAAACTTAGCTTAGAGCAATTTAATCTAGAGCTTTCACTGGAGGACGGCATACTGGCTTCCTATGCCAAGTTGGACTCAGTAGAGATAAAGACAATTGCTATTCCTGACAAAAACCATAAGAAGGTTAGGGTACGAACCCACTGGTTTACTGCTATTCAGAAATATGTAAATGAAACCGAGCTGGATCTTGTAAGGAAAAACAATAGGTGGTTTATTAGGAAAAAAGCATTTCCTAAAACTACTCCACCAGATCAGTTAATCAGCATGCCTGAAATAAGTTTTCATAATCAAGGCAGAAGAAAAGCAGATGTAACGGCAACTTCTAGAGAAGATATTCTAGACAGACCAAATATATATATCACTCAAGCCAATCTTGTGAAGAAAGATGGCACCTACCATGTAGTGGGTGAAGTGCTGAATATAGACAATGACCCTTGCTATCTCAGTGTAGAAGCACAACTATTCGATAGCGAAGAAAAGCTACTTACCTCCGCACAGGCTGATGAGGTAATTGTACATAATCTATTGGCCAAAGAGAGCACGGCTTTCAGAATTGATTTTGACCTAGAGAGGATAGAAAGTATAGATGTCAGTAAAGTCCACAGTTTCAAAGTATTTGCAAGAGGTATGGTTACAGATGAAAAACTGTATAAATTTTATGGCTGGAGAAAGGCAGAAGTCATAGAAAACAAGTTGCATGGATACTTTGACAACTATGGTAATAAAGAAATAAGTATACCTCAAGTCATAGTCAGCTCGACCAAAGGCGGACTTATTAAATGGGTAGAAAGTAGTTATATAGATGCTGGCATACGTCCACAGAGAGAAAAAGCCTTCAGCTCTAAGCTGGCAACTTCCAAAGACATCTTTATAAAAGCCAAAGGTGCAGACAAAAATCTATATGTCAATGGTTCTTACAAGTTTGAAGTAGAAGGTTTAATTCCAGAAAATAAAGAGTATGCTCCGCAACTAAGCTATGAAGACACCATATTGAAAATCTATCTAAATGGATTGATTTCCACTTTATGATTAGGAGTAAACTACATATCATCTTTGTTATTTTGCTAAGCATATATGCTTGCGGAATTCTTGATGTAGATACTAAGAACACTGAACTACGCAATATACAGCTCAAGGTCAGTACAGAAAAAGATAAATTAATCTACCAAGACATCAGTTTTCTTGTAAAGGCAGATAAAGGAAATAAAGAACTCTCGGTGCTACTAGAAAACGGATTAACTACCAAACTCTTTACAACCTCAACAAATGAAATACTAACTATAGATAAAAAGCATTTTGTCCATGCAGGTCTTTATACAATCAGCATATATGATGCTGGCAGCCTACTGACCTCACGAGATTTTACACTAGAAGCCAGAGAAATCACAGACCCTATAGAAGTGTATGCTGGTCCTAACTCTTTAGTCGTAGGCTCTAAAGAACAATCTATGTTGACCACTATCCCTGCTGACAAATTAGACAATGCAATCCTGGAAGATAAAAAAATCACTTATCGGGCAACGGGTGCTAAAGTATTCTATAAAAACAACAATATCAGTCACCTGGTATCTAATACCATCTTTACCTCAAGTAATGAAACAGGAAAAGTAATAGTAGGTCTTTCTCATAATAAAAAGTCATCCAGAGAACAACAAATAACACAAACTGCCGACTGGGGTACTGACTTCAAATTAAAACTGATTTCCCATCACCCTTATGCAGATAATAGGCAATACAGTCAAATTACGACAACTAAAATATTAGACAAGTATGGCAACACAGTACCCGATGGCACTTTTGTGGAGTTCATAGTAAAAGAAAATGAAAAGCTTATAGGCATCTACAAAGCATTGAGTATAGATGGCATTGCAAAAGTCTATATCAAAAATCCAGCTATTGCAAGCACTTACGTCATTTCTGCACATATAGAAAACCGTGCTCTAAGTAACAGCATACAAATTTCGTTTAGAAATATTATCAGCAAAATAAACTACAAGCATTACCAATTTCAGAAAGCCATAAAAGTAGGACCTCTAACTTCTGACCTGGGACAAATGATTCCTGACGGCACACCAGTAGAACTAACAATAGATGGCAAAAACTATGTACAGGAATGCTACGAAGGCTATGTCATTTTTTCTTTTGTAAAGTTGGGCATTAGAAAACCAGATGCAGCAACAATAAAGGTTGCTGGAATAGAAAGAAAAATAAAACTTAGAAAGTGAAATTAGAACGCGTTACATATTATGTTTTCTTTCTTCTTACACTGGCTGGAAGTACCTACTTACTTTCTATAGTTCTGCAGTTCTTTCTTTCGGGGGCCAAGACTGTAAATAAATATGACTTGGGTTTAGGTCAACTTAGCAATCACAATCCTGAATGTACTTGGCTCCCAGATGACGAAGACATTAAAGGCGTTATAAATCCCTTTCTGAGAAAAGATATCAAAAAAGCCTACCTAGATGCCTGGGGTATACTGAATCTAAGTCTGAAACATGAATCTGACCTGGGACTCGCAGAAAATTTTACCGATACTAAAGTAGATATCCTAAGTAGGCAACTTAGCTCTCAAGATACCATCATCCGAGATGACCTGGAACACAATCTACAATTGCATTTCTTATCCTATGACAAGCAAGTGGCTAGCTTTACTGACAGAGCTGCAGTACTACAAACCACAGTAAAATCAGGACCAAACTCTCTAAGTAAAAGAGATACTTCTGATTACAAAGTTGTCATGACACTAAATGACGGCAAGTGGCGGGTCAATAAATTTGTACGTACAAGAAAATATTAAGAAACCGAAGACTTTAAATTTTATTTCACAATCTGAATGCACAAAAGCAATATCTTTGTATCCTCAATAAAGTAGCAACATGACTATCAATCAAGTAAAAGACATCCTAAAAACATCAGATAAGATTTCTTTCCAATTACCTACGGGAGAATTAGTGCCAGCGCATTTCCATGTCACTGAAGTGGGCAAGATATCCAAAGACTTTATTGATTGTGGTGGTGTTATAAGACATGAAGAGAAAGCCAACTTTCAGTTGTGGGAAGAAAATGATTACGACCACAGACTGCATCCGGAAAAATTACTTTCTATCATAGAACTATCTCAGAATAAACTTGGCATTACTGACCTGGAAGTAGAAGTGGAGTATCAAGGAGCAACCATAGGGAAGTACACCTTGGACCATGATGGCAACTCATTTCTTCTTGTAGCCATGCAAACCGACTGCCTCGCAAAAGACAACTGTGGCATTCCTAAGACCAAACTCAGTCTAGCAGAACTTACTGTGAATAATAATTCTTGTAGCCCAGGATCTGGTTGCTGCTAGAATTTAACAGGCTTCAGTGCTAATTCTGAATTAACAGGAATAGCCTGCCTATCTCTTTTGTGAGCTGTCTTATTTACTGACTTGGTTGTTACTCCTGCAATATTCATGAAGTGTAGCAAATACCAGTCAGCAATATCTGACATTGGTAAAGACGAAGCGGCAGCAAAATTTGTCTGACCCATCTCATATCTGTAATTAGAATCCAAGACCAGTTTTTCTATTGCATCAGCTAGACTGGCAATATCAGAAGGCTGAAAATATTCTCCTCTATATCCTTCTTCTTCTATAAGCTCTTTGAGATCACCGATGTTCGGTAAGACAACTGCTTTGGCAAAACTACCTGCTTGATGTAGGACACCAGAACTTCCTGTCGTACTGGTATATGGGAAAACAACAACTGAACTCTGTGAGAATATAAAAGGCACATCCTCCTCTTCTACATAACCTGTAAATCTAAGATCAGACACATGTTTATATTGTTCTTTCACATTAGCAAGATATCCTCTTACATTAGGATTGTCTGTACCGGCTATTACTATTTCTAACTCTTCGCCAGTTCTTTTACGGACTATCTCCACAGCCTCTATCATTTCTTCTACCTTTTTATAGGTTCCAAATTTTCCGAAGGTCATAATTTGCTTCTTCTTAGGTCTTGCAACCAGAGGCAGTTCTGGTACTTCAAAAGATCCATGAGGAATCAGTGCTACGTTCTTTGCACCATACTTTTTCTCTAATATTCTGACATACTTAGGCATAGTTACAGCTAATAAGTTAGACTTCAATAACAACTTTGTCAATAGGGTCCCTATCTTATTGTATATCCATTGTAGTACCTTGTTCTCTGTGATACCGGCAGACTTATAGTCTACGGTCTCTGTAATATTATGCAACAGAGTCACAGCTGGTACACCAGTCAGTTTTGTCAGTAGTGGCATCAGTAAACCCAAGGCTCCTGGCACTTTTTTATCACCAAAAGAAAGAAACTGAATATTGTATAATGCTATATCCGCTTTGACTTTCTTGATTTGTTTTATAATAGAAAATACCGTCGTGTAACTATTGAAGTTCCAACAGGGAATAACTGTAATCTTGCAAGAGCCTACTCTTTTATCTACTTCATACTCATCTTCTATTCTATCAGTCAGGATAATAATTTCTTCTACCTCTTCCTTGAGCCTCATACTTTCTATGAGATGGAAAGCATATTCATTGAGAGTACCTTTACTTGGCGGATATGGGCTAACTACTGCGATTTTCATAATATTCTATTTTAGCTAGGGTTTTGAGAATGCGACATCTTTAATTGTTGGACACCAGTCGACAATTGATATCCTATCATACATAGAAAGAGACAGAACATCAGACCGAGCTGTACCAATAATACTTGCATCAGACTTTCGTGATAAATACTTATGATGAAAATTTGGAGAATACCAAAAAGGATAGATATCAGAACAGGTATATACCTTTTCAGAGATAAATTGTAATAGACAAATACGTTGGCACAGGCAAACAAGGTCGTGAGTAAACAATAAATCCATAGATACTCGCTCACCTGAACATACTGATTACCAAAAGCAAGCAAAATAATTTCTTCACCAAACGACTTAGTCGCTAACACAAAAAGCAAGCCTATCATTCCTACAATTATCAGCGCCGACCAAAATAATTTGACGTGTGGCTCTCCTCGTTTCTCCTTACTTATAACTTTTGGAAATAGCACCATGACTATACTCCAAGTTGCAAAGAAGACGCCTCGTCCCAGTAGGGCCAGAGCAGAATACAATCCTGCTTCATAGGCTACAAAATAGTGCTTCACCAAAATGACGTCACTATTATTTATCAGTATTTGACTCAGCTCATAAAAGCTGATAATAAACAGAAAATAAAGAACTGATTGCAGCTGTTTAGCCTCTGAAACAGCCTTAGTTTCCTCTGCTTTAAGCGATCTAAGACTATATAAATGTGTGACCAAAAATGATGCTAGAAATCCCAAAGCGACAACTTCCGTCTTATAAGGATTACTCTTTAACAGAAATAATAAGCCCAAGGTGACAATCAGTCGTACAAAGACCTCGATGATATAGGTTATAGACAACTTCTTAAAGTCTTCCTCGCCCTGATAACTGCCTCTGTACAAACTCATCAAGAGATAAGAAGGAATACCGACAGCAAGAATAAACAATGGGTACCATCTTTCAAATTGTAAAAAAGATGACAAAACAGGTATGAGCAGGCAGCTTATTATAAACACAAACAAGCTCGCTGTCCTAACTTTCTTTGCAAAATGTTCCAGAAAACTTTGCTTGCCTTCAGCTACTATTTTTGCAACAGAGAGTTGGAAGCCCATCGCCATAAAGGAAAGGGCCATAACTAGTGTCGCCATTATGTTGGCCTCTGCATATAACTCAGGGCCTAGCCATCTGGATAAAAACAAATTGAGTCCATAGTTTACCACATTGACCAGTAAGGTTGCGACAAACAAAATAGAGCCCGAACCCAATATGTTTTTTATGTCTTTCTTTGCAAACATCAGTTATGGTAAGCGCTGCTTAATGAGTTCTAAGCACTTTGAATACTTGTTGGAATTTTGTCAGATTTAGAAATTCCTCAGCTGGGTTGTCTTCTGAGCTTTGTATGACAAAATCTTTTCCTAATCTGTAAGCCGCTTTGTAAGCCATCGCTAAAGCATTTACACCAGTAACATCCATGTTATCTAGCTTAGAAATATTTATGCGGCAGTTTCTTCTCTCTTCTTCTATGAGACTTACCAGATCATTCTTGAAATCTATGGCACTTGCCGAAGTGAGGTTTCCTTGCAGACTGACTTCGATGTGATCAGTATTGTTATCCAGACCGAAGTTGACTTCTAAGTTTCTCATTCTTGTTAGTTTTTAAAACAATAGGCCAAATAAAGGGCCACAATGGGTTTATTTTATACGAATTAGAGAAGCAGTCAGGGTTCCAAGATTTTTGGTTCTTATCTTACTTTTTTTGGAATAAGGTACGAGCAACATCAATATCTAGAATCTATAGCCCAGCGCTAGGGTCCATTGATTATAACTAAAGGCCCCAATCGCAGTTGCTGAAGCAGCACTATTAGTGAGGTACCTTCCTTCTACTTGTAAGCCTTTCTTAAAATGATAACCCAACATGGCATCCAGGCGTCTTACAGCCTGTAGTTCTGACTGTTCTATCTGTTGTACACCGAAACTGACCTGGAGTTTGAATTTAATCCGTGAGGCATTATTCATGTTATCCATAAGTAAGAAAAACTCACCTTGCTGGTATAACTGAGGGCTGAAATAACTAACCCTAGATTCTTCAAATCCAAAGTAATTATAATTGACCCCAACTCTAAAAATATGCTTGGTCATGAAACTATAGTAGAGGGAAGTATATACCAGTCTTCTTGTGTTGGCATCTGACTGGGTTGTATAAATACCATTGAGGTACCACCCTATCCGATCACTAAGCATATAGTTTCCGGCAAGACTATAGTTCTGCATCATTATATCGCTTTGGATCAAATCTACCGTATAGTTATGCAGCTCTCCATTGTAACCCACTTTGGTATACAGGCGATCAGACCAGAAAGATTCTACTGCCCCTTTAAAAAGAAGGCGCTCAGTAGTCAGCCCTCCTACATTACTGGAACTGACTCCTAGGCCAGCATGCAGTCTATGTTTTTTATTCAGGATCATTTCATCTGACAACAAGAAAGTCTGTTGCTGCGCCTCAGTATTTTCTATCTGCATTTCATTGTCACGAAGACCAGCATCTAAGCTTAACTTATGCCTACCAGTTACTTTGAAATCAAAATGTAATTCTCTAAGTGTGACTGCATGTCCACCTAGGTCTTCTCCTGCAGTATAACTCAACTTGAGGTGGCTTTTAGACTCTTCATTTATGAGATGTGCCAAGTCCTTGGCTTGTTTGTTTTCTGGCTCTTTATCCAGCACCTTTGTCAAGTAGTTATCTGCCTTTTCATATTGCCCATCTTTATACAACTCGTAAGCTCTGGCAATCAAGATATACTTGTAAGAATGATGAGCCGCTTCATTATGAGGTTCGATACTCAAGGCCTTTTCCATAAACTGAATGGCCACTTTATTTTCTTGCAAAGAAGCATGTGCATTGGCATATCCAAAATTTGCTACAAATAGCTCAGGATCGTCCTCGAGTAATTCTGAGTATATCACAATGGCATTCCTTGGTGCCTTGTTCCACATATGTGCTTCTGCTAGATTGAGCAGAACTTCCACATCATCTGGAAAATCTATAGACAGTTGTTGGAAAGATTCTAGCGCTACAGCAGGCTCACTTCCGAGTCCTACCGCTCGTGCATGACATATTCTTCCGGTCTTGTTTTCTGGAGTGAGATAATCACTAAAAAAGAGCTCAGCTTCTGCATACAGTCCTGAGTCCAATAACTCAAACCCTTCATGCATAGACTCCTGTCCACTCAAGCCGAATGAGGTCAATAGGACAATTATGTAGATATATATTCTCAAATGAATAAGTTCTTTATTATGGCTCTATTTCTAGTGCTTAGCACTTGTAGAAGTGACGAGCTAATCTTTTGTAAAAGGAGAAGGGTATTTTTTCTGTATAAATTTTAGGCACTTCTGAAATGCCAATAGTGTACCTTAGATGATATTAATGCTACTCATAACAATAGGCTTATGTGCTCTACTAATAGGAATCACTTTCTTACCTATTACTAAAGTATTATCTTCTATATCGATAATCTTATCCAGATTGACTATAAAGGAACGGTGTACTTTTAGGAAGCGTGGGTAACTTAGTTTATCTGCCAGTGCTTTCAGTGCACCGTAGATAATATGCATCCCTTGAGTCGTGATAACTTTAATGTAGTCGCCCACATTCTCAAAATATAGTATGTCGCAATATGGAACTCTTATGTACTTCCCATCCGTCTTGAGGTAAAGTTCTGTGGAAGCAGAACTCAGTGCGACTTTATTTCTCATTTCATGATTGGTCGCAACTTTGTTTATTGCTTTGCTAAATCTTGGTAGAGCAACGGGTTTTATCAAAAAGTCCACGACCTCATATTCATAAGCATCGTAGGCGTAATCTCTATTGGAAGTTGTAATTATAATCTGTGGAAAGTTGCCTAATTTTTCTATTAGTTCTAGCCCAGTCATCTGAGGCATTTCTATGTCCAGAAACATAAGGTCTACTGGATTCTGATCGAGATATGCTAAGGCTTCTTGTCCTGAAGAGAAAGTTCCTTTGAGGCAAAGGTTTTCATAGTTAGAACAGTATTGCTCTAAGACCGCTGATTCCATTGGATTGTCGTCTATTAAAATAGTTCTTATTTCCATCACTTTGATTTACCCTAAATACTTATTCATTCTTTCATACTCCTGCTTGACGAGTACGTATTCGTTTTGAAACTGGAGCAGAAACTTTTCATGTAGAGCGATTACCTCTATTGAGCTATTTTTGGCAGCTTGTTCTATCTTATGCATAATACTGCTCAGGATAGGTAGACCTACCCAAGTGAAATTATTTTTGACTTTGTGAGTGATTTTTTTGATAGAGCTATAGTCGCTGTTATAAACTGCTGAAGACAACTCCTCTAGGTCTTGGTCTATTGTCGATAAAAATATACGGAACATCTTCTGGCCAAATTGTAGATTTTGGCTGTAAGATCGTTCTAGAAAGGCTACGTTCAGTTCATTGTTGAAGGTAAATTTGTCATTTACTACTTCTACACATTGGATTTCAGCATTACTGCTTCCTGTTTGGGAATTCATCTTATTAACACATTAAGGGGGGCATCCCTATTCTCAAATAGACTCTATCGTAGAGAAGACAATGGGCTAGCTAACTAGCCCCTATGGCTACATTTAAGCAAAAACTTATATGTCAACTACTTGTCTTTTCTAGGAAGCCTGCCCAGAAAAGTAACCAAGCTACACAGAACTACGATGATGATGAAAAACTCGAATTCGAAAGCAAATTCTATAGGAATATGCTTGTAATAAAAGCCAAAAAGTAAGATCAGACCAAGCACTATAGATACCATTGCCACTTTTGGCCGTACATTGCCATATCGCACTATAACAAAGGAAACTGGAAATAACACAGCCAGACCAGTAAAGGACATCTTGCCCATATCAAAAATGGTATCGAAAGGATTCCAAGCAATAATCAACCCTATGAAGGCTAGGACTACGACTATGAGTCTGGCGACAAATACTTCATGCTTCAGGCTTAGCTTTGTTTTTCTGAGAGGCAAGTAAAAATCCCTGGTAACCATCGTACTGAGCGCCAATAACTGAGAATCCAAAGTGGACATAAATGCAGCTATCGCGCCAGTCATCACAAGACCTACAAAGAAGGATGAGGTATGTTCTACAAGCATCTTAGGAAGTATCTGATCTGTGTCTTTACCACTAAGGTCTGGAAAACTGACGTGTCCCCAGATGCCAATCATAACAGGTAAAATGGAAATTAGTATAGGAATGAAAGCATACATCACGGCTGATTTCTTCAGTGTTGCCACATCAGCAGCCACATAAAATCTCATAAAGAGCTGCGGAAACATAGGTACACAAAAGAACCAAAAGACCAGAAAGCTGAACCACTTCCTAGGATGATGGAAGTTGTTAGTGCCCTCAGGTGTAAAAAGTTCTGGCCGTATAAGTTGGGCTTGCTCGTTGGCATAACTTATGCCTCCTAAGTCTTTCGCTATGAGCACAACCGCAGTAATCATAAGTGCTATCATCAGACCTCCCTGCTTCAGGTCTGTCCTAGCAACACTGGCCATACCACCTATAACTACATAGGCAATTGTGATAATGGTCAGCAGTGTTATGGATAATGCATAGCTCAGCTCACCACCTGTCACATTCTCCAATATGTACCCACCACCTATAATCTGCAATGCCAGATAAGGCAAAGTAAAAATGATCATGACTGCAGAAAACAACCATGCAAGAGATCGGCTCTTTGTCTCACCATAGATGAGTTCTGCAGGGGTAATATATCCTTTAGACTTACCTAATTTCCATATCCGAGGCCCAATGAGGAGAAAAGCAAGACCTGCTATTCCTGTACCCAGAGCCATGAGAATATAGATACTGTATCCTACTTTATAGCCTTGACCAGCGAAGCCTAAAAAATAAAAGGCACTGAAATTTGTAGCTAGTAAGGTAAAGAACAGAGACAGTGTAGTCAGATTCCTATTAGCCAGAAAGTAGGATTCTGGTGTTGCCTGCCTAGGCCTGGACTCGATAAGACTGCCCCAGAAGATGATAATAAGGTAAGAAAGAAGAATAATATAAATCA
>CAZKXO010000072.1:0-13162 GCA_964556525.1 uncultured Saprospiraceae bacterium
TGTCATTCCTTGTTGCGTTTATCGGGGATCAGAATCTAAGATGATTTTATATTAATAGGCTTATAAATCAGCGATTTCTAAAGAGAAAAAGCATGTCTTAAAATGAAGTTCTATGTAGTTTATCCGGACTTGATACGGTACTATTTTTGGAAATACCCATGTGTATTAAAGTCACCAAAATAGATAGAATGGAATTTTTACGAGAATTATTAATCTTTTTAGGAATCGTCGAAGATGATGTAGACATCTAGAGTAATATCCCAAAAGCTAAAGAAGAATTTAATTATTCATACCTTACTAATTAAGAGTACTTAAGCTGATCCCGTCCATTTTTGGGCGGGATTTTTTTATTACCTACCAGTATGCGTCTTACCGTTCTATTGGCTTGGTTTATATAGAAATCCTCCGCGTTCGTAGAATACAACAATAGTGAGGGAATTCTTAGGGTTTATTAATGAGTTACAAATAGTGATTACTTAAGATATGTGTATCTTTATCATATAAATCTAGCAGTAACTTAGTTTATGTCTACAACCAAGCCAGGTAAGTCTTTTTGGCAAAAACCAGAAGGGAAAACGGGAATTTTGTTCTTGATTGCGATTATCGCTTTAGGTGCTTGGCTTATTCCTGCCTCCATAAGTGCTCTCTTTACCTTTTTCACTAGTACTTTTGGTTCTATAGTTCTCTTCATTTCATTGGGATTCCTCATATTGACTGCTTTGGATGCTAGAAGTCGTAACCTCATATCTTACATGTGGAAAAGTGCCATGCGGAAGATTACAGGCATATTCATCGAAATGAACCCTATGGCTATCCTTAAGGCGTATGTGGATGACCTGAGAAAGAACCTCAAGAAAATGCGCAAGCAAATCGGCAAGCTGCGCGCCCAGATGCACAAGCTCAAGGAAATGATAGTCAATAATCAAAAAGACATCAAGAAAAACATCGCCCTAGCAAGTGAAGCCAAAAAGACAAATCAAGAAGCGCAGCTCATTCTAAAGAGTAGGAAAGCGGGCAGACTCAAAGAGTCCAATATGAAGCTCGAAGATCTTTATAAGAGAATGGAAGTCCTATACAGAGTCCTGACCAAGATGTATGAAAACTCAGCAGTGCTCGCAGAAGATATAGAAGATCAGGTAGCTATAAAAGAACAAGAACGCAAAGCTATGCTGGCAGGCCATTCTGCTATGAAATCGGCAATGTCTATCATCAAAGGAGATACAGATAAGAGAGCCATGTTCGATCAGGCCTTAGAGGCTATCGCAGATGATGTAAGTGGCAAGGTGGGAGAGATGGAAAGATTTATGGAAATGTCTGAAGACTTTATGTCATCTATAGATCTTCAAAACGGAATATTTGAAGAAAAAGGCATGGAAATGCTTGAGAAGTGGGAAAAGGAATCCACATCCTTGTTGCTTGGAGAAGCAAAAACCGATATACTAACTAAAGCAGATGATGACAATGAAGTTTTGGATCTTAATGCGCCTATTGCAGAAAAAGTAAGTACTAACAGATCAAACCAATACGACAGCTTTTTTGACTAAGGAAGCTGGACATGCATATACAACATACTATAATTTAACTGAATAAAAATGGCAAGACGACTAACACTGTTTTCTAAATTATTGATCACTCTGATCATACTGGCCCTCCTTTTCTTTGGCGGAAATTATTTGCTCAATAATACCTCTGTCGGAAAAGATCTTAAGAACAAGGCAGAGCAGGAAAAAATGGAGCATGAAGAATCTGCATCTTCTTCCAGTTCTAGTAAAGCAGCATCAAAGAACAATAAGAAAAGTGGTGGCTTACTCAGCAATGCTTCTTCATCTAATTCTGATAGAGATGATAAGACACTGAGAATACAGATTGTTACATGGCCTGGTTATGCACCGGGGTTATATTACAATGAAGGCTTAGAAGCTAATACACGAAGTAGATTTTTTAAAGAGTACGGATTCAAAGTAGAGTTTGTAAGAGAAGACGACTTGATAACGGCTATGAATGCATGGTTGGCTGATGAGTATGATGCTATCGTACAGACCGCTGATGCTTATCCTCTTTATACGTCCGTTCCAGATGTAATGGATTTCAAGCCTAAGGCATTTATACAGACAGACTGGTCCAGAGGTGGTGATGTTATCATTGCTAAAAGAGGTATCAATTCTATCAATGATCTGAAAGGCAAACGTGTTGCTCTAGCCGTTCCTGCACCAGCACAGACCATGCTTATTACAGCTCTAGAGTCCGCAGGTATGACTATCGATGATGTCATGGTAGTAAAGACTACCGATAATGTAGCCGCAGCAGAATTGTTCCAGTCACCTGATGTGGATGCAGCAGTAGTATGGAGTCCATTTGATATAGAAGCAACAAGCAAGGTTCCTGGTTCTAAAGTATTACTGACTACAGTAGAGCAATCACATATTATAGGTGACATAATGTTGGCTAAGGAAGGTGTGATGAGAGAGAAGAAAGAAATGTTTGAAGGGTTCTATGAAGGATGGATGAGAGCCGTAGCTGAAATGAAGAACCCTACTAATTATAACAAGGCAGCTAAGTACATGGGAGAATTCTTGCAAGCACCCCTTGAAGATGCAAAAGCTGCAATGTCAACGGTCTACTATACAGGTCATGGTGATAATATGAATTTCTTCGGTCTAGACAGATCTTACAGAGGGATGAAAGGAGAAGATTTGTATCATAAGATGAACAGAAAGTTTGCTCAAATGGGTGACTCTGAGGGCGAAGGTCCTAACTGGAGAACTGTGATAGGAACTGGTCCTATCTTAGCTGCTAACAGTACACTAAAAGGGAATTCGTATGCCGCAGAAGGCGTTAAAGAATTTAAACCTACTACTCAGAAAGACAGAACGACTCCAGCTCTGGCTTCTAAACCGGTCAGTATCAGTTTCAATACAGGACAGTATGAGCTTACAGAAAATGCTAAGACTATCATAGATATTCAGTTTGCCGAAACGGCTAAGTCTTTTGGTAACATGAAAGTCAGAATAGAAGGAAATACAGACAACGTAGGTTCTGCGTCTAATAATCAGAAACTCTCTGAAGCAAGAGCACAGTCTGTGGCTAAGTATCTACAAGCAACTTACAGGATGCCTGCAAATAGATTTGTAGTTGTCGGTAATGGACCTAACAAACCTGTGCCGGGCTGCGAAACCAATGCAACAGAAAGTTGTAAAGCACAAAATAGAAGAACAGATTTTCAGTTGATTCCAGGATAGTCGAAGAAAAGAAATTGTTGAAGTGGTTATTTAAATTAAGAGGAGAAATACCAAAAGGTAACAGAGTTATACTAGAGCTGATAGGCTTGAGTATTATTTTGTTGGTTTGGTATTTCCTTTCTTATGGTGAGAATCCGATAGTGTCTAAATTATCCTTGCCATCTCCAAAGTCAGTATTCCTATCGTATGGAGAAATGTTCAGAGACAACGACCTTATACGGAATACCTTTCGATCTATTGGATTAAATCTAGGAGGGTACATCAAAGCCCTTTTGTGGACGCTTCCTATAGGCTTTGCCATTGGCTTGGTTCCAATGTTTAGGGGCATGTTTCATCGGACTATAGACGCTACAAGATTTATCCCCCTTGCAGCTTGTATGGTGATTTTTCTTAATTGGTATGGAACGAGCATTCCTATGAAAGTCAATTTTTTGGCTTTTGGAATTTTCATCTTCCTTTTACCTATAGTCATACAAAGAATAGATCAGGTAAAGGACGTCTATTTGAAAACCGTGCATACCATAGGAGCAAACAGTTGGCAGACTATCAAGTCAGTGTATATTCCTTCCGTTATGTCCAAGCTCATAGATGATATAAGAATACTGACAGCTATCTCATGGACATACATAGTTGTTGCTGAAACAATCAATGCTGAAGAAGGAGGTCTTGGGGCATTGACATATATAGTTAGAAGACAATCCCAGACAGATAAGCTATTTGGAATTCTGATACTCTTTATAATCATAGGTATCATACAGGACAAGATTTTTGTACGATTGGACAGAGAATTATTTCCGCATAAGTACCAGGTAAAGGATGCACATAAACATGGTCAGATAGAGGAAGTATCTACAGTTGATACGATTTTCGATTTTGCTTTTTCAGCTCTAGTGTGGTCAGCATTAGGTATCTATGCCATTCTTGCTATAAATGAATTCACTGGACTGATTAGTGATATACGCGTTTTGGATTATTTATTCGGAAAAAGCTGTTGGGCATTTCATACTGTTATGATTTCTATTATTGCCTATAAAATAAGAAAGTGGATAGTCAATAGAGCTGTTTCCACTAATCCAGCAACCATAACTAATGCCGATGTTCCAAGATAGACCAGATCAAGCTAACATAATAGAATTGCGAGGCATCAGCCAGAGTTATGACGGTGGTAAAAACTGGATCATGCAGGATTGTGATTTCCTCATAGAAGATAAGCCAGAACAGGGTCAGTTCGTTGTAGTACTGGGTATGTCAGGAAGCGGTAAGTCCACTTTGCTGAGATACATTGCAGGCCTACAGAAACCCACAAAAGGAACTGTATTAGTTAATGGCAAACCGACCGAAGAAGCTGAACGAGTAAGTATGGTCTTCCAACAATATTCTTCTTTGCCTTGGAAGTCTGTCTTAGAGAATGTTGCCTTAGGACTTGAATTTCAAGGAGTAAGTAAGTCTGAAAGACACGACCGCGCCATGGAACTGATAAAGATGGTGGGCTTGGAAGGCCACGAGAAAAAATATGCACAATATCCGAGTCTTTCAGGAGGACAATTGCAAAGAGTTGCTATAGCCAGAAGTCTTTTGGCCAATCCTAAGATTTTGCTCATGGACGAACCCTTTGGTGCCCTCGATATAAAGACAAGACTACAAATGCAGGACTTGCTAACGTCCATCTGGCACAAATTCCAATCGACTATTGTCTTCGTTACACATGACATTTCAGAAGCTGTCTATCTTGCAGACGATATCTATATCTTAAAATCTCAACCATCCAAGATTGTAGAGCACATCAAAGTGGATTTGCCGCTTACAAGAAGTCGTCAGACAAAAAGAGATCCTCAGTATGTCGCTATGGTACACGAAGTCGAGGATAAGATGGTTGCGGTATCGGAACTATAAGTAAGTAATATACCTTGTAGAACTGTGGCCGAAAGTCCAAAGAATATAAACCCGAACTATCAAAAGAAGTCCTACCGACAATATGGCTTGGATGAATGCTTGTCGGGTATCAAGACAGACAGACAGATTCTAAGTTTTCTCATCTCCAAAGCAGAAAGCTCACGGCTAGAAGACATAACTTTTGTACAAGAATTTCTTTCTAAAACAAAGGTGGATAAGCCTACTAGACGTATAGCCATATCTGGTTCACCAGGTGTAGGGAAAAGTACCTTCCTCAATTGTTTTGGAAAATATCTTATTGATCAAAACAAGAAGGTAGCTATACTTCCAGTAGATCCTACAAGTATGGTAAGCAAGGGCAGCATATTAGGGGATAAGACACGGATGGACAACCTTGTAGGTAAGGCTTCGGCTTACGTAAAACCAATGGCTTCAGCTTTGGCCTTAGGTGGAGTAGCACCATCATCTATGGTAGCGCAGTTACTTTGCGAAAGAGCAGGCTTTGACTTTATCTTTTTAGAAACAGTAGGTGTAGGTCAGTCAGAGTATGAAGCCAGACATTTGGTAGACTGCTTTATCTTGTTATTGCAACCTGGTGGCGGAGACGAACTCCAAGGCATAAAAAGAGGTATCATGGAAATGGCAGATCTCCTTCTTATAAATAAAGTAGATGGAGAAAATGTAGCCTTAGCAAATAGAAGTCTTAAAGAGTATACCAGTGCTGCAAGATTGATGCAAAGGAATAACTATGGCTGGAAATCATCAGTCGGTTTGTATTCAGGATTGTCAGGAGGGTATAATGAGCAATTACAATCTCAGTTAGAGAGCTATTATAATTTCTTAGCTGAGGATGACAAGATCGCTCTATTGAGGAAAGACCAGCAAAGGAGATATTTTCAAACTGAGGCCGATAAATCCATACTTCAACTTGTGAATAGGAAGAAGTCCGTTTTTTCTACGCGTGAGAGTCTACAGCGAGAATTGATTCAAAATAAAATTGACCCCATTACAGCCTTATTAAAGTTTAGACAAAGTTGTGAGGATGCGTTGGACTAGGATTATATTTTTCTTCCTGCTAGGAATAAGTTGCTTTGCTTTGTCAATTAAAGCATCCGATACATTAGGCTTTGTCTCTCCTGTAGACCATCAGATACGCCTGACAGGTAACTTCATGGAACTCCGAACCAATCACTTTCATGCCGGCATAGATATCAAATCATCTAAAGGTGTTGCTGGGGATAATGTAAAGTCCGTTCACGATGGTTACATAAGTAGAATCAAAGTACAAACAGGAGGCTATGGAAATGTCATCTATATAGATCACCCTAACGGGTACACTTCTGTCTATGCCCATTTGCATGAATTTACGCCTGACGTACAAGATTTTGTTCAGGAAATTCAGTACACGACCAAAGCCTTTGAGGTAGATATTTATTTGCCTGATAGCATCTTTGTGGTAACTCAGAATACCTCGATAGGAAAAATGGGAAACACTGGTAGATCATTTGGGCCACATCTCCATTTCGAGCTTAGAGAAACTGCTGATGAACTGCCAGTCAATCCTGAAAGCTTAGGAATAGGACCAACGGATAAAATTGCTCCAGTACTAGAAAGTCTACATCTACACAGTATCAGTTCTATAGGAGAGATAACAGCTAAGTCAGTACGATATTTCAAGACCAAATCTCCAGAATACACTACTCATGAAAACACTATTGTGATGGATGCACAACGGGTAGGATTGGGGCTACAGATGTATGATCGCATGGATGGTTCTTGGAATAAGAACGGTGTATATGGCTATCAGGTCAAAGTGGATAACAGAGTCATATTTTCTTGGAAAGCAGACAAATTCAGCTTCGATGAGACCAGATATATTAATGGATTTTGGGATTATGAAAGACAGTGGACACATGGACAGAAAGTCTATCTTCTGTATAAGCAAAGCTGTAACTCATTCAGTTACTATAACTCTACAGGAAACGGCATACTTGACTTATCCGATGGCATTGCTAAAAGGGTAGAGATTATCGTGACAGACTTACATCGAAATCGTTCTAAGGTGCTATTCAATATAGTAGGTAACAAGAAGTCTCCTAACAGAGAAAGTTCGTTAAGGTGTGATAGTCTTATAGATCTGAGAGACGGCCCATTTGAAGTATCATTCCACGAAAATGCTTTCTATTCCCCATATGATGTGAAAATCAAGGCAGTCAAAAAAAACATCCTCGGTAAGGAATGTGACGCTATTACAATAGGGGATAGTAAGACTTCTGTCAATGGTTATTATACTATACGTTGCCCTATCCCTAAAGGTGATTCTAAGAAGTGGACTATGGTCTCACAGGATAGTAGAGGGAGGCATGTGCATTTTGGAGGAGATACTATCAATGGACAATTTGTTACAAAAGTAGACCAACTAGGTACTTTTGCTTTGTATCGGGATAAGAAAGCTCCATCTATAAAATTGATTTCCTTAGACCCACAGTCCAACAAGCCTTGGAAATTTAGAGTGAAAGACGACTTAATAGATGATGGTCAGACTGATGAAATCAGCTATGTGGCCAGCCTCAATGGTCAGTGGCTTAGAATGAATTATGATAAGAAAAACGATTTACTCAGTTTTGAAGACTTTGACAGATTAGTCAGTAAAAAGGGGACATTTTTACTTGAAGTATGGGACCATTGCGGAAATAAGGCTAGCTACCTCAAACAACTATAATTTTGTTTAATATTTTTAGTCAAAAGGCTAAACAAAATGAGATTTGCTGCGTTATTTTCTAAAATCCAGCTATGTTGATAAAAGAGAATCAGAAAGTCCCAGCCTTTAGTTTAGTTAATGAGAAAGAAGAAACGATTACCTCAGATTCTATGCTTGGAAAGAAGTATATCTTATTCTTCTATCCTAAGGATGACTCTCCAGGTTGTACCAAAGAGGCATGCAGTGTAAGAGACATCTATAGATCTCTTCAGAAGAAAGGTTATGAAGTATTAGGAGTCAGTCCTGATAAAGCTAAGAAACACCAAAAATTCATAGATAAGTACGAGTTGCAATATTCTTTACTTGCGGATACAGAAAAGAAGATGATAGATGACTTTGGCCTATGGGGTCCAAAACAGTTTATGGGTAGAGAAATTCATGGTGTCTACAGAACTACTGTCATTGTAAACGCAGAAGGAATCATATCTAAAATAATATCAAAGGTGGTAACTAAAAGCCATGGAGACCAGATACTAGAAGCTATCGAAGAAATCAATTCTCGAGAGCAAAACTGCAGTTTAAGCGCATAGGAAACCTCAAAAGTAAAGGCCTCAAAAAACTAATTGGAAAAACTTAAAACGGAAGATCATCGAAGTCCTCCGCCTTCATCTGTTGTGTAGAATCTGCACTACCAGCGGTATCTGCAATAGGTTCAAAGTTTTGTGTAGGCCCTGTAGGGGCAACTGACTCTTGTTCAGCAGCAACTATTTTCCAAGCATTTAGATTAGTAAAGAATTTCTCATTCCATTCTCTACCTCTTAGATCGAAAGAGACTTTTATTTTTTCTCCTTCTTTATAATTATTGATGAGATCACACTTATCTTGAGTAAGTTGAAACTTTATAAACTGGGGATAATTGCCATCCAATTTAATTACAAATTCCCTTGCTTGAAAACTGTCAGTCTTACTTTGTGTCTCGAATACTTTATGTAAAATACCTTCTTGTTCGAATGCCATTTGCTACTTCACTACACTATTGTTGATTAATAAGTCTCTATTTGCGTTTGCAGCTTCCGATATAATCATAAGTTTATCTGTGCTGGCTAATTTTCTTTCTGCAGCAACAAAATCTTGGCTGGAAAGATCGTTATTTACAGCTTTGATCTTTTCTAAGTTAGCTTTAAAGCTTGCAAATTGATCCATAGTAAGGACTATCTCTGTCAGATTATCATTTACTCTGATTCTAGCATTTCGCTGATCTAAGGCATTGACTTTTACGCCATCCACCATTTGAGTATTACTTAATGCTTTATTCTTTTCTTCGTCTAGAAAGTTATTCATCGTAAACAACATGGCAGGAGAGTTCTTACTTAATTGATTTATAATCTTCTCAAGTTTACTGATACTTTTAATTCTTGTGGTTTTATCAGTACTTTCTAGCTGCTTGACATTGTTGTTGTACTCTACAACAGCATCTTGAAACCAATTTACAGTTACTTTATCTACGAAAACACTGTAAGCTTCTTGTGCTGAAAGCGTAGTAAGAGAGGCTAAAAAAACGAGAACAAGGCTAATTCTAATCATTTTATGCGATTTTTGATGCAATTTATTAAGCAAGATAATATTTATTTAAGATTTAGTGATGACTTCTAATTCCTGTAGTAACTCATCACTATTTTTATATCCTTGAGAAACTCTTATAGTTTCCATGTCTTCATTTAAATATACTAGAGTCGGATAAGATAGTTTACCTTCTAAAAACTTGACAGCCAGCTTGTTAGCTCCTTTTCTCCCCATATTTAACCATCCAAAGTTTTCTCCCATAAACTCTACCGTGTCTTTGGTCTCTGCGTTGAATTTTATCAGGTGAAAATTGTCTTTTAGCGTTTGTTGGACTTTTACATCAGAAAAAGTCTTTTTATCCATCACTTTACACCAACTGCACCACTCAGTATAGATATCTATCAAGTACTTTTTGCTGCCTGAGGTATCTAGTTTGGCAATGTTTTCCATAGAATCCCACTGTAGACCATTGGTATTGAAAACATCTGCTTGCTCTGATTCTAAAGTGGTTTCTTCTGAATTCTTACAAGAAATCAATACGATCAGTCCTAAAAGGATAGAAAAAATGGCTTTCCTCATATCTATTCTACATATTCTTTTCTTAGAACTAAGGCAAACTTATCATTCTCCAAAGTTAGATAGCCTTGCTCATAGCAGAATTTGTAGACTTTACCAGCTTTCGTCACGTATTCATTTGTATAGTAGCTGAACTTAAAGCCCTTATCAAGTAATTTAGTTCTAGTAGTTTTTGCCTTTCCATTGGGATTTAGTGCAGCCAATATTCTTCGATTTTTACGAAGAATATTGTTCACATTTCTCATGTAGTTTGTCGAGTCAGAATTATTTCTGTTGTGGAAAGCGGTCCTGCAATAATCAGAGCAGTACTTTTTGTCTGCACGTCCTTGAATGATGGTTTTGCATTCAAGGCACTTAGTTTTGGTAGGCATTCTTTAAAGTTTGTAATTAATCTACAACTTTTTCCTTAATTCAAATCATACTATTGCGAGATCAAGCCAATAGCTTTATCTGTCCTTTTTCTTCTTGCTCCGCTTATAATCACCCCGCTTCCAAGCTTTTATAAACTTACTCCAAGCTACTACATCGAAAATTTTCTGAGGCTTAAATTGACCTGTGTATTGATATTCATACTGTCGTTTGGCGGCTTCCAATTCGAAAGCGTTTTCTCCATCTGCAGCCACTCCATGACGCATGCGTTCTAATACTTCTGCTGCAAGATTATCCCTTGCTCTTTGTTTGAGTTCATTGGTAACATCAAGTGCAAGAAATTCTATTTTATAGTGCTCTCTACTTGGCCAAGGATAGATGACAGCTTCTGGAAGTAATACATCTCCTTCACTCATAATTTGGTACCAAGAATAGAAATCTGAATCTAAAGTGTCAGGTACAGTATGTTCTACTGTCTGATAGCCCAATCTTGAGAAGATCAAAGTATCACCCTTAAGAGCTGCAATAGAGAAGAAACCGTCTATCTCCGCAACGGTTCCTCTGCTTGTTCCTTTTACACCAATTGTAGTATAAGGTAATGGTGTCATTTCGCCATAAGCATCTTCCGTGACCACTATGCCACTAAACTGGATAACCTTAGGTTTATTCTGATTCCTATCAGTTTGTGCATAAGACAGATGACCGACAAAGAGGAGGAGTAATATTGCAGAAATTAATTTCATAATCTTTCTAACCTCAAAGTAGTTTTATATGATGACTTTGGCAGACTTTTTAACTGCAATTTAACCCCAAAATGCCAAAGGACACTAGAGCTTAGAAAACTAAGGACAGCACTTCTTGCATATTCTCCACAAAGTGGAATTTCATGTCTGCGATATATTCCTTTTTGATCTTAGATATATCTTTTTCATTTTCCTTGCATAGTATAACAGTTTTCAGTCCAGATCTTTTCGCTGCTAGCACTTTTTCTTTGATGCCTCCTACTGGAAGTACCTTTCCTCTCAAGGTTATTTCACCAGACATAGCAATCCCAGATTTCATCTTCTTCTTCTTGAAAGCAGATGCAATTGCCGTCATCATTGTGATCCCTGCACTAGGCCCATCTTTGGGTATAGCACCTTGCGGCACATGCACATGAATGTCGTGCTCCTCGAAGCGTCCGGACTCTATGCCTATTTCCTCTGCATGTGCCTTGATATAACTCAAGGCGGTTGTTGCAGATTCTTTCATTACATCACCTAGATTTCCTGTAAGAGTCAATTTGCCTTTGCCTTTGCTTAGACTGGTTTCTATGTAGAGGATATCTCCACCTACTTGTGTCCAGGCTAATCCTATAGCCACTCCTGGGGTTTTGATTTTCGCATTGATGTCAGAAGCATATTTAGATGGTCCCAGCACATCTGATAGTGCAGAGTCTTTGATTGTTTTATCATAGGGCTCCTCCATTGCTTTGTGTTTAGCCACATATCTCATGACTGAAGCGATAACCCTATCCAGAGATCTTACGCCTGATTCTCTGGTGTATTCCTTTATAAGTTTTGCTAGAGTTGCTTTTGGTAATTTGACATCTGCTGATTTTAGTCCATGAGCCTTGAGTTGTTTTGGCAACAGATGTGTCTTGGCAATTTCTATTTTTTCTTGTAACGAATAACCACTTACATTGATGACTTCCATTCTGTCAAGTAGAGCTGATTGAATGGTGTTCAAGGAATTGGCTGTTGCAATAAACAATACCTTAGACAGATCATAATCCAGTTCTAGATAGTTGTCATAGAAAGTAGAGTTCTGTTCTGGGTCTAATACCTCCAGGAGTGCAGAAGAGGGATCACCTCTAAAATCTTTACCTATTTTGTCTATCTCATCTAGAATAAATACTGGATTGGAAGAACCTGACTTTTTTAATGACTGAAGTATTCTGCCAGGCATGGCACCGATGTAAGTTTTTCTATGCCCTCTTACTTCACTCTCATCATGCAATCCACCTAGAGACATCCTGATAAATTTTCTCTCCAGGGCTCTAGCGATGGATTTACCGAGACTGGTCTTTCCCACACCTGGAGGACCTACTAAGAGTAGGATAGGGGCTTTCATATCTCCTTTAAGCTTCAGAACAGCAAGATGTTCCATTATTCTATCCTTCACATCCTCTAGGCCATAATGATCATCGTCTAAGATAGTCGAGACTTTCTTGAGATCAAAGTTGTCCTCTGTATACTTTTCCCACGGTAAGTCCAGCATCAGTTCCAGATAATTTAAGGTGACACTGTACTCAGCGACTTGTGGATTTATTCTCTTAACTTTCGCAATCTGTTTGTCAAAATGCTTTGCAGCATACTCTGGCCATTTCATGTCTTTTGCACGTAATTCTAATTCTGCTATTGCCTCTTTGGCTGGATTATCACCCAGCTCATCTTGGATGGTTTTGAGTTGCTGATTTAGAAAGTAATCTCTTTGTTGTCGTTCTATATCTCCTCTTACTTTGGATTCTATCTGTCCTTTCACTTCCAACATCTGGAGTTCCTGGTCTACCAGTTTATGTATTTGGGTAGCTTTATCAGTGATGCTCTCTATCTCCAGTATCCTTTGTTTCTCAGAAGTATTAAGATTCAGATTTGAGGCAATAAAGTTAAGTAAGAAGCTGTCACTCTTAATGTTGTGTAACATCAGATTGGCCTCCTTTGGAATTTGTGGAGAAAGATCTATAATCTTTTTAGCCATGTCCTTTATGCTTCGAACTGTAGCCTTGAATTCTACATTATCGGATGAAGTATTGGGTATTTGCTTTATTAGTCCAGAAAGG
>CAZKXO010000073.1:0-13112 GCA_964556525.1 uncultured Saprospiraceae bacterium
AAATTTCTCAGCCTTTTGTCCACTCGACCGCAGTGGAGAGTTCTCCGTTCTCGTTATGGTATGGGATCTAAGAAACTTGTTTTGCTTGCTTTTGCTTCACTATAACGTTAGCGACAAGAGCACCGATGACCATAACTATTCCTGCCAGCGCATACATGTTCTGACCCTCTCCGAAAATGAGCCAGCCAGCTATCAAGGTGAAGACGGCTTCAGAATATTTTACTGGTGTTATAAGATTGGTCTCTGCAGCTTGTAGTGACTTGGTCATCCAGAGTTGGGCAGCATAGCCAAGTATACCAAGACTTATCAATAGAGCCCACTCTATTCCTTGTGGTGTAATCCAATTAAAGAGGCAGCCTATTGCACCTACCACTGTGGCCGTCACCATAAAATAGTTAATGATCACAAGTGGATGTTCTGAGTTGCCTATCCTTCTGATAGTCGTGTACACCAGTGCACTGAGGACTGCAGCTGCCATGATAGAGGCAAATCCAAGCAAGGTTATCCTAGCATCGAAACCTTTGATCAGACTCACGCCACAGAAGGCTATCAAAAAGAGCAGCCATTGTATGGGCTTTACCTTTTCTTTCAGGAGATAGATGGCAAAAGCACTGGCAAATATTGGGGATAGGTATCTTAGAGAAACGGCTGTACCCACAGGCATCAGTTGGATAGCCTTATAAAACAAAGCCATAGAACTTACACCAAACAATGCTCTTTGTATCAGTCTTTTTTTGTCTGTACCAAAAATCGGAATTTTTGCTTTTTTGATCATGAGTAAGGTAAGAGTGGCTGTACCGATAGATCTGAAAAAGACCAGTTCGAAGAGAGGCAAGTGGTTGACATAGCGGATGATCATATTCATTACTGAAAAACTCAGTGCAGATAGGAGCATGTATACTATGGCCTTTTTGATAGGGAGGCTATTGTGGGTGAGCGGACGAAGGTACACAAGTTTTGTAGAAGTGCTTATCTTGTCTGTTCTTATATTGCCTATATGAATACAGCTGAATTGCTAGCCGAACTGAAGACTCTGCTTCCCGCAGATGGCCTTCTCTGTGGTGCAGACTTACAAGATAGATACTGCCACATATGGAAAATGGATGAGCCTTTGCAAGCAGTAGGTGTAGCCCTGCCAAAGACCACTGAAGAGCTCTCTAAAATATTGTCACTTTGCCATCGTGCTGACCAGTCGGTTTCTATCCATGGTGGCCTGACAAATCTAGTCGGTGGTACTGAGACTCTGAAAGAAGAACTGGTAATCTCTCTCGAAAAGATGAATAAGATAGAAGAGCTCGATGCTCAGAGTAGAACTGTGACTGTACAGGCTGGAGTTATACTGGAAGAGATACAAAATATTACCAAGGAAAATCAACTGTTCTTTCCACTTAATTTCGGAGCCAAGGGTTCTGCTCAGATAGGTGGTATTATTTCTACTAATGCAGGTGGGCTACGTGTACTGCGTTATGGCATGACGCGAAATCTCATTCTGGGCTTGGAAGCTGTACTGATGGATGGCACCATAGTCAATAGTATGAAAAAAATTATCAAGGATAATTCCGGTTACGATCTTAAACAATTATTTGTGGGATCAGAGGGAACACTGGGAGTTGTAACCAGAGCTGTGCTGAAGTTGCAGGAATTGCCTACGAGCCGTACTAGTGCTATGGCTGCAGTTAGTTCCTATGAGCAGGTCTTAAAACTGCTCAAGCACATGGATGCAGGTATGGGTGGCCGTCTGAGTGGTTTTGAATTGATGTGGAATTCTTTTTATTCTATGGCAACAACGCCTCCTGCTATGATGAAACCACCACTGAGTCAAGATGCGCCTTACTATGTACTCATAGAAGGTCTCGGAAATAATTTAGAATCAGAGAAAGCCTCGTTGGAGATCCTGATGCATCAGGCATTGGAACAGGAACTGGTGTTGGATGCGGTGATGGCAGATACACAATCAGACCTTGATTGGTTCTGGAAAATCAGGGAAGATGTACATGCGGTAACTTCTCAGTTTGATATAGATCAACATTTTGACATAAGCTTACCTTTACCATTAATAGGGGAGACCTTAGAAAATATTCAGGCAGAGTTAAAAGCATTGGAAGGTGTGAAACGTTTTGTGGTTTTTGGACATGTGGCTGATGGCAATATCCACCTGATTGTAGATAAGTCTCATGCTGATACTAAGCTAACAAGTCAGATAAATGATATAGTTTATGGACCTTTGAAAACCATAGGTGGTTCGGTTTCAGCTGAGCATGGCATAGGTGTACACAAGAAAGCTTATTTACCTTTGTGTAGAACAGAAGAAGAAATAAGTCTTATGAGGTTGCTTAAGAAAAGCCTTGATCCCAAAAATTTACTCAATAGGGGCAGGATAATAGATGTACTATAGATGAAGACGGATATAGAATATGACGAAGATGTGGTGAGCCTGGTAGATGCTTTCTATGGTCGTCTCTTAGAAGATGACAGTATCAGTTATATCTTTAAAAAGCATATGCAACTGAGTCTGGAAAAGCACCTGCCCATAATGTATGACTTCTGGCAATCTGTACTGTTGGACAAGCAAAGTTATAGGGGTAACGTAATGATTAAGCACATAGAACTGAATCGCATGACCGCCCTGACGGAACAGCATTTTTCTACCTGGTTAA
The DNA here is from genome assembly GCA_964556525.1 of uncultured Saprospiraceae bacterium. GTDB lineage: Bacteria > Bacteroidota > Bacteroidia > Chitinophagales > Saprospiraceae > RFSX01. Next base: position 2,658 of record CAZKXO010000073.1, read on the forward strand.
GTTGGTGGGAACAGACTGTAGATACCTTGTTTGCAGGACCTGTGGCCGAAACTGCAAAGCAAAAAGCACAAACTATGGCCGCACTGATGAGACATAAGATCAAAAGTAGCCAAGACCCAAACTTTATTTTCTGAAAGGAATTATTGGATGACGATTTTTTCTATTACTTCTTGGGTGCCTGATTGTATATGGAGTATGTAGGTCCCAGCAGCAAGATCTGATAACTGAAGACTTATTGTTCTTTCCTCGTACGACTCTTCCAGTACGCGTTCTCCAGTAACCGAATAGATGATGACATCAGAAGCAGCCTGCCATTCATCACTGGTTCTAATTATAAAGTTACCATTACTTGGATTTGGGAATACGACAAACTCATCTACCAAGCCTACGTCTTCAGGTAGTCCATCTATCCATTCTGCAAGCAGCGCCACATATTGCTGGTCCTTAAGATTTCTCGCGAGAGGTGGCATCATGTTTTCGTTTTCGCTGTCATCTCTGATCCAGAGTTCTGAGACACTATGATCACCTGGTTTTATGATTACACGGTCAGGGTCAGAAGCCAGACTTTGAGTTTGCGCATTTATAGTTCCATTAAATCTAAGAGGGATATTTAATCTTAGGTCTATACTTACATCAGGAATACCTCCCTGTCTATGGCAACTGGCACAGTTAGAATCCAGATAGGACCTTATTCTTAGCTCTAGGTCTACTCCTTCCTCGTCTAGATTGTAAGACTTAGGGAGGATAGATGCATCACTGATGTTGACATTAAGTATATCGCTATCAGAAAGATATTCTAGCTGATTCATTTCTAGTCCTAGGTCATGATAGAACTGGGTCCCATTAAGCTGATGTGTATTGACACCGAGCACATAGTCGGCATTATCATTGTGGCAACTCAGACACTGATCCCTGGAGGGGAAGTCCCAAGTTTGAGTAAAAGCAAACTGTCCACCTTCTGTGATGTCAAATTGTTTCTGGTCTCCTACCGTCAGCAAAGTGGCATCGGTACCATCTTCATTCCACTGGTAGGTGAGTCCGTATCCTACGCCGCCTGAGCCAACAATAAAGAATCTTGTTTCTAGTCTAGCTGTAGACCCTGACGGATCAGTAGTAAGCGGCAATTCGAAGTGTTTGATAAATACACTGCCTTCTGGAAAGGTCCAGCTGTCATTTCCATTAAATAATATTTGTTGTTGTTCTGCGCTGCCGGCTTCTGAAGGAATAGACATCCATCTGTATTTTAGTGCTCTGTCTGACCAGAGAGGCGAATTTACAGAATAGGGAATTATGCCATCCTCGGTTTCCAGTGTCTGCATGTCTTTGAATACACCGAGCTCCGATAATTTTTCTGGCGGATCAGGTAGGATGACATTTTGTTTCAGTTTTAGAATTTTTCCGAGCTGGGTATGGTCTTCTCCTATAACAGAAAAAAGTATGTCGCCATTATCTAGTATGTACAACCCTGAAATGCCAGGTTTCACTGGTAAGTCTATTCCAAAACTTGTTATTTTAGGTATTAGAACTTCTAATTCTGGTGATTGGCCAGCAGTAGCACTTAGGGCCATGATTTTATTTTGGGTAAAATCTGCCATCAGGAATTTGCCAAATAGTGATGGAAACTTGGAGTCTCTATAGATGCCTCCACCGATGACAGCATTGCCTGTAGATCTATCATAATAGAACAGTGGTCCTTTTTCTCGACCAATGACATTTGTTGGTTTGGCATGGATATCGGAATCGAGTTCTCCTTCTTTGTACGGCCACTGAAGATTATCTCCTTTATACACTTTGTTGACTTCTTCTCTTTTGTCTGATCCCACGTCGAGCAACCAGATTTCATCTTCCATAGCATCGTAGAAGGTAGAGTAGGGACTGCGGATACCTATAGCATAGAATTCTTCTAGGTGACTTCCATCTGGACTGAGCCAAGGGTTGTCATTTGGAATGGAATAGCCTTGACTATAATTATCTTCAAAGTCTGGGGATTTCCATTCAGATTCCAAAAGTGCAGCGGGTTGTCTGCGTATGGGATGGCTTCTAGTAGGATCGTTGTCCACATCTATTCTGATGAGTCCACTGAATAGACTTAAGTCTAGTCTTTGGGTAGAGGTCTCCTGATGCTCTTCAAAACCTTCATCACCAAGAGAGACATAAAGAAATCCATCTGGACCGAAAAACATACCTCCACCGTTGTGCCAAGTAGCTCTGTCATATTGCTGTATCAGAACTTCTTCGCTATCTAAATCAAAAGCTGCAGTCTGAGGGTCCCAAGTAAATTTCGATAATCTATTAAAGCCAAGTTCAGACCAGACATCCGGACTCGGTTTGTGTCTGTAGAAGATAAATACATGTTGCTTGTCTGGTGCAGCTGGATTGCCGAACTCTGGATGCAAGACAATGCCAGTGGTACCAGCCTCACCCAACTTAAAAGATCTATCCCTAATGTCCAGAATGATCTTGCTCTCTTGAGTTGCTAGATTGACCTGATAGACGATGCCCAACTTGCTAAGAACGAGGTAATTGTCTTCACCTAAAAAAGGAATTATTCTGAGAGGCGATCGCAATCTCAGATCCGGATAAGCATCTACAACTTCCCACGAACCCACTTCTCCAGGTGCTGTTTCTGTGAAAATACCATCCAGATAAGGCGCCATGGGCATAGGAGGAGGCTTGCCCTTACCAAGTGATAATAGTAAGAAGCATAAGCTGATACAGGCTAAATAAATCGATTTTCTTTGCATCCCGATGTAAATATAAATGGTATTCGGGAGAAGAACTGAAGTAAAAGCTCAGCTTAATAGCTTAAATCTGACAATTATAGTGCTCTGATCTTGATATTTCTGAATGCGACTCTATCTCCATGGTCCTGCAGCGAAATATGCCCTCTTCTGTAGGTGCCGAAGCCTTCCATAGAACTGAACTTACTATTGGCAATCATTTCTGTCCATTTAGGCGTAAACATCTCAAAGCTGACCACCTTGGTGCCATTAAGCCAGTGTTCTACTTTGCCTTTGTTGACAACCAGTCTGACCTGATTCCAATTATTGGCAGCCGACACGGTTTCTTCAGAGCAGGAAATCATATCATAGAGGTCACCGGCCCTATGTGTCTTTATAGAAGCATCAGGATGGCAGGCATTGTCTAGGATTTGCATTTCTGGTCCTGTCTGCCATACATAATCGAAGTCTCCTCCTTCGTGCACATTATAAATGAGTCCACTGTTCCCACAATCAGCTACCTTCCATTCTAGTTTCAACTCATAATTTTCGTAAGTATCTTGTGTGATGATATCGCCACCATCTGCGGCTTGCCAGGCACCATCAGGACGCTTGGTTACTAGGAGGGTCAATTCTCCATTGATAACTTTCCAACTGCTGCCTATGGTCTGCTTATTGAAGTTACGCCAGCCTTTTGTCGTCTTACCATCGAAGAGAAGTTTCCAACCTTCAGCTTTTTCTTGATCGGTCAATACATTTATGCCAGCCTCCTGTTCGGGAGTAGGGCCAGGCAGATCTTTCGGTATACTGTTCATAGTATACCAGCCTTCTGTAGTCCAGAGACTTTGGTCTCTTTTGCTTTTAAAATCTTTGTTTAGATGCACATATACCAAATGATTTTCCTTGATATCTGGCAGCTGAAGGAAGACCTTTTTTCTATCTTCTGAGACTCTGATGGAATAAATGTCTAGTGCTTGTTCATCTATTTTCGGCCCGCCATAATTTTCTGTAGGTAGGTAATACCATTGCTTGATTTCATAATCACCCGGATTATTACCAATGGAATCTGCCAGTGCTTCTGTGAATTCTATTTCTATGCCATTGCTCCTAGCACTTACAGAGAGCATCTCGAAAGTCGACTTCCTGTTGTACTCTAGTCTTTGCAATCCGAACCACAGCTTTCTGTCCTGAGCCCAGTTGCCTGTAGATCCGACTCCGCCCACATATAAGGCACCGTCAGGTCCCCATCGCAATCTGTTGACACCAGCTTCTATCCCTTGGCTAAATCTGAAAACACAGCCTTGGTACTCGCCATTTACCTTTTCTATATAGACTCTCTTTACACCTCCATGGGTGACTTCCCCATGGAGCATCTGTCCTTTGTATGGCCCATCATTGATATAAGTGGGTGAGGTAGGGGAGTTGCCTATTTCATTCTGAGGCAGCCATACTACTGGTTTCTTTTCTTTTAGCCCTGCGGTGCCTTCGAAGTCTACAGATCTAGAACCAAACCAGGCATCTTTCGTAACATGTACAATCTTACTCGATGGCAGCCAGTCTCCTTCATTGTCTGCAACAAAGATTTCATTGTCTGCGCCTACTCCTACGCCGTTAGGTGTTCTAAGTCCGTTGGCTACAATTTCTGTTGCACCATTGTCTTCAGCAACTTTTATTACAGAGCCTCTGTCTTTGGGTTGGTTCAGTGCACTGGCCCCACCTGGTTGTATGCCAGTAGCCAAGGTGGCATAGAAATGTCCATCCTTGTAATCTAGCCCAAATCCGAATTCGTGGAAATTGGCTGTGACATCCCAGTCATTGGATAATACCTGATACTCGTCTATATAGTCATCGCCATTAGAATCTACCAACTTGGTCATTTCTTGTTTTTGCATGATGTAGATCACATCATTTACAACTTTTACACCTAGTGGCTCTGCAAGTCCACTGGCAATTCTTTTGGCTTTCATTTTTTCTGGCTTGCCGGTGGAGACACCATCTACAAGGTAGACGGCGCCAAGTGCATCCCAGGTACTGATGACAGCTCTTCCGTCAGATAGGAAATCTAATCCACCTACTTTAGGTTCGAAGTCATCTGGACGGGCTTGGCTTATTGTGTAGCTTGGATGTACACCTGCTAAGGCAATACCATCTCCAGGTTGTGAAGATTGTGCAGCGAATACTTTTCCTTTTTCTATATCTGATCTGGTCTTATGGAACAGGGCAGTAGATGGGACTGGAACAAATTCTCCTGACTCTTCTGTACGCCATTGGAAGAATAGTGATTGTCCACCTCCATTTTCAAAGAATTCTATTTTGAATGGATGAAAACCCGTCTCAAGGGCGACTTTTGTATCTCTGGCTTGTGTCCCATGCAGGCCGTCGTTATCGATGATAAGTTCGTCACCAAGGTACAGTTTGGAGCCATCATCACTGGCGATCCTTAGAATTACTCTTTTGCTCTGGTCGGCTCTAAGATATCCAGTAATTATGAAAGCAAATTTTTCTTGGTAAGTTCCAAAATCAGAAGAAGTCATATCCACTCTATCTAGGATGTCTGTAGCTTCCACTTTATCAAAAGTTAATTCCGTGAGATAGTTTTTATCTCCTTCGAAGGTATAGATGTCCGTTACCAAGCCTGGACTAAGGTCTGATCTGGTGACAGACTTGTCTGCTGTTCTGAGTTCTGCAACACTGATAGGATTGTTGCTGAGGAGATTGGCCTTGACGGCTTCCTCTTTCGCATCCAGATCCATAATGTACTGAACCATGGTCTCTAGGTCTTCGCCAGAGATTTCAGGATGAGCCGTCATGACAGTTTCACCCCAGACACCTTTACTTCCATGTTTGATTTTTCCAGATAGCATGGCAATGTTGGCTGCGGTGTTGGGGTATTTTTCTGCGATGGCCTTATACGAAGGACCTACTGTTTTTACTTTTTCGTTGTGACAACTTCTGCAATCATTGGCATTGATTAACTTTTGTGCGGCTGTGAGTTTAATGTCCACAGGAGGTTTGTCATTGATAAGAGTGGGGCTGCCGAGCATAAGGGTCAGTGAGGTTGTTCCCGTGGCATTTAATTTTAAATTGTTCTGTGGGGCAGCTGCTTGCTGGTACCATTGTCCATTGGTTTTAAGACTTTGATTGCTGTCTAAGAGGGAACTGTAATTGGTTTGGAAAACAAGTTCGTAGTTGTTGGGTAGCTGTTTTGTTGTAAACTGTCTTTCAAAGACATTAAAACCCGCACCAGTTTTTCTAAATCTTGGAGCTTCTTCTATTTGGATAACTTGGTCCCCAACTTTCAGGGAGTACATTAGAATGACTTCACCATCTTCAAATTTGTGGCCACCATAAGCAAGTTCCGAAGTTACTAGTTTTCCATCTGCGTAGACTTTCCACGGGTCAGGATACTCATTGATAAAATAATCATCTCCTATAGAAGTGGGCTGAGGGCCATGATAGGTTGTGTACACCGCACCATCCAGATCGACATCTCCTTTCCATGCTTTATATAGTGAACCTCTCTTTGTGTCATAGGCGATAAACAAGTCTTTGTTCATGGCTAGAGTCAACATCCTGGGTTTCTTATCTAGTACTGACCTGAATACCCAGGGTTCCATAGGACGATTTTGGCCTATGCTAGGGTCTGCAATGCTTCTTTTAGAATTGTCTTTAGTACTACATTGAATTAGAGTCAGACAAGCTATAAATAAGATTAAACTAACTTTTGAAAAAAAGGGGTTCATAGTTGGTTAGGTTTTATAGCCTTAAACTAATAATTTCTAACTTGTCTGCATGGAAATCAGTACAAATTATATTACTACCCCAAAGACAACTAGGTTTGTGACATATGGTCATCCTGGGCCAAAGACCAAGTACTTTTGGTTTTGTCTCCATGGATCTAAGATGGTCTGTGAGCAGATAGTCTACAAGTTTGCCGAGTTTGATCCTCAAGAACATTATATAGTGGCCCCTGAAGGAATGCATAAGTTGTACAGTGAGGGCTTTGGGGGAGCTGTAGTGGCTACTTGGATGACTAAGAGGGATAGGCTGAAAGAAATCCAGGATTTTTCTGTGTACCTCTCTACTTTATATAAGCAGGAAAGTGCCAAAGTAACTCAGGCAAAGAAAATACTCTTTGGTTTTTCGCAGGGAGGCACTACTTTATTCAGATGGTTGCACAGAGAACAAATTAATGCGGATGTATTAATGGGTTACACTTGTTGGGTGCCAGAAGATATAGATCTCACCAAGTCTGAGACTGACTTAGACCTACTAAAGAAAATCTACACCTATGGCACCAAAGATCAGTTTCTCACTGATGAGAGGCTAGCAATGTTGAAAACTGTTGTAGCTAAAAATCACTTGGATATAGAAATGCTTCCTTTTGATGGAGAGCATAAGATATATAAAGAGCAACTGAAAGAGCTGTACCATAATTTTATTGAGTAACAAGTCGCACCAATTTACTCAGCGGATCAGCGTGAAATTTCCTTGCATGATTTCTATAGAACTTCCATCACGAATACTCATCATATATATGTAGACGCCTGTTTCAACTTTTGTTCCAGACAATGTTCCATCCCATCCAGAAATAGGGTCATTCATAAGAAACTCTTCATTTTTAAAAACTACGTTCCCCCACCTGTCATAAATGACCAATTCTTCTATCATTAAATTCTCATTTCTAGATTGGGGATAGAAGATATTGTTTCCTTGTACTAGACTGCTTATGACGTTAGGCATATATACTCTAAGACTGTCTTCTAGTGATACGATTAGTTCTATAATTTCCTGACAACCGTTTGTGTCGATTATAGTCACTAGATAATTCTGATCTTCTGTGATGTTTTCCAAAGTGGACTCCAGGCAATTAGTACAGGCAATATCAGGATTCCAAATTATGGTGTCTATATTTTCAAAGTCTAGATTGGTATTTAGCTTAATCAGTGCATCTGCACCAAGAGCAACTTCTATATTATTTTCTTTAGCTTCAAAAGAAATAGCAGTCGGCTCTGATAAAGTTATCAGGGTATCAAAGGTACAACCCAGTGAATCTCTTATTTTGAAATTGTAATTGCCGGAAGTTAAGTTTTCCAAGTTGCTGATGCTGGTAAGCTCATCATTTAATAGGTACTTGTATTCTGGCGTTCCACCTACTACTTCTTGTACAGTTATTACGCCAGTTGATTCTCCTGCACAGGATGGATGGGCAGTTGTAATAAGTGCTGATTCTATTTCTATGCTTGGCAGCACCATCATAGTGTCCAGAGTTGCACAACCAGAGGACAAGTCTGTCACTTTCAACTTATATTCTCCTACCTCGGATACAGCGGTGTTTAATTCAGTACTAATAGTATTTTCATCATAGACCCAAGTGTAACTATAATTTCCTGGTCTTAATAATTCTGGTGTCAGCGAAATGAACGCATCAGTGCAACTCAGATGCTGATGAGTAGGTAGTGCTATATCAGGTCTTTCGAAATTAGCAGAAATGCTGATGCTGTCCAGATCTGAGCAGCCATTTATCAGGTTGGTTACTTCAAAGTAGTATTGGCCTGGAAAGTAAACATCCAGATTGATTCGGTCATCGATAATTTGTGTAAAAGTGCTGTCGTACCATACCAGTTCGTAATCTGTTCCTATAAAAAATAATTGAGATTTTCTTGCATCTATTACTACTACTTTGACATCGCAATTAAGTGTATCGATATCATCAAATACTATTGCCGGATGTAAGGTGTCAGCTCTTATCAAAAGTTGTACTTCTTCAGAACAACCTGTCAGAGTATCTAGAGCGGTGAATGATATTTCTCCTGCTTTAGAAACAGTAAATTTCTGACCAGTTTCTCTTTGGTTAGTGCTGCTTTGTTGCCAGCTGTAAATGATGTTTGCTTCAGCTTCCGTATAGAGTTCTAATGAGTTCTCATAGCAGGTCAACTTTGGAGTCGTCGATGGATTGGTAATCAATTGGCCCTCATGATAGATGTTAGTAAGTGGTTTGTGATTGCAAGAACAATCTGGAGGCACGATATTTAGAATTGTACTACAGCCTAAGTTTAGATCAGTAATAGTAATTATGATAGAATCATTAATAGGAATATCACTTATCAAATAGTTGCTTTGATCAGTCTTTTCCAATGTAAGATCGAGACTGGTTTCTATGTCATGGTCCCCAGTTATAAGAACTACTTGGTAACTCGATGAGTCTATACAACTTACTATGGTTTCTGCTACAGGGGAGGAGCTGGCAGTTTTATCGAAGCTTAGATCGATAGTACTTAAGCTGCCCATTGGCAATGTAAACATAGCGTTCGAAATTCGTGTAATCTGAGAGCTCGATGGGCTTATACCCCAAGTCCACGTTAACACAAGAATTATAAAACTTCTGAGCACTCCCATAGTTAGTTATGTTTAAAAATAGACATCAGAATCGAAATAATTGGAGTAGAATAAGACAATTAGACAATTTGTCACATATTTCTTCCCTTAGCTTAGAAAATTGCTATTTTAAGTCTTGTAAGAAAAAAGTAATACCATGAATAAGATTGCTCAACCTTTGGACCTTAGCCACATCAATGAAACCCGTCTTGCACAGAAAGCCTTTTTCTCTTCAGGTACAACCAAGGATATCAAATTCAGAATAGAGACGCTAAAAGCATTGCGCACTGAAATAGAAAACAGAACAGAAGAAATATGCAAAGCCCTTCATGCTGATCTCGGTAAGTCCAAAACTGAAGCCTATATCACAGAAGTAGGAATCGTACTTTCTGAGCTCAATAAAATGATAAAGAAAACACCTTCCTGGGCCAGACCGCGTAAGGTTGCTACTCCTATGTTTGTGCTGCCGGCAAAAAGTAGAATAGAACCAGAACCCTATGGAAAGACACTGATCATATCTCCATGGAATTACCCTTTCCAATTACTCTTCAATCCTATAATAGGCGCTGTAGCAGCTGGAAACACCGTGGTCTGTAAGCCTTCAGAGTTTGTACCTCAGACGACGGCTATCTCTAAGGAAATTATAGAAAAGATTTTTGACCCGCGACATGTGGCTTGTGTTATAGGAGGTATACCAGAAAGTACAGCCTTGTTAGCAGAAAGATGGGACTATGTTTTCTTTACGGGCAGTCCCAAAGTAGGGAAGATAGTCTACAAGGCTGCTGCGGAACATCTTACGCCTGTTACCTTGGAGCTAGGTGGTAAGAGTCCTTGCATCATCGATAAAACAGCCAACCTTGATACGACAGCGAGCCGAATAATTTTCGGGAAATACATCAACTGTGGTCAGACCTGCATAGCACCCGATTATCTTTTTGTACACGAAGACATAAAAGATAAGCTCATAGAAAAACTCAAAGCAAAGGTCAAAGATTTCTATGGAGAAGATCCTCAGAAATCAGAAGATTATGGTCGTATCGTGAATGAACGACACTTCGACAGAGTAGCCCATCTTATGGAGGAGTCGAAAATTATTTTTGGTGGTCAAACTGATAGGTCGGATAAGTACATAGCACCAACCTTTATAGCTGGCGTGACCAAAGAGGATACCATCATGCAAGAAGAAATCTTCGGACCTCTCTTGCCCATCCTAACATGGAATAAGCTGGAAGATGTAAAGAATTATATCAACGACTATGAAAAACCCCTCGTCCTCTATTACTTTTCCAAGAATAAATCTAATGTCGAGTACATACTGACACATTGTTCTTCAGGCGATGCCTGTATAAATGACTGT
>CAZKXO010000074.1:0-13037 GCA_964556525.1 uncultured Saprospiraceae bacterium
TATCGGGGTTTTCTCGATTCTTCTTTCGCTTTTATTGAAACAATTGTCATGTCGAAGCTTGCCGAGACAGCTCCGTCCTCGCTAGGTGAATAAGATAGTTTTTATAGAAAACCTTAAGTGTAAATGGGATTGAAGTCCTATAGAGCCCTTCCTTAGCCCCGATTGATATCGGGGTTTTCTCGTTCAAGAGAGACATTTAATCTCTCTTGTCAGCTATGCGGACCAGTCGTTCACATTTAATCTCCTCTGCATACTTACTAAGTGACAACTACTTTTTCTCAAATAATGTTATACCACGCCGCGTCTGATGACGCGGTTCGTAAACTTTAAAGGTCCATTTAGGACCTTTAATCCCGACTACGTCGGGACCGTTTACTCAGGTTCGAAACCAAGTATGATGTTGAATTGGCCGAAGCCATCGAAGCCAGGTGCATTAGGGTCTTTGTCAAAGCCCCATCCGTAGTCAAAGCCTAAGAGTCCAAACATAGGTAGGAATACTCTAGCTCCAAATCCTGCAGATCTATTCAGATCAAAAGGATTAAATTCTCTGAAACTAGACCAAGAGTTACCGCCTTGTACAAAGGTATGCAGATAGATAGCCGAGCTAGGATTAGTAGATATAGGATACCTCAACTCTACTGTAAACTTATCATAGACTGCAGCACCACCATTATTATTTTCGGGTAGGTCTTCAGGCTGATACCCCCTCAAGGCAATAATATCTCTTCCTGTGATACCTGCTGCTTGATTGTTCAGTCCGTCGCCACCTAGCTCAAATCTTTCGAATGGAGAAATACTCTGGGAAGAATCATATCTGCCCAGGAAGCCCAATTTGAAATTTGTGGCGATGACAAACTTGTCTACTATATTGAAATACCACTCGGCATTGAATCGCCATTTATGGTACTCTAGAAAATTAAACTTTCTGGCTAATATTTCACCATCTACTAGATTCTCTATCTCAGCCTCGCTCAGTGGAACTCCAGAACCTCTCATTCGTTGTTCCTCCAAAATAAGTACTTCTCTTTCTGCTGCGGTTATAGTATTAGGAGTGGTTCTACCTAGTAATGAATATGGAGGTGTAAACTGGACGGATAAAGAAACTCTGGATCCTCTACGCGGGTAGATAGGATCAGCTACAGAACTTCTGGTAATAGCTTGGGTAATACTAAAATTCTTAAAAAGACCATCTGTAACATTTGTAAAAGCCCCTCTTGGACTTAAAGCTCTAAATTGTCCAAATAAATAATCCTCTAGATTAATCCATTCTGTAGTCAGAGTTGTATTTATAGAGAAAAAATCATCTGGCCACTTTAACTGTGTACCTATACCTGCAAAAACTCTGGTTATTCCTAAGGTGCCTGCACCTTGGATACTCTGATCAAAAGAGGTATGTACTGCCCCTAAAGTAAATGAGGTGGGTCTCTTACCACCTAACCAAGGCTCGGTAAAGGAGGCATTAAATGATCTGAAAGCCCTACTATTAGACTGAGCTCTGATAGAAACTTTCTGACCATCACCTTGCGGTAGAGGACTCCAAGTAGACTTATCTCTGATGTTTTTAAGAGAGAAATTATTGAAAGTAAAACCTAAGGTTCCAATAAGGCCACTGGCTTGACCACCATAACCCGCTGACAGTTCCAACTGATCCGAAGGTCTTTCCTCTAAAGGATAAATGATATCTACTGTACCATTTGCTTGATTCGGAACAGGTTGTGGGTTAAGATTTTCTGGATTGAAATAACCCAAATTCGAAAGGGATCTTTGTGATCTTATTATATGTGATCGGCTGAACTTGTTCCCAGGCTTTGTCCTTAGCTCTCTACGGATAACATGTTCATGCGTTCTGTCATTACCAGTAATGATAACATTATTAATGATGGCTTGTGGCCCTTCATAGATTTGCATCTCCAGATCTATAGCATTATCTGTTACAGCAACTTCAGTAGGCTCTACATTGAAGAAAAGGTAACCATCATCCAGATACAAAGAAGAGACATCTCTACCATCTAAAGAAAATGACAACTGACTTTCTAAAGTTTGTGGATTATAGACATCTCCACTTTTTATACCCAAAACTTGAGCCAGTTGCTCTGAGGTATACTTAGAGTTTCCTTTCCAAGATATATTCCTGAAGTAATATTGCTCTCCCTCATCTAAGGTCAAAAAGATCTGTAGATGACCATCTGCTCTCCTGACGACTGAGTCAGAGACAATAATTGCATCCCTATAGCCATTGACATTATAGAAATCTATCAGGCTGTTTTTATCCAGTTTATAGTTGTCTGCTACGAATTTTGATTTCTTGAAGACAGTACCTATTTCTTTGGTCTCCTTCATCTTACGCTTGAGCTTTGTATCGCTGTACTTCGTATTCCCTAGAATAACTATGTCGCTGATCTTCACTCTCTCTCCTTTATTTATATTGAAAACAAGCCTTACAGCATTTTCCTTGAGCTCGTCCTCCAGTTCTGTTATAGTCACTTCTGCGTCCAGGAAACCATTTTCCATATAGTCTTCTTCCAGTTTTAACTTCGCCAGATTCTTGAGGTCTGCTGTGACTATGGATCCTTTGATCAATATATTGTCTATGATATCTGTGAGATCAGAATGCTTGTTCTTATTCTCTCCTTTGATACTATATCTGGATAAGGTAGATCTTTCTTTGAGGATGATTTCGAGGAAAATCAAATCTCCCTCTATTTTTTCCTGGATGATTTGGACATCTTCAAATAATTTGAGTCTTAGAAGGGCTTTGATAGCATTTGGAATGTCGTCTCCTGGAATACTTACTTCCTTACCTTCTCTCAGAGCCGCTATGGATTTTATGGCATTCCTATCCCTATTTACGGCACCTGTGATCTTTAGTCCACCTATATTGTAGGTTGTCTTAGAGGAGTAATCATAGGTAGGCATGTCCAACTGAGCCATAGCCTTATCAGCCCATCCAAGGAATAAAACTGCACAAAAAACTGCTAGGTAGGAAAGCCTCATTGTAAAGTGATTATTAAAGGGTCAAAAGTACTGTTTTATAGAACCCCCGACTATAAATTGCTAAACTAAAGGGCTTAGCATTCAAAGTAGGTGATTTAACGAATCTTTAAAGCGTAAATTAATGACAAAACACTTGTATCACAAGATTCTAGACGACCTATGAAGACAATTAACTAAGCTGCTCTGAAATCTTGCCGAAACGTCTTTCCCTCTGCTGGTAAGATAAGATGGCCTTATGGAATTCTTCTTCTCCGAAATCTGGCCAATATACCTCGGTAAAATAGAACTCAGAATAAGCAATCTGCCAAAGCAAGAAATTACTAACCCTATGCTCACCACTGGTACGAATCAGGAGCTCCGGATCTGGCATATTCCGCGTCGTAAGGTTCTGAGAAATAAGCTCATCCGTGATATCTGCTTGGGACAGCTCTCCCTGAGCCACCAAAGCTGATATTTTCTTTACGGCCTCTCCTAATTCCCATTTTGCACTGTAATTAAGTGCCAGATTTAAGGTAATATTCTTGTTATCCTTGGTCTCCTCTATACCATTCATCAAGGTATCGTAAGTTTTCGGAGGCAGCTTTTTGAGATCACCGATGGCAGTCAGCCGCACACCGTTTTTGTTCAGATCTTTGATCTCCTTTTTGACTGTTTCTACCAGCAAATGCATCAGAGCAGTGACTTCACTGACTGGTCTGCTCCAGTTTTCTGTGGAAAAGGCGTAAAGGGTCAGGTATTTGACTCCTAGATTAGTGGCAGCTTCGGTGACGGTTCGTACCGATTTTACACCATTTCTGTGGCCAAAAATCCGGGGTTTCAGATTTTTTTTTGCCCATCTACCGTTGCCATCCATTATGATAGCCACATGCTGAGGAAGATTTGCTTTGTCGATCTTTGAAAGAATATCGCTCATTATTTCGAGGATAGGCAGATTTGGAATTAGAGGAAATAAAAAACAGCTAAATTTAGTAACAAATTAGAGAATAGCTTATTTATTGCACTATTGACCTTACTAAATCTAGGGAAATGAAAATCACAACACTACTTTTTCTATCAGTTTCTACCTTATTTCTGCTACAATCCTGCAACAAAGAGAGTTGTGCAACGAAATCAGGCTTTTTAGAAAGCTTTGAAGCCTTTACCAAGGAATATGATGAAAACAAAGCTGATCTGGATGAAGAGAAGAAAATGGAATATGAAACCAGATACCGTGATATTGTCAATAATTGCTACAAAAAATTTAAGGATGAGATGAGTCTGGAAGAAAAACAAGGATTCTGGAGAAAGTCCTTGTCTTTTTATGTCAATAGATACGATGGTCAGTTTAGTGCCAATCTACTAGAAAAACTAGACGATCCCTTCAATCAGTTTTTGAAGGATGAAGTAGTGGAAATCATCAAGGAATCAGGTCTGACCTACGTTCTTTCTCTACAGTCCATCGTAAAAGATGAATTGCCCAAGCTGATGGAGCTATTTTCGGACGAAATAGAAAAATTCGGACAGCAATTATTTGGTAGTCCTCAAGATTAGAATCCAAGAAGATCCTAGATGTACGATATAGTACTGACTTATATTACTGCTTTTCTGATGACCTTCTTTGCAATACCTTCTATCATCAGTGTGGCCAACAAAAAACAGTTGGTAGACTTACCTGGTGAACGAAGAGCCCATCAGATCAGTACACCTTCGCTGGGAGGCATCGGCATTTTTGCTGGGACTATCTTTGCAATTATCTTATGGACCCCATTTAAGTATTTTGGGGATCTGCAATATATTCTCTGCGCCTTTGTCATCGTTTTTCTGATAGGAGCCAAGGATGATATAGATCCAGTCTCTGCAAATAAGAAGTTCCTAGGGCAGATCTTTGCAGCAGGAATACTCATTTTCTTTTCTAAGATCAGAATCACTAGCTTTTATGGTGTTTTTGGAATAACAGAGTTGCCACTACCTCTTAGTGTATTGCTCACATTTGCAATTATA
The DNA here is from genome assembly GCA_964556525.1 of uncultured Saprospiraceae bacterium. GTDB lineage: Bacteria > Bacteroidota > Bacteroidia > Chitinophagales > Saprospiraceae > RFSX01. Next base: position 4,975 of record CAZKXO010000074.1, read on the forward strand.
GTTCTAGTTATAAATGCATTTAATCTGATAGATGGTATCAATGGGTTGTCAGCAAGTATCGGAATAATCATGGCCGTAACTTTTGGCACCTGGTTCTACATGGTAGACAGAATAGAGCTCGCCACCCTTTCTTTTGCTCTAGTAGGCTCTGTTATGGCTTTTCTCTATTATAATATTACGCCAGCTAAGATTTTTATGGGCGATACAGGCTCTCTGCTGCTAGGTCTGATAGCCTCTATTTTGGCTATCAATTTTATAGAGCAGCATCAAGTTATTCCTAGAGATCATCCACATGCCTTTGGCGCACCTCCTGCAGTAGCTGTAGGTATATTATTACTGCCGATCTTCGATACTTTCAGAGTATTCTTTATGAGGATGATAAAGGGTAAATCTCCCTTCAGCCCAGATAGAAATCACATCCATCATCTACTACTCAATACCGGTTTGTCTCATATGCAAGCCACAGGTGTATTGATCATGGCTAATATTTTCTTCATTGCTTTAGCGTACAAATTTCAGAATATAGGCACGTTACGATTGCTGATAGTTCTCTTCATTACCGCTACCCTGCTTACTGGTCTGGTTTATATAATACTTATGACCAGAAAGACCAGTGCCAAATTCAAGAATACTTACTAAACCAAAGTGTACGCTAGCAGATGAATTTTCTATATGTATTTTTTGGAGGTGGACTAGGAGCTATGGCCAGATATGGCATGACCAAGTTGTTTCCTACTCCAGAAAATGGCTTTCCTTTAGCGACTTTCCTGACCAATATGCTGAGCTGTATTATTCTTGGCTTTCTAATCGCATATCTGGCTCAGAAGTCTCTATCATCTAGAACTCAGCTATTGCTCATGACAGGATTTTGTGGTGGCTATAGTACCTTTTCTACTTTCTCCACTGAGACTTATCAGCTCATAGAAAACGGACAAGTAGGACTGGCTATAACTTATGTAGGAGCGAGCATTTTGCTTTCATTACTGGCGGTGTATGTTGGGATGAAACTGGTGGAACTTGTTTAGCCTGCCCTATCAAAGTACTTAACTTAAAGCATTATTCAATTTCAAATTAATTGGTAATTGCTTTAAGAGATTCATATGGAACATTCATGGCTAATGAGTTTATGCCTAGACTAATCAAGGTACTGCATAAAACAACTTACTTCTTAGAAGATTAAGATCGATTATGAAGCTCTTGGCATAAGTCATTGTTCCAAATAAAAAAAGTCTCTGCAGAATCTGCAGAGACTTTTTAACTTTCAATCTCTATTTTATACTAAGACCTTAGAAACTTACTGCTTCACTAGGCGCTCAATCTTAGTATTAAATCCATTATCGTAGCTGATAACATATAAGCCACTGTCCAAGTCAGCAAGAGAAATTTTCTGCTGTCGTTCTCCTTCTGGTAACGTTGTTTTGTAAACTACTTTTCCTGAAACATCGTAAATTCTCAACAAACTACCTTCCAAGAATGACTGCGAAGACTCCAAAGTGATGTTCTCTACAGCTGGGTTGGGGAATACGGCTATTTCTATAGTCTCTAACATACTTGGGTGGAAGTTAGGATCTTCTATCGGAGGTAGTACCTGGCCTACTACCGATCTTCCAGCAAAGCCTGCCGAAGTAGTAAAGGTTGCAGACTCTGACCACGCAGACCAGACGCCTATCTCACATTCGTGTGCAACCTGAAACTCGTAAGTAGTGCTAGCTTCTAAGTTACTTAGGAATCTATAGTACTGCGTAGAGACGATACTATTCGTCCATATCCCATCTCCTATTTTTCTGTATCTAAACTGATTTCCTACTTGGCCATAAGGCTGTGGTGTATAGATGTACCCGTTTCTGGAAGTAATAGAGCTTGTGTATAATCGACTGCTTAGAATAGCATCACAGTCTGAAACAGTGACACCTCCTAGTGTTGTGAACAGATGCGACTCAGACCAGCCTACCCATACAGAATTTTCGCATAGGTGTCTTACTTGGAACTCATATTCAGTTCCCGCCTGTAAGCCAGATAAATATCTGTAATAGTTAGAATTCCTATCCGTCTCTATCCAGTCTGCAGTTCCTACCGCTCTGTGGCGGAACATATTATCTACCTGACCTAAGGGCTGACTTGTGTACACATAAGAATTGTTTTCTGTTATGCTACTCGTAAATAATTCGAAATTGTAGGCTTCCATACAAGAGAAACCGCCTCTAGTTTTAAAGGTTTGTGATGCACTGTACTCTGACCATTCATTGGCATCGCAGATATGTCTCACCTGGAATTCATATTCTGTGCCTTCCTCAAGATCATTCAGGTATCTAAAATAACTGGTACTGATATCTGTATATGACCAGAATAGTGAACCGACAAATCTGTATCTGAATTGATTATCCACAATTCCGAATGGTCTAGAAGTATAGATATAAGAATTATTTTCTGTGATACTGCTGGTCGTCAAGTTGACTTCAGGAGGATTGTCACAAGGGTTGGTCTCTGGACTCAATATGGTTGTAAAGTATTGAGAAGAAGAATAATCTGACCAATTGCCTTCGCAACATTGCTGACGTACTTGATACTCATAATCAGTCAATTCTTCAAGGCCTTCTAAGATCTGAGTGAATCCATCTGTTTCATCCATTTCTATCCAAGCAGCCGTCCCCAATCTTCTGAATCGGAACTGAACAGGTCTATCATAGCCATTGGCAATATTTACTCTTACTACGGCCAATTCTCCTTCAATTCTAGACGCATCTATAAGCGAAGGCGCAGAACAACCATTTTCAGCTGGGTAGATATTATGGATTACAAATCTGTCCCAGTAGAATGTATTGGCAGGAACATTATTGAAAGGTATCGGTGCCCAAGTAGCACCGTTATCCAGGAACCAGCCATTGTTGTCTCCACCCCAACCGAAATTAAAATGGAAAAAGATATCTGGTTGTCCAGGTTGTGGATCTAGAAAATACCCATACCCATCTGCTACCCAAGTATGGGCCCCTAAGAAGATATTTCCATTCCAAGCAGAACCTGAAACCAATAAAGGTCTTCCTTGATTTAAGTCTGCAACGGCAGCAATAGCAAATTCATTATTGAGGTCAAAAAACCATCTTGCATCAGAGTGGTAGTTCCAGTATTCTACAAGAGCATCTCGCATTCTACTGATATAGGTATTTGTATATACCGTACTGAATTCTGTCTGCGTAGAAACACCTACATGATAGATAAACTCAGCTACATCATCATTGTAATCTGTAAGAGAATCAGGCATATTCTGCCAATTGTACTCTCTACAGAAATCAGCAGACTGTCTGTCGTAAATAGGATCAACATAAGTAAGATTACCATTCCCTACTCTAGGATAGTCATGAAACTTAATAAGTTGTGCCATTGCAATAGGACCACAGCCACAGAAAGTTCTACCATCTGGAGCCAAGGTGTCTATGACATCCGTGGGAGTAAAGGCATTATAATACTGATCTTGGTTCCACAAAGTAGTTGTCAGGGGTGCAACGACCATGCCTTCAGGATTTTTGGTAGCAAAATCTTTTACTGAGGCAGTTCTTAGTACATCCCACTCCTGTTGTACAGCAGCAGGTGCTTCGTATTCAGTTCTTTGTATGTAGGCTATGTGCTGTTCGTGATTATTCAATGTTCCGAATACAGGAACCATTTTTTCTTCATCATTCAAAAGCAGCTGACTCTCATCAGAAAAGGCAAGGACCGCATTGTATTTGTCCTCCGCAGAAACAACAATAAAGCCTGTAGGCTCCATATTGAATATGTAATAAGCTGGTTTATCACCTACCATCTGGGTATGCACCTCAGTGATTTTTAGTGATTGCGCTGATCTTTCTTTATAAGATGACTTTAAGGCAAAGGCTGTTTTTGCAAGTTGTTTTGCTTTTTCTAAAGGCACTTTATTAGCCGAAGCAGTAAAAGAAGTCAAGAAAAAGGCTCCTAGTAAAACAACTTGTGATAGATTCTTTAACACGTTTGACATAATTAGCTTATTAGTATTCTTATTAATCTACTTCCTTAATGTAGGTCGTAGAGCAAAGGTTAGTCCACAAAGCTGGCTATTAGTATATAATTAACTTGCAGCGACAGTTTTTCCAAATATAGGACGAAAAAGGCCCAAATAGTCTCTCCAAACTGTCGTCAAACGACGTAGCAAAGACATTAAAGAAGCTTGTAATATAAGATCATCAGCAAGATTTACAATTGGTCATTATCATTTCCCGAGCACTGAGATGTCTCCACAAAGTCGACATGACAGTAGGGTTACTAAGTTATCTTCTCTTTATAGTTGAAGTATCGAAGCTCCTTGTCACCTCTACCATCAGCAAGGTTTACAATTGGTCATTATCATTTCCCGAGCACTGAGATGTCTCCACAAGGTCGACACTGTCAGGCCCTACAACTAGGCTTTCTGGACTTTGATATGAATCTGGACATCGCCAGGAAGCTCTACCTCTACACCGCCAGTCGTCTCTCCGACTTCTAGTGAGTCCGCCAGTACTTCACTCTTAATGTAGTCACCATACTGACTTATTGCTGGTGCAATTCCATCATGTGCATCTACTGTCACATGGATTCTATCTGTCACCTCAAAGTCGGTATCTTTCCTAATATTCTGAATTCTATTGACAAGGTCTCTGGCCATACCTTCTGCTAGTAAAGTATCCGTAAGGTTTACATCCAGCGCTACAGTGATATCACCATCCTGAGCAATCTGCCAGCCTGGTATCTCTTCTGCTGAGATGTCAAAATCTTCTAGCTTTAAGCTATGTGTAGAACCTGGCAACTGGTACAATTCTTCAGAACCTAACTTCTCTATTTTGGCGATTTCGTTCTCATCAAGAGAAGTGATAATTGCAGCTACGGCTTTCATGTCTTTACCTAGCTTCTTGCCCAGTGTCTTAAAGTTTGGTTTGATTTTCTTCTTGATAACACCTGAAGCATCCTGGAGATACTCTATTTCTTTGACATTGACTTCTGCTAGGACCAGGTCTTCTACTGCTCTCACCTGCTTTTCAAAACTTGAGTCAAGAATAGGAATCAAGATCTTATTAAGAGGTTGTCTTACTCTCAGCTTCTCAGCCTGTCTTAAGGACAGAACTAGGGAACAGATACGTTGCGCATAATCCATTCTCTGTTCAAGGGCTGCATCTCTTAAATCTTGATTGACTTCCGGATAGAGACTCAGGTGGACAGACTCATTTGATTCTTTGCCGGTTGCTTCGTTAAGGTTTTTATACAACCAGTCTGAAAAGAAAGGCGCAATAGGCGCCATAACCTTAGCTATAGAAACCATACATGTGTACAAGGTCTGATAAGCTGCGATCTTATCTTCTGTATATTCTCCTCTCCAAAATCTTCTCCTATTGAGTCTTACATACCAGTTGCTAAGATGTGACTCTGTAAATTCTTGAATTTTTCTTGCCGCTCTAGTTGGCTCATAGTTACTGTAATCTTCCTCTACCTCTTTTATCATAGAGTTGAGCAAAGAGATAACCCATCTGTCTATTTCTGTTCTATTTTCCAATGGGACTTCCGCCTCGCCATAAGTAAAACCATCTATATTGGCATATACGGAAAAGAACTTGTAGGTAGAGAACAACGTATTAAAGAATTTCCGTTTCACTTCCTCTATACCCGCTATATCGAACTTCAGATTATCCCATGGGTTGGCATTGGCCATCATATACCATCTAGTAGCATCCGCTCCATGCTTAGCTAGTGTCTCGAATGGATCTACAGCATTGCCGAGTCTCTTAGACATTTTCTGTCCGTTCTTATCTAAGACCAGTCCATTGGAAACAACATTCTTAAAGGAGATCTTATCGAATACCATTGTGGCTATTGCATGTAGCGTATAGAACCAGCCTCTTGTCTGGTCTACCCCCTCTGCGATGAAGTCGGCAGGAAAGTTTCTTTCAAAAATCTCTTTGTTTTCGAATGGGTAGTGCCACTGCGCATAAGGCATGGAGCCAGAATCAAACCAGACATCTATTAGATCCGCCTCTCTTTTCATAGGCTTCCCTGATGGGCTGACTAGAGTAACATCATCTATGTATGGCTTGTGCAAATCATCAGGTGTTTTCTGAGAAAGGCCTAGTTTTTCATTGGCCTTAGCGATTTCAGAACTGAGTTCCTCTATTGAAGAAATACATATTTCCTCTTCCTTATCTTCCGTTCTCCAGATAGGTAAAGGAATACCCCAGAATCGTGATCTCGATAGATTCCAATCCAATAAGTTTTCTAACCACACTTGGAAACGACCTGTACCAGTATGTGCTGGCTTCCAGTTTATCGTTTTATTGAGCTCGGCCATTCTGTCTCGCATCTTGGCTGAGCTTACAAACCAGCTGTCTAATGGGTAATATAATATCGGCTTATCCGTACGCCAGCAGTGCGGATAACTGTGATCATACTTTTCTACTTTGAAGGCCTTATTTTCTTTTTTAAGCTTTACAGCAATACGGAGATCTGTAGATTCAAAACCATCTACCTTTCTTTCTTCTTCACTATAGTACTCAGCTCTTACATAATCCCCTCCGAAGTCAGTAACTTCCTCCACAAATTTTCCTTGGGAGTCTACCAGAGGTAGCATCTCCTTTCCTCTCTTGACTAAAATAGAAGGCACATTATTCTGCATACAGACACGATAATCATCGGAGCCAAATACAGAAGCTGTATGAACGATTCCTGTACCATCTTCTGTAGAAACAAAGTCTCCAAGAATCGCCCTAAATGCATCACCACTTTCTGGTTGTACATAAGGCATCAGTTGCTCGTAATGGATACCTTCCAACTCAGTACCTTTCATCGTAGAAATTACTTTCCAAGGAATCAGCTTCCCACTCGGATCGTAATCAGCTAGTACAATTTCTTTTCCTTCTTCTTTGAAGTATTTCTTTATGAGGTCCGTAGCCAAAATTACTGTAATGGGCTCTTTAGTATAGGCATTGAAAGTTTGGACTAAAGAATACTCTATCTTGGCGCCTAGAGCTACTGCACAATTAGATGGCAGTGTCCAAGGCGTAGTCGTCCAAGCTAAAAAATATACTGCATTAGGATGCCCTTCGAAAAGGAAGCTAGAACTCGCATCGTTTATAACCTTAAACTGTGCTGTTACTGACAAGTCTTTTATATCCTTGTAACAGCCTGGCATATTTAGCTCATGAGAACTAAGACCCGTCCCCGCTGCTGGCGAATAGGGCTGTACCGTATAGCCTTTATAGAGTAAGTCCTTTTTATACAACTGGCCTAATAGCCACCAGACAGACTCGATATAATTATTATCGAAAGTGATATATGGATCATCTAAGTCCACCCAGTATCCCATCTTTCTGGTGATGTCATCCCACTGATCCTTGAACTGCATGACTGTTGTGCGGCAGGCTTGATTATATTCCTCTACAGTGATCTTTGTTCCGATGTCTTCTTTGGTTATCCCTAAGGTCTTCTCTACATTCAGCTCTATCGGTAGTCCATGGGTATCCCAGCCTCCTTTTCTTTCTACTCGCTGCCCTTTCATCGTATGAAATCTGCAGAAAAGATCTTTTACAGTACGGCCCATTACGTGATGGATGCCTGGCTTACCATTGGCAGAAGGAGGTCCTTCATAAAAGACAAAGGTGTTATCTTCTGGTCTCTGCGCTATACTCTTATCGAAGATCTTCGCTTCCTCCCAAAATGCCAGTATTTCTTTATCTATTTCTGGAAGATTCAATCCCTTAAACTCTCTGTACTTTGCCATATGGACTCTGATAAGTTAAAATGAAGGGTCAAAAGTATGAAGCTTAGCTTAAACCCGCTGTATGCATAGGATAAATCTGTATTTAAAATAGCGGTAATCATCAGTTGGTAGCAACAGCCAACGGCGTACGATATAGGTGACAGACTGCACAGAACGCGTATTTGAAAACAGAATTTTCAATTATATATAACGACGTAGGCGGCTGGACACAAGGCTAGGCAACAGCCAACGCCTAACAACCATCAGGGCCTTGATTATAGGATATACCTAAGATTCTTATGTAAATACTTGCTTAATGCTCCTTGAGAAC
>CAZKXO010000075.1:0-12968 GCA_964556525.1 uncultured Saprospiraceae bacterium
GGGTATTTATATTATTATTGTTTTCTTTAATATGTATAATTCAGACTGACAACTATCTACACATATACTTTAACCTATTACCTTCATTTATTTTAAAGTTTCTATTCTTGATAAAACTCAGACTATACTGCTGTCTTTGCTTATGTTTAGCATGTAATTCAATATCAACTCATATGCAAATAGATATTCAAGGCCATCGGGGCTGTAGAGGGCTTATGCCTGAGAATACAGTTCCAGCTTTTATGAAAGCAATGGAATTAGGTGTGCATACTCTAGAAATGGATGCTGTGGTTTCGAAGGACAATAAGATTATAATATCTCATGAGCCGTTTATGTCTCATGAAATAGCAACACAACCTGATGGTAGCCCAGTACTAAAGGAACAAGAGCTGAGCCTTAATGTATATAAGCTCACAGCAGAAGAACTTAAGTCATACGATACAGGATCTAAGTTTTTTGAAAAATTTCCGGACCAGCAGAAGCTTCCCACCTATAAACCAACCCTAGAAGAGGTAGTATCAGCAGTCAATTCTAAATTAAAAGAGCTAGACAGAGCCTCGATTAATTATAATATCGAGATCAAAAGAAGAACAGAGTGGGACTTTGTACATCACCCACCCTACCAAGAATTTGCTGATCTCATGATAAAGACTGTCAAAGAGCTTGGAATAGAGTCAGTTTCTACTATCCAATGTTTTGATATAGAGACTTTGAAATACATCCAGCGGAGATATCCAGAAATACGACTTGTCTTTTTGGTTGCGAATGAGAATAATCCATCTATAAATATATCTCAACTGGGCTTTGTACCTACTGTCTATAGTCCATACTATAAATTAGTCGATTCTTTGCTTGTTGATTATTGTAAAAAATTAGAAATGCAACTGATTCCTTGGACAGTAAATGAACCAGAAGATATTACAAAGATGGTAGATCTTGGTGTCACCGGTATAATAAGCGATTATCCCGATAGAGTGATCTCTGAGCTAAACCGTCGACAATGACAGTATAAATCATCATCTTTGCAGCATGATAAATTTTTGTATTTCTAAGTCTACAGGTATAATCGTGCTAATGAGTCTATTGGCTTTGTACGCATGTACTACTGATAGCAAGCAAGCAGTAACTCTAGTAGTGCATGAGATCTATGCTGTAGAGGGAGATGATGAGAATAAGAAACCGACTGTCTTGTCCTACAAAGATGTAAAACAGTATGATGAAGATGGTGTAATGGTCCAGCAGAATTTTTACAAAGTGGATAACACCTTAAAGGCCTATGAATTCATCAAGAAAGATGGAAACAAAGGAGTCACAAATTATTATGATGCTGATTCCAATCTTTTGGCCATCTATGAATTAGAATATGAAGGTATCCATATTCAAACCAGAACTGCCTTCGATGGTCTAACCAAAGAAAAATTAAGATCGGAATCTTATGAAAGAGACTCAAATGGGAATCTTAAAATCAAGAAGATTTTCAATGCCCAGGGACAACTAATGGATGTCTATAAAATGAACTACGATAAGCAAGATAATGAACGAGAATTCTCAAAGTACAATCCTGAAGACAAACTTGTAGCAAATGAGAAATTTATAATTGTGAAAAAAAATGATGATGGTAAATGGGTAGAACGCTGGGGTTATAAAAATGGTCTACCTAGTTCCTTTCATCGAAGAACTTTTGGTGATTTAGAATAGATAAAAAAACAGGAAGAATGAAGTATGAATATAGTGCAGTAGAGAGTAAGTGGAAGAAAAAGTGGGAGGAAACAGAATTATATAAGGTGTCTAATGATTCTGATTTACCGAAGTTTTATATTTTAGATATGTTTCCATATCCCTCAGGTGCTGGATTACATGTGGGACATCCGTTGGGTTATATCGCTTCTGATATCTTTTCAAGATATAAAAGACAAAAAGGCTTTAATGTACTCCATCCAATGGGTTTTGACGCCTTTGGCCTACCTGCTGAAGAATATGCCATTGCTACAGGTGTTCATCCAGCAGATTCTACAGAAAAGAATATTGCCAGATATAAGGAGCAATTAGGTAATATTGGATTTAGCTTTGATTGGTCAAGAGAAGTAAGGACTTGTGATCCATCTTATTACAAATGGACTCAATGGATATTTACATTATTATTTGAGCATTATTATGATTTAGATACCAATAAAGCAGAGCCGATAAGTGCTCTTGTGGAAAAATTTAACTCTACAGGTACTAGTAGCGTTAATGCATATACGACAAGCACGGATAAGCTAAGTCCCGAAGACTGGAATTCGCTTTCTAAAAAAGATCAATTTGAAGTTCTTTCTAATTATCGCTTGGCTTTTAGAAAAGTAGGTTATGTCAACTGGTGTGCAGCATTAGGAACTGTACTAGCAAATGACCAGATAAAAGATGGATTCTCTGAGCGAGGTGGTCATCCTGTAGAAAGGAAGGCGATGACACAATGGTATCTTCGCACGACTGCCTATGCAGAACGATTGCTGTCAGGGTTGGATACTATCGACTGGACCACTTCACTAAAAACTATTCAAAGAAACTGGATAGGAAAGTCAAAGGGTGCTACCCTATTTTTTGATGTACATAACACCGGTCATAAAGTTGAAATATTTACAACCAGGGCAGATACCATTTTCGGAGCTACTTATATGGTACTTGCACCTGAGCATCCACTTGTAGGAGAAATTACCAACACAGAACAAAAGGCTGAAGTCACTAAGTATTTGGATTATGTAAATACCAGATCAGAAAGAGATAGAATGTCTGATGTGAAGGAAGTAACTGGAGCATTCACTGGCGCCTATGCAATCAATCCATTCAACAAAAAGCAAATTCCTATTTGGATAGGTGAATATGTACTTATGGATTATGGTACAGGTGCTATTATGGCTGTACCATCAGATGACGAAAGAGACTTTGCTTTTGCATCTAAGTTTGGGCTTGAGATTGTAGAAGTCATAGACAAATCCGACTACCCTGGTTCCACAAAAGCTGACAAAGAAGGAAAGATGATCAACTCTGAGTTCTTGAACGGAATGGAAGTGAAAGATGCGATAGAATACATGGGTAAGGAAATAGAAGCTAATGGCATAGGCAATGTGAAGATCAATTATAAGATGAGAGATGCTGGTTTTAGTAGACAAAGATATTGGGGCGAACCCTTTCCTGTTGTTTATAAGAATGATATTCCTTCTGTTATAGATGCCGTAGCCTTACCTGTAGAGTTGCCACATACTGATGACTTTAAGCCTACTGCTAACGGGCAGTCTCCACTTTCTAGATTAGCAACATGGGTAGAGCCAGATAATGATAGCCGAAGAGAGACTGATACGATGCCTGCCGTTGCAGGTTCTTCATGGTATTTTCTTAGATATATGGATCCTAATAATGATGAGGTGTTTGCCTCCAAAGATGCTTTGGATTATTGGCAGGATGTGGATTTATATGTAGGTGGTTCGGAACATGCAGTTGCACACTTATTGTATGCCCGATTTTGGCATAAGTTCTTACATGATTTGGGTTATGTGCCAACTACAGAGCCATTTAGAAAATTGATTAATCAAGGCATGATTCAGGGGGTTATCGAGTATCTCCCTTTAATAAAAGATGGCGATAAGAATAGTTTTACCAGTTACACCAAAGAGGTACAGCCTACCGCTTTTATACCTGTTCATATTGACTTCGTGAAAGAATATGGTTCTCCAGAATCTCACATGGATACATCGAGCTTGCTTTCATTCTTAGACTGGAGACCAGAATATAAGTCCGCTACTTTTGTGACCAGTGATGGTAGAACTGTACGTTATGAAGACCTTAATTCTAATTTAAATTTAAAACTCTATACCAAATCGGAAGTAGGTAAAATGTCTAAACGGTATTATAATGTTGTCAATCCTGATGACGTAGTTTCTGAATATGGTGCTGATACCTTTAGGTTATATGAAATGTTCTTAGGTCCTATAGAGCAATCCAAACCATGGGATACTCAAGGAATAGAGGGGGTATCTAAGTTTATAAAAAAGTTTTGGAGTTTATTTTTCGTTATTGACACCTTTAGCATTTCTGAAGCAGAACCTTCTAAGGAGGAATACAAAGTCTTGCATCAAGCTATAAAAAAAGTAAGTACTGACATTGAGAAGTTTTCATTTAATACAGCCATAAGCGCAATGATGATTTGTGTTAATGAGTTGAAGAAGACGAATTGTAATAAGAAAGCAATTTTAGAACCTATGGTTAGACTTGTTGCACCCTTTGCACCTTTTATGAGTGAGGAGTTATGGACGATGTTAGGTAATGAATACTCTGTACATACAGCATCATATCCTGAGGTTGATGAAAGCTATCTAGTAGAGGATTCTTTCGAATATCCGATCTGTGTAAATGGTAAGAAACGTACTTTAAAATCTTACGCAGCTGATGCTTCCAAGGAAGATATGGAGAAAGACGCCGTCAGCTTAGATGAAATTCAACGATGGATAGAAGGCAAAAATGTCGTCAAAATTATAGTCGTTCCGAAACGAATGATAAATATTGTCGTTAAGTAATTAGACTTTTCTATGTAAGTATGATAAGCAGATTAGGAAGTTATGCCTATGTAAAGACTTTAGTTCTTTTGTTATGTTCTTGTGCTCTCTATGCTCAAGACTGTAACCTTCCTATTTTATCTTCTTTTCAGAATAATACTACTTCTTCTTTTACTCTTGATTGGTTTGATTTCAATGATGGTGATGTTAGTTGGGAAATAGAATTCGGAGAACAAGGATTTGCAAGGTCAGGATTTCCTACAATTAGAGATATAGCTGAGACTACAATCGATTTGACTGGCTTGCTTTCTGGGGTTACATATGAGATATATATAAGAGCTGTTTGCAGTAATGAAGAGTTCAGTGATTGGAATGGGCCTTTCTTTACTAATACTGTCATTGAAAATTCTGGCTTGTGTCAATTGAACCTAGAAATACCAGACAATAATTGTCCACTCGAAAGTTCTTTTCTTATAGAAGTGGACAACCATCCTAACAGTACTCTTGGTATAGATCTTACTTTAGATCACCTTAATCTTATTATACAACATCCTTGGCCACCAGATCTTAGAGTTAGTTTGGTTGCTCCTAATGGAGTTGCTGTTCTGCTCACTGAGTTCAATGGTACAGGTGCTGATGATTATGGATTCTATGATGAAGATGACTGTGGCAATCCAATTGTGTTCACTGATAATGCTTGTGAGAGTATCGATGTTGCTATGCCCCCATTTGTAGGTGCTTTTCAGCCTGAGTCGACTCTTTCAGATATTCTCGAAGGCAGCCCAATAAATGGCACATGGGAACTCCGCATTTGTGATAGAGCGGCAGGTGATCTAGGAGTTCTTCAGAACGTCGAATTGGTTTTCTCTGACATGGCTTGTGTTGCACCTCCCAGTTTTACAATTACGGATATAGAAGCTGATAATATCACGGTTGCATGGAATGACAGTCCAAATTGTATGGCAATAGAAATCAATTTCAAGAAAGCCGCTGATCCTATACAACTGAGTTCCGCTGAATACATAGAATGTGATAGATCACCATTTCGACTTACTGATTTGGAACCAGATACGGAGTATGAGATGACTGTTAGGTCAGATTGTGGTTTTGGAATCTTTTCGCCAGCTAGTTGTACCATGACGTTTATCACCTCATGTGAGAATAATAGTCTACGTGCTGAATTTGATTCCCAAAATATTTGTGTCAATGATTGTGAGGCAATTTGTCTGATTAACGAAATTTGGAAAAATGACATTGCAAATAAGACAAATTGGTTGGTCAATAGTGCACAAACTTCCACAACTTTTACTGGCCCTGATTCAGATAGAAAGGGAACAGGGAATTATCTCTATATAGAATCACAGGATCAATGTGAAACAGAAACTGCAGTAACCCTTATTTCATCTTGCTTACAGAAACCTGATGATAGCCCTTGTGCTCTTTCTTTTTTCTACCATATGTATGGCTTAGATATAGGTACGCTTGAGATAGCCTATTCCTTAGACTCTGTTTCTTGGACCTCGTTATGGAAACTAGAAGGAGAACAGGGCGATGCATGGAATTTGGCTGTTGTAGAATTGCCATTTGCATTTGACAAAGGGTTGATCAGGTTTCAAGGAACCAGACAAAATTCTGGAGTAAGAGGTGACATGGCTATAGACAATATTAAGCTGATAGGCATGGATGAAGTAGAACCTAGACTAGTATATGTAGATGCTGATGGTGATGGCTTTGGAGATCTAGAAAAACCTGTTCTGCTGTGTTCTACGGAAATACTTCTTGGGTACTCTATGAATAGTAATGATTGTGATGACAATAATGCTGCCATTAACCCAGCAGCTGTCGAATTAAATTGCAATATGATAGACGACAATTGTAATGGCATGCAAGACGATGCTGGTAATTCAGATATAAGCTATATTGTAGGAAGTGTCTTAGATGAGACTTGCCTTGGCGCAGAGAATGGATTGATCAATATCCAAGCAGTAAATGGCCAAGCCCCTTTTCAGTATGAATGGAGTAACGGCGAATCCGGCCAAGCAATCACGGATCTGACAACCGGCATTTACTTTTGTACTATTACAGACTTTGGGGGTTGTCAGTTAGTGACTGATCCCATCTTTGTAGATTTTGATGATTTGGTCGTCTATAGCATCAAAGACGTCCTAGCTAGTCCTTGTAAAGGAAATAGATCAGGAACCATAGAGTTACGTATAGAGGGTGGTCTACCACCTTATCAGATTAATTGGAGTAATGGACGACGAGGTAGTGTTGTTACAAACCTTGAGGATGGATCATATTCAGCTACAATTACAGACGCTACTAGTTGCTCTACTATAATAGATTCTGTAATGGTAACAAGTCCGCAGGTCTTAACAACAGGAATAGTACAACAAAGAGACAATGACTGTATCGGAGGAAATTCTGGCTTTATACAATTGGGTATATTAGGAGGATCACCTCCTTATAATATAAGCTGGAGTAATGGGAGCAATAGTAATGTCAACAATAATCTGGAAGCAGGAACTTATTCAGCAACTGTTACAGATCAAAATGATTGTTTAAGCATTCTGAGTGATATAGCGATTATTGACCCTGAAGAACTGGACATAGAATTAACAGCTATAGAACATATCACTTGCAATGGCGGTACAAATTCTTTTGTTGATATCACGGTAAGAGGAGGAACTGCACCTTACTCTTACTTCTGGTCTGATGGTACTAACAAGCAAGATATCGTCAATCGGGAAGCTGGATTGTATCATGTTACAGTAAGTGATGTAAAGTCTTGTTCCGCTGTATTGGAGAATATAGAAATTCTAGAGCCAAGCCCCTTAAATGTCAGAATTGATTCATTAGTAAATGTGAGTTGTGCAGGAAGTGAATCAGGCTTTGTAGAAATAGAAGCCACAGGAGGAACAGGTCCATACGAATACAATTGGGGGATTTTCGATGGTAACCAGTTAAGTGAGAATTTTCTTGACTCACTCTTACCAGGGGCCTACTCATTGACGGTGGTAGATAATTTTGAATGTAAGTCCAGAGCCTTCTCTTTGGATATTCAAAGTATGAATACACCATTGAGACTGGATATAGAAAGAACTACTGATATACGTTGCTTCGGAGATTCTACAGGGGTACTAACTGTTCAGATAAATGATGGTTTAGCTCCTTATGATTTTAATTGGAGCTCAGGGGACAAGAATATTAGCATCTCGCCTAATGATTCCATTAGTGGCTTAATTGCAGGACTCTATAATGTCACTGTCACTGATACAGAAGGATGTGTAGGTATTTCAGATTCTATTTCTATATCTGACTTAGCTGCCTTGGCCTATGAGGTAGAAATGCGAGTAGATAATGCCTGTTGGAATGAAAACCAAGGAGCAATAGAAATAAATATTCTTGGCGGTACACCACCCTATGACGTAAATTGGTCACATACAACTGCTAACCTAACTTCCTTATTCAATCTTGCTAGTGGTAACTATGCTGCTACAATAACTGATAATGAGGGATGTACAAAGACAACGACCAACATTGAAATAATGAGCCCAGCTGCTATCACAGTAGATGTAGAGCTGCAACAACCTACAGATACAAGTCTGGGTAGCATTACAGTAAATCCATCAGGCGGCACAGGTCAGCTTAGTATTCTATGGAGAGATCCTTTAGATGGTATGTCGAGTGAAACTGTTATGGATCTTGGACCTGGTGATTACCCACTGAGTATTGTGGATGCTTTGGGTTGCGTACTTGATACGATTATAACTTTGGATTTGATTTCTAGTGTCGAAAATCCAACTGATAGTAAACAAGTTTTCATTTACCCTAATCCCACCAATGACAAAATCATTTTAAGTGAAGAAGTGAATGGACTTCAATATATAAGGTTGTATAATTTGAATGGACAAGAAGTTATGCATTTGAATTCCAATTACTATTCCATGAATAAAGAAATTCTACTACCCAACTTACCAAGTGGTTTGTACTACTATCAAATCAAAACTACCACAGCCTCTTACCTGGGCAAGATCATTATTGTAGACTAAGCTGTAGTTTTAGGTTTTCTCTTGGTTTTGAATAATTCCATGACTTGTTTCTCAGTCATGAACCCATAATCCACAAAAGTTGTTTTGACAAACTTCTTGATATCCTGATACTCCTTACTTCTTTTGTCTTTGTAGTGCTTAAGGCACGTCTTAACGTAACCTAAGCTGAGATCCTTTAAATCCTGATTGAATTTTTGGTTGCTGAAGATATCCATGTATTCAGTAAAGATCTTATTGATTTCAAAGTATTCTGTGTATTCTTCGACAGAAAGATTCTTTAGGAAGCTTCTAAGTTTAGATAAGATAGATTTTCTGATGGCTTCATTCTCTTGAGAAAGGCCTTCATTTTGATAGTAATATTCCCTTATAGCATTTGAGGCATCAGGATGGACATAGCCTAAAGTATTGACTGAATCCAACATATTGTAATAAGCTGAAATTTCATCTTGAACCGATCTTTCTATAGCTTTCGATAGTCGCTTCTCACTGTCTATAGAGATACCTGAAATCTTATCCGAATGGTTATTAAGAATTTCAAAAACGTGATAAGAATCCTTGTCCTCTTTGACTCTCATTTCAGACATGGCCTGCTTCAATATGTTAGTCCCCTGATCATCTAAATTGAAATGCAAGCCAGTAATAAGACATAATTCATAAAAGTCCTTACTGTCATAAAATTCAGAGTTGGCCAGGAACTCATTTATTGTAGGTTTTAGATTTTCGTTGTCATGTTCACTCAGACCTCTGAAAATCATGAAATTCTTTAAGCTTCCTGCTTCAGCAATTAGTTCAGCTTTATTTGTAGGGAACTTTGCAGTAGAGAAATTCAGACTCTGAAACTGCTTTCTGTACTTGACCAAAGCGGTGTTTCTTAATTTTAGTTCTCTTAGTTCAGTTGACTTTTGAGTCTCTAGAAAGGCTTTAGCTCTTTTGTTTGTTACAGCGGCTAGAATATTTGTAATCCAAATATCAGAACTCAATGCAAACCCAATTTTTATAGATTGTCCAACCCTTTGTTTGATTTGCTCAAAGTTGGAAGAAGCGATAATAAAGTCCAAAATTTTGGCAAAGTGGTTTTGCGGTCTGTGGTACTTTATATTGTCATTTACTCTTCCTCTTAGTACGGCATAACCAAGAGCTTTTGGAAGATATAGTCCTTCAAATTGTTCATCTAATAAGTATGATTCAAAAGACTCTAGTTGCAATGGAGTGACATTGGCTACCAGAGTATATAATTCGTGGATTTCAGATTCAAACTTGGCAACTAAGGCTTTGTAATCCTCATCTTCCTCAGTATCTAGATAAGTTTTTAGTTCATCAGAAAGTTGAATACTGGACTTAATGTTATCCAGGACCGTTTTGTACTTGATGTCTAATTCTTTGATCATAATTCAGTTTATTAAGTTAAAAACCTAGCAAAACACAAAGGCTTTACTAGGTTTTTAAGATCAATTATATTTTTGCAAGAGAAGATCTTGCTTTCTTAAAGATAGTTATTCTTCCTCAGAACTGGAAATAGGCTTGCCGCCATCGGATTCATCTTGCCACTTCTTCAATGCATCCCACTCTCCTTTCGCTGCCATTCCGGCTTGTTTTCCCCAGGTAGTAGGGTCATGCATTTGGAACCTTGAACCAGCCTCAGTTAGTACAGCTTTGACGTCTTCTACTGATTTTGCTTCAAGGTCACTGAATGAGATAATTCCTGCTGCTCCTAAAAGTTTAGCTATAGCTGGCCCAATTCCCTCTATTTTGGTAAGGTCATCTGGTTTTGAAGTAGCTGTTGCGGCAACAACCGGTGCTGCTGCAGCTACTGCTACTGCTTCCGGTGCTTTTTCTTCAACTGCTGGCTCTGTCGCCTTTTCTTCAGCTGGACTTTCAGGTGCTTTAGCTTCAGCAACTGGCTCTGGTGCTTTCTCATCTGGTGCTTCAGGCGCTTTCTCCTCAGGTGCTTTCTCCTCTGCTGGTGCTTCCGCTACAGGCTCTGGTGTCTTTTCTTCAGCTGCAGGCTCTGCTGCCGGTGCAGCATCTTCTGCTGGTGCATCCGCATTTTCTCTAAATGCTTCTGCTGCTTCCGCATCTGCTTTTGGCTTCGGTGCCTTTATTTCACCTGAGACCATCTTCCAGAACTCTTCTTTCTTTTTCTTGGTTTCTTCTACTCTAGCAGCAATTTTTGCCTCTTTAGCTTCTATCCATTCGTTATACAGCTCCAAAGCTTTCTCTTCAGTAAGAGCACCTTTGCTGACGCCTCTCATAAGGTGTTTCTTATAGTATACACCTTTGAATTTCATGATAGCTCTAGCAGTATTCGTTGGTTGAGCTCCTTTCATAAGCCAATCATACGCCTTATCTCTGTCCAATTCTATTGTCGCTGGGACTGTATTTGGATTGTAAGAACCTATGTTTTCTATAAATTTACCGTCTCTTGGAGCTCTTGCGTCTGCTATGACGATATGATAGAAGGGATTTTGTTTTCTACCTCTTCGGGCAAGTCTAATTTTTACTGGCATGTTTAGGTTAAAATTTATGTGGTTAAGCCATTCCAGATTATGCTGTACATCAGATATCTGAATTTTAACGGGTGCAAAGATATCACTTTATTAACAATTTGCAATTAGTTGGTGCATTAATAATTGAAAGGAAATGACTAGGTCTTGGAGGCACTTCGGTATCTTTATGCTTAATTATCACCTTTTACTAAGCTAAGAAGGAGTACTATTAAGACAAAGAAAAAAACTTCCAAGAAGAAGATTACGCCTCTTATGGGCCAATACTTCGAAGTAAAGCAACGCTATCCAGATGCATTGCTATTATTTAGAGTCGGTGATTTCTATGAGACCTTTGGAGAAGATGCAGTTACTGCTTCCCAGATTCTTGGTATTGTCCTTACAAGTAGAAATAATGGTGGTTCTGATATCGAACTGGCTGGATTTCCTTATCATTCTCTTGAAGTGTACATGCCTAAGCTTGTTAAGGCAGGTTATAGGGTTGCTATTTGTGAGCAACTAGAGAAGCCCAGTAAGGAAAAGAAAATAGTTAAGCGAGATGTCACAGAAGTTGTGACGCCTGGTGTTACCACTAATGCCTCCATACTTGATTCGGGCCAGAATAATTTCTTAGCCAGCATTTTTGTCCAGAATGATATGGTGGCTATTGCTTTCTTGGATATCTCCACTGGTGAGTTTATTGTACATGAAGGCCATCCGAATTCGATATCCAAACTGCTTCAAAGCTTAAAGCCTAATGAAATCCTCTTTTCGAAGGGTCAGCAAGTTGAATTAGATAATTTCTTTGACGAGGATATCTATCGATATGGGCTGGATGAATGGTTTTATGAAGCGGAGTATAACCGAGACCTCCTTCTGAAGCACTTCAAAGTACTCTCTTTAAAAGCCTACGGCATAGAAGAAAGACCACTAATGCAGATTGCAGCAGGATCTATCTTACATTATCTATCTACTATCAAACAAGGTAAAATCTCTCATATCCAGAGGCTTACCAGAATAGAATCCGACAGATATATTTGGATGGACAAGTTTACTATCCAAAACCTAGAGTTGGTAAGGAGTAACCATCATTCTGGAACTTGTCTAAAGGAAGTCATAGATCATACAAGCAGTCCGATGGGTGCACGTTTACTCGACAGATGGATAGTGTTACCTCTCAAGTCTGTGCAAGCTATCACTGAGCGACAAAACCGAGTAGAGTTTTTATTAGGAAATGATACTATTAGAGATCAATTAAAGTTACACTTGAAGTCTGTTGGTGATCTGGAAAGATTGACTTCTAAGATCCCACTACGTAAAATCAATCCGAGAGAGTTTCAAGCAATATCTTATGCAGTCGATAAAATATCTCAGTTAGAGATCCTTTTTCAGCAAAGTCAGAATGAGGATATCAATTCATTTATGCAGCAACTAAAGGACTGTTCTGCTCTGAAAACACTTATCACCAGTACACTTATAGAAGATGCACCCATAAGTCTCTCTAAAGGTTCTGTTATAAAAGAGGGCTGGAATAAAGAATTGGACGAATGGAAAGATGTAGCAAACAATGGCAAGGAGTTGTTGGCTGGATTACAAGAAGAAGAATCTGTCCGTACTGGAATCACCTCGTTGAAAATAGGTTTCAATAATGTTTTCGGATATTACTTGGAGGTTACAAATAAATACAAGGCACAGGATTTAATTCCAGACGACTGGACGCGAAAGCAGACTTTGAAGAATGCTGAAAGATATATCACACCTAAGCTAAAAGAACTCGAGAAGAAAATCAATGAGCTCAAAGAGCACCTCCACATCAGGAGGATTTCAATGATGAAGTTCGTCTCTCTTTAAGTTGCAGGATTGCAGGATTGTTTTCACCTAATTGATCACAATTACATTGCGCA
>CAZKXO010000076.1:0-12955 GCA_964556525.1 uncultured Saprospiraceae bacterium
CGCAGCCCTTGTCAACTCGACCGCAGTGGAGAGTTCTCCGTACTCGTAAATGACATGGTTTAAATTAAGAGCCACCCTCCCGTGATTGGCGTAGTCTGAAGTGGAGCAAAGAAAATGCCGTCTACCACATAAGTCTAGTTCAAGATTCCATCTTTAGAATAATCGTCAGTAATAATAGCAGCCTGCCCACCATTTCATGAGCGCTCTACAGTTGCTCATACTGAAATCCAAGATCTTTTCGTTCTAAATCAAAAAACCGTTTTGCACAAAGCCTCACTTTATTTTATTGCAATTCATATGACTGTGTTTCTCTTAGTCAGTCCCAGGCTTGTAGGACAGGATGATTCAGGACTTACGTCTTCCGTTATTAAAGAAGCACAGCTACGACCTCAAATAAATAAGCTGGCAAATGCCATTGCAGAAAATGTTATTCACTCCGCTGCTGTTGGATATACTGGAGAGAAGACAATCGAATATGACCGATTCGAACAATTGTACAATTCTACCACTAGTGATGAATGTTTGATATTGATTTCTCACAGAAACGCAGCAGTCAGAGGCTATGCCTTTTGGGCCTTAGCTAAAAAACATTACACAGACTTGGACGCCGTTTATGAAAAGCTATCTGATGACAATACACTTGTGCATGTCATGCAAGGTTGTTTGGGTGACCTCGTTCCGTTGCATGAATTTACTCGTTGGGTAGTAA
The DNA here is from genome assembly GCA_964556525.1 of uncultured Saprospiraceae bacterium. GTDB lineage: Bacteria > Bacteroidota > Bacteroidia > Chitinophagales > Saprospiraceae > RFSX01. Next base: position 710 of record CAZKXO010000076.1, read on the forward strand.
CGCCTAAGATGTTTGATTTAGAATGCAAAAAATTAAATAGCTTGGGTAAGCGTTAATCAGATTATTAAACTGAACAAATCTATTATTAGAAATAATCAATTATCCTTGAAAAACATAAAACTCATATTTTTATTCGTTGCCACCTCAGTAATAGCTTTTTTGGCTTATGCTTTCATAACTCATTCTTGGCTTTTCGATTCACATTTTCAGTTATATGCTGAGTTAGAAGATGCCAGAGGCGTATCTACTGAATCTATGGTCACAGTAAATGGCTATGAAATTGGTCAAGTAACCGCTCTGGAAGTTGTAGACAATAAGGTCCTAGTGGAATTGTCAATTAATAATGAAATTAAAGTGCCCACTACCGCACAGTTCTATCTTGTAAGAGAATCATTTTTGGACAGCTCCCAAAGTATATCTGTAGACTATAAGAAAAATGCAAGTGAGATTTTTGCTGATGGAGATACCATTAGAACAAAGTTTCAGCATAAGAACCCTACAGAAACTTTAGACACTGCAGTAAAAGAATTATCTATAGAAATTGGCACTGCCTTAGTAGAGTTTGGTAATAAAGTGCTCCCGGATTCATTGGTTTTAGATACAATAGGTTCAAGGTGAAAAGAAGAAATTTTATAAAACGTACATTTTGGGCTCTCTTCGGCACTGGGGGTTTAGCTGGCTTGTACACTTGGCAGGTAGAACCCTTTTGGCTTGAATTTGTAACCAAGAGAATGCCTATCACAAATTTGCCAAATGGGTTGGTTGGGAAAACTTTAATGCAAATCAGCGATGTTCATGTAGGAAATAGATTCGATTACAAATTTATAATAGACGCATTTCAGAAGCTCAAAAACTTAGCCCTGACTTTGTTGTCTACACAGGCGACTATGTAAACTATGAGGACAAGGAACAATTTGGACAATTAAATGAAGTTTTTCGACATGCTGTAAAGGGTAACTTAGCAACTGTAGGAATCTTAGGCAACCATGATTATGGAACAAACTGGGCAGAGCAGGATGTAGCAGACACGATTACCTCACTATTACAAAAGGCAGGAATTGTCGTACTCAAGAATCAGCAAAAATCATTTTCAGGTTTGAACTTCATCGGCTTTGATGACTATTGGGCACTTAATTTTCGACCAGGTAAAGTCATGAGACATTATGATTCTAGTCTTGCAAATGTTGTGCTCTGTCATAATCCTGATGTCTGTGACCTAAATGTATGGAATGGATATAAGGGGTGGATACTGTCAGGACATACACATGGTGGTCAGTGTAAACCTCCATTCTTAAAACCTCCTCTGCTTCCTGTGCGAAATAAGAATTACGCAGCTGGAGAAGTCGACCTGCAAGATGGCAGAAGGCTATACATTAATCGAGCCCTAGGACACTTGTGGCAAGTTAGATTTAATGTAAGGCCAGAAATTACAATATTCACTCTTGAGAATTCTTGAATACTTATTGTTTGAACCCAATTTAACTTCCGCAGCTTTTGTCAACTCGACCGCAGTGGAGAGTTCTCCGTACTCGAAAATGACAAGGATTAGATAAAGAGCCACCTGCCCTAAATTGATGATTCTGTTCGCTCACTTTGAAGTTCCGTTTAAACCCAACTTAACTTCCGCAGCCCTTGTCAACTCGACCTCAGTGGAGAGTTCTCCGTACTCGAAAATGACAAGGATTAGATAAAGAGCCACCCTCCCGAAACTGATGACTCGGTTCATTAAGGTGAAAGTCCGTTTAGGAGCTTCAATGCAGGCTGCAGCTGCAATGTTCGTTCATGTGGAAAACTTCTGCTGGTTATGTGGAAAATCTAAGCCTTCTGGGACACAGTTCTTCTCTCAGATTTATCAGATTTGCAGCCCTTTCCTAGAACCTATGAAGTATAAAATAGTATACAATTTTTTCCTAGATGAAGTCCTCCAGCTATACCTGCCAGAGTCAGTACTTTGCTGCTATTCTGATAATCAGCTAGGTCTATATTACAAGAAAGCAACACCTACCACCATGGAGGGCCTGAGTTCTGTAAGTTATGTAGATACGCCTCATCAGCAAGCCATGACTATCTGTGCCGAACTTTCTGAACCCAATCTAGCTAGGAAATTCAAACCCAAAGGTAAGCGTAAGTTCGATTTCAAATCTATTAGCGAAGACAGAGAAATAAAAAAACACTGCGAAAATCTTGTGTCAAAACGTGTAGATATCCTCTTGCAGCTTTGTAAGGAGAACAATTTTCCTATCACCATTGGACTAGGAAGAAAGAGTGAGGGAAAAAATTTTAGCTACCAAATTCAGCCATGGAATAGTGAGCCCATATTGATGTTTGAAAAGGGAGAAGAAGGAGTAACCTATTCTCTAGCACTAGAAAGGGAAGGGGTGGTATTCTATCCTAATGAGCTGTCTGTCAAAATACTGAGCAATAAACCTGGCTGGATAACTATGGGCAACAAACTCTATAAGCTCCAGCAACTAAATGGCAATAAGCTCAAGCCCTTTCTCAATCGGTCATCCATTCATATTCCATCCAGATCTGTCAAGACTTACTTCGAAAAAGTTGTAATGGATTTGGTGCCGCTTTTTAAAGTTGTACCAAAGGGTTTCGATATTCTCAAAAAAGACAAACTGATCAGAACGAAGCTAAGACTCGCAGAAAATCTATTTACTAGAGATCTAGAGCTCAGATTATGGTTTGTCTATGAGTCTCACAGCTTTGTACATGGCAACCAACAGGTCAGCAAGACGATGATAGATTTTGGAGATGGCGATGATATTGTTATTACTTTACAGCAAAGAAATGAGAGAGCTGAATCTAAGCTGGTAGAGCAGCTAACTACCCTTGGATTACAGGTCACCGACAGTGGTTCTTTAGATACTGGTAGGGGAGGAGATACTGTAGTCTCCTGGTTGCGGGCCCACAGAGATGCTTTGCAGTCAGACTGCAATATTGATATGACGGATTTCCAATATGGTGACAAAAAAATAAACCTCAATGTCCCCGATATTCAGGTCAACTGTCTAGCAGAGAATGATTGGTTTGATGTGCAAGGTGTTGTACGATTGGGGAAGATAGATATCCCCTTCAAAGACTTGATGCAGAATATAAGAGATGAAAATCCCTACTACAAACTTGAGGATGGAACCTTTTTTATTATTCCTCAGGAGTGGATGACCAAGTATGCTTCATTGGCCAAGTACGGACAAGAAAACAAGGGACGATTCCGTCTGTCCAAAAACTATCTCGGTATAGTAGAAGAACTGGATGGGGGAGAAGCAAAAAATCCTACTGGTCCCAACTCTATAGAAATAGAAGATGATGCCACCACTTACAGACCTAGTGAAAGACTGAATGCCACTTTGCGTCCTTATCAGCTTAATGGTGTCAAGTGGCTGAGAAAATTACGGCACAATGGTCTCGGTGCTTGTCTGGCGGATGATATGGGCCTAGGAAAAACGTTGCAAGTTATTGCTGCACTATTGGCCGCCAAAGAAGAGTTGGATGTGGAGCAAGCAGATGAAGCCGATCTGGGTCAGTTGTCCATGTTTGGGACTGTCGAACCCGGCTCCGCAAGTCTCAAGGCACTTGTAGTCGTACCTGCCTCTTTGGTGTTCAACTGGAAAGAAGAAATTGCCAAGTTTGCGCCAGATCTTATGACGACAGCCTATGTGGGAGCGCAACGTAAAAGCAGTGGTGTGATTTTGGAGTCATTTGATGTGATCTTGACAACTTACCAAACTGCCCTCCGTGATAAAGATATACTCTCTAAGATTGCTTGGCGGTACATCGTTCTAGATGAAAGCCAGTACATAAAGAATAGAAATTCCAAAGTCTTCAAAGCACTTTCCGAACTCACAGCAGAGAGTAAGATATCCCTGTCAGGCACACCAATAGAAAACTCCTTATCTGATCTCTGGTCCCAGATGGAATTCATCAATCCTGAAATATTAGGAAGCTTCGAGTTTTTCAAAACCAATTTCAAAGTACCTATAGAAAAAGACAGAGACGAAGCCTCTATCACTGAACTCAAAAAGATTGTAGATCCGTTCTTGCTCCGACGAACAAAGTATGAGGTGGCACCAGACTTACCTGCCAAGTTTGAACAGAGCCTGTATGTAGAGATGACAGACGAGCAAAAGTCCCTTTTTGAAGAGCGAAAGAGTGCAGCCAGAAACCTAATACTCAATCTAGATGATTCTGACCGTGAATATCATATCCATGTTTTCAAGGAGATCCTTATGCTGAGACAGATTTCTAATCATCCTGCACTATATGATGAAAACTATAACCATGGTTCTGGTAAGATGGAACTGGTACTCAATAAACTGAAAGAACTCGTGCTAAGTAATAAGAAGATTTTGGTCTTCAGCTCATTCACAAGTTTGCTGGATTTGGTAGCTGCAGATTTGGAATCGGAAAGTATACCTTATCTGACACTTACCGGTAGCCATACCCAGAAACAACGAGAAAAATCCGTCAAACAATTTCAAGATAATGACGAGAAGAAAATCTTTCTTATTTCTATAAAAGCAGGCGGCGCCGGTCTCAACCTAACTGCTGCAGAATATGTTTTCATTTTGGATCCTTGGTGGAATCCTTTTGTCGAAGAACAAGCTATTGCCAGAGCCCATCGTATAGGCCAGACCCAGCAAGTCCATGTAATTAAGTTTATATCCAAAAACAGCATTGAGGAAAAGATCCAAAAACTACAGAACAACAAAAGACTTCTCAATGAAGACATCCTCTCCAGTCCTATGAAGAATATCTCTAATAAGACGGAGTTGCTGGAACTGCTAGATTAATTTCTTCTAGTTGAATTTGTCGTTTTTTGAAGTGCTCTTATTCTGACTCTACATGAGTCAAGGTTCTCCTGATCTCCTGCCAGCATCTTTTATTTTTCACTTCTAGCATAGCAGAGTATTCTCTGTTCTCGTAGAGAGAGAACTTTTAAAATCCCTTATAAACCCAATCTTTAAATAAGCCACTCTCTACTCCATATCCCCAAATGAAGCAAACTCAAGAAGCAAATCACCAATACTCAAAACCCTACCCGACAAAATAACCTTGTCTATTTCCTTGAGATTGTAAATATCCTCAGTAGGATCAGCATCTAGAATTATCAGATCTGCCAGTAGCCCTTCTTGGATACTTCCGATCTGATCGGCAGCGTTCAGTGCTTTAGCAGCATTTGTTGTAGTAGTTTCTAAGACAGCATAAGGTGTCAGTCCTGCAGCCTGATAGCATAATAACTCAGTGAATAATCCAAAGCCATAAGGTACAATCGGAGAATCTGTCCCTGCTATCACCTTCCCTTCTGTATCATATACTTTTTTGATCAAGGTTGCTTGTCGCTCGAACATTTCTCTATGATTATTTGGAGATTCTTTGACAATATTTATGGCAGCAGCGGCATTCGACAAATTGTAAGAATTTTCTAGAGTGAGTAGACGCTGGTCCTCGAGTAATTCAGGATGCTTGTATAGCATATAATTATAGCCGCTATATATTCCTATGGTAGGTGTAAAGGTCATTTCTGCTGCAGAGATAATAGCTGGTACGTCGCTATAGCTATTATAAGTTTGGCTCATCTTTGGTGTATAGCCTCGTCGACTCGTGCCTAATATATGTTCTACACCATCAATGCCTGTCAGTGCCGCAGGATAAAGTTCATGCGAAGTAACTGGCAGTCCGTTGTCATGTGCATATTGGATCACAACTCGCTGCAGGCTATCGGCTAATCGGACGTAAGTCTTTATAAAATCATAATCCAGTGACTGTGACCGCAGCAATTCTCTTTTGATTTGGTCTAAGGACATCTCGGCATAAGTGCCGTTGTAATAAACTCTGTTGCCATCGATAGGGCTACCGGTATAAATAATACGTGGATGAAGTAAGTCACCGGTAATCTGTGCTTCCTTTCTGCTTTGAGCATCGTTTGGATAGGTAGCTGGATCTCGAGTAGTTGTTACGCCCCAACTGAGCCACTTATAACCGAGAGAGGTTCCTAGCTCACTGGTTTGATGCGCATGCATATCTATAAGCCCTGGCATAACAAACTGATCTGAGGCATCTATGACTTCTAGTGATGCGGAGTAGTTCTGATGGGGTTGGATTTTGACAATGCGTTGATTTTGGATAAGTATATCATGACCCTTTAGTCGATTTCCAGTCATAGTTATAATAGTCCCTGCACGAATGACTTTAGTTGTCGTGTCTATCGGATTGCTATAGGTGATATCTATGTCGATACTTCTTGTACGCTTGGTATGGCGGTCATATATTTTTAGTTCATCTCCAGAGCTATATAATAGCTGTCGTCCTTCATGATCTATCGAAGGTGTATCAGACAAGATGTTCGTCAGTGTTGTAGGAGCAGCTAAGTTGTTTAAGTCTTGGTCTATCGCCACTTCATGCAAAAATCCTTCAGAGGTATAGATCATCCGGGCGCCATTATCTACAATGAGTGGCGAGTCATTAGTACGTGCGCCATAAGATCTATGTGTAAATTTTTTTTGGGATGTAGTTTCTCCAGTTACCATATTGACTACAATGGTTCTGGCGACACCTTCACGATATAATCCTGAATAGGGCTGAAGAATAGTCATGATGATGCGCTTGCCATCAGGATGCCAGCTTGGACTACTTGTGGCGAAAGGGAAGATGGATCGCGGTGAGCTAGATACTCCAGTACTGATATCCATAACTGCTAGGTGGCCAGCACGTGGGCCAAATGCCATCGTATAGGCAATTGTGTTCCCGTCGGGATGTAGTTCTATTCCACTAGGCATCGTGCTGATCTGACCGATCATCTTATGTTCCTTTGTAGTAAGATTGTATTTCCACAGTGCTGTTACATTCTGTCGATCAGAAGCATAGATCAGTTGTTGTCCATCAGGATGCCAGCTGGGTATCAATTGAATAAACGGATCATGCGTGACCCTTTCTAATGAATCATACTCCAGATCTTTTATCCAAACATCACCGAGGGCAATAAAACAAATCTTGTCTCCATAGGGAGAAATTTTGGGTGCATAGATACCTTTTATTTTAGTTGGCTTATCCACCACAAATAGAGGCTGCTTGCGATTATATTTTTCTGTGGATACAGGAAGCTGAAGGCTGAACGGGATAGTCTGAGTATTGGCGTTTACTGGTTGGTATTTGATTTGTCCATCTGCGGTATAGTAATAACCTGACGTCATGTGTTGCACTCTAAATGGAAATACATCTTCTTCCACCTCAGTCAAATTGATAATGCTGTCAGATTTTAGATTGACTTGTTTCATGGTACTTGTGAGCCAATTGTGTTCTACAAAGGTGAGGTCATTATCATCCAAACTCCAGGAGGGCGCATATAACTTGTATTGACTTACATGGTGAGTAGTTATCCTTTTAGATTGGATGTCTATGCTGTTGACTTGCCAGTCATCTGGTGTTTCTCTTATAAAGGCCAGAGTCTTACCGTCATGGCTGAAGCTCGGACCATAATCATTAGAGTCTTCATCGGTAAGTTGTATGGCTTCGCCAGTAGTTTTATTCTTTATCCAAATATCATAACTACCGCTCAGGTCAGATGAGTAGGCTATCGATTGCCTATCTGGTGCAAATGAAGGCTCTCTATAATCGTATTCGCCGCTAGTGACTTGTTGTAACTTGTTTCCATCACTGTTTATCGTCCATATATGCCAGTTGCCATCTTGATATGCTTGAAAGCAAACTTGCTCCCCGTCTGCAGAAAGATCAGGCTGTCGAGCATCCATGTAATATCCTGTTAGAGGCTTTGAGCTGCCATCATCGACAGACATTCTATAAAGCGCACCCTGTAAATCATGAATGATAAATTGCTCTTGAGGATCTACAGCAATGGCAAGATTGGTTCCCTCAGTAATTGTTACATGACTGAGTTGGTTTTGCTTTTCTGATGAATTTTTGCATCCAAGCGTCCAAGCTAATAGAACGATTGCAAACAGGTACTTCTTGACCATCAGGTCTGCTTTATTTTGCTACAGTATTTCATCTTTCATTTCTATATGAGACTAAGATACTACCTACTTACCTAAGATTTGATATAAAGGGCAAAACGAGATTGCTGCTCTCCTTGGTAAAACCTGCGAGACAACTTATTCTTGTTATCAGGTTCAATGTTAAACATTGATCAATGTGATCAATGTATATAATGGAAGAGAACAAAGGTAGGAAAGCTTGTCATTTGCAATCTCTTTATGATTAGATCTCCGCTTCCAATTATTTTCTAGAATTATCTTGTATGCTAAAGATGAATGCCTATCTTATCACTCTCTAGTTTATCTCGAATAATTAATTGATCTAAGGAAATGAGTTTTAAATCCATACCCAGCATTGTGCTTCTCACAACGGTTAGTCTAGTAATGTTTCTAATCAGCTGTAGCAATCCACCCAATACATCAAGTAATACAGCTGATGAGACAGCAGATACTGTCTTTCCTAGTGAAGTCTTTTCATTGTTTGATGATTTTAATCTTATACTAGGAGATGGATCTAATGCCGGACCACCAAAGGATTTCCAAAGCAAAGATTTTTTCTTTACCCAGAACGATGGTCAGAGAGACTGGGTCGTCTATAAAGCCCCCAATGCAGGAGATACTTATGGTACATCCAATAATACCAGAACAGAATTGGCTCAACTAAAAAAATGGTCTCCTATGACACCTGCCAAACTCTCAGCTACTCTAAAAGTTATGAATGTTTCCGCGACAGGTGATGCCAGAGTAGCCGCCTCGTATTCAGTAGTTGTCGGTCAGATACATAGTGCAGATGGACATGAGAACGAACCGTTAAAAATCTTTTACAAAAAATTTCCTGGACATACCAAAGGTTCTGTTTTTTGGAACTATGAAATAAATACTGTAGGTCCGGACAATTCTGGCACATGGGATTACTCTACACCAGTATGGGGTTATGATTTTTCTGAAGTTGGACCCGCTGAAAATACTTATCCTGAAGAACCAATGGATGGGATAGCTTTGGGTGAGGAGTTCAGTTATGTAATAGAAGTGGAGGATGGCAAGATGAAAATAACCTTTACCAGCCAAGGACATGGGACTAAAGTTTATACCAAGAATCTGATTATTTCCAAATATGCTAATTGGGCCAATATGCCAAAGCAAACACAAGAACTTTTTGCACCGCTAGGACAGGATGGGGTAGAGCGACAAAATGCCTATGCTGATGAGTACCTGTTCTTTAAGCAAGGTTCCTACAATCAGACAAATGGAAAGTCTCCTGAGGTCAATAAGAACTGGTGCTCAGGCGCCGAGACGCATGGTGGAAATATAGAAAAGCAATATGCTGATGGAAACTACGCTGAAGTTTGGTTTAAAGAAGCTACAGTTAGCGTCAGCGCAGATGCGATTTCCAACAAAGGATACTTTACTAAGAATGACTAGATTCTGAGTTGGAATAAGTTCCATCGTTTGTTAGTAAATTCTTATAACGTCAATTGATGGACAAAGAACCTCAATTAGAAGCAGTCAATGAACCTTGTGGCCTTGTTTCTCATTAAGTAGATGCTTAAGTAGCACTAACTATTAAGGATATAAACATTATGAGTAATAAGAGAAAACCTAAGTTCAAAGACCTCATCGGTAGCCCTAAACCTATACTTGTTGACTTCTATGCAACTTGGTGCGGACCTTGCAAGGCCCTTTCACCAGTCATCAAAGAAGTAAAGCAAGAATTAGGTGACAAGATGCGGGTGCTCAAAGTAGATATAGACAAGAACAGATCCGTAGCCAATAAATACAAAATACAAAGCGTACCTACCTTAGCTATTTTCCAACGAGGAAAGATCATCTGGAGAGAATCAGGTATGAAAACCAAGACTCAGTTATTAAGGATTGCTAATCAGCATCTATAATAGAAAGATATCTTGTAAAGCCAGAATAAGTCTTGCTCATGGTTTTTGTGAGCTTTTCTTTATATCTTATATATAATTCCGAATTGTATTTCGGATGACACAATCGATATAGTTAACATCTAGTGTATGTATAAGTCAATTTTCCTTGCCCTCCTACTTGGGTTTTGTAGTTGTCAGTCTCCACAAGAACCCAAGACAATAAACTATGCCAGCATGTCCGATTATCAAAACAATGACATCCTAAGTATCCGTAAGTCCAGGGACAGGGATTCTGTAAAAAATTTGTATGAACAGGCTGTCAAAAAAGATCTACAACTTCAAGAATTAGAAAGGAAAATCTCAAGGATATATGAGAGTTCCAAAGACAGTTTGGAAGCATATCATGACTTTCTAGATTACAACTCCATGTACTATATTAGTGCGAGCAACTACGCTAAGGAAATCAAGGATTCTACAATGAGGCGTAATGTGCTGAAGTATCTGGCAGAATCAGATCGAGTCTTCAGAAGTAATACAACCAATCATAGGAACTTAATAATAGATATTGCTGACCTTGAGAATGAGCTGGACGATAGGCACAACCTTATGAAAATTATTATTACTGAAGAGTTTATCCAGGATTATCAGAAAGACTCCCCTAATCTAGAAACATTAGAGAATGTGAAGCACGAACTACAAGATCTCATATCCTCATCTAAAACATACACCAAAGACTTCGACTAACTCATCTACTTTTTATCCGCTTTTGTCGAATTGCTAAATTCTAGCAGAACGTAGAGCTTAACTGTTGAGTTAGATTATTATGATGTTTAAGTTCCTCAGTTTCTTATTATTGATCTTGGCTTGATCCTGTCATCATCCGATTGATGAGTTGGGAAATTCCAATCACCAGAATATTCAACTAACTAGTGACACAACTTACTTCCAGTTCTCAAGTACACCAAAGAATTCCATTCCTAGCTCAAATCTAAATCTATTACTACTAGGCTTAGATGAAACCTATAAAGTCATAAAGTCAGGAAAAGTTATAAAGGAAACCTCGATAGTCTATAAAGGAATAATGGAAAGACCTGAGTTATGTTATTCTTCCTTCAACTGTTACAAAATTTTAGACCTTGCTAGTTTTTCGTCTGCTATTGCAGAGATTAATTATGTCAAATTGGATAAAAGAAGAAACTTGGATCCTACAAAATCTTCTACCTATACTATCGAAGAAATTATTTTCTATTCAGAAAATGATGCAAAGACCCTTCTGGACTATATTAACCATGTGAGGAATGTGGCTTACTTCTGGAGCAGTATAGACAAGTACCCGTCCAATATAGTCCGGCAAGAAAACAAACTTTATTTTATAAGAGCACCAAGGCGAACATCCACAGGAATAGTAGATCCTTTGCTAAATGAATTAGGAAATTACGTGTTGCTCTAGCAATCGAGAAACGTTCAGTATTTTTTAGCCAGGATACTGCTATATTTATCAGAGATAACATAGGAGCAATGATAGAATCTAATACTATAAAACCTACTTGTGCTAATAATGGAATTGCAGTCACCTCAGGAGAAGACAATAATATCTCACAAAATCTCATTCAAAATACACCTACGAATGCTATAGGCAATTACAGTTCCTTTGGTAACATTTATCATGATATAAACCATTCCACTCTCTAGGGATTGCGCCTCTGTATCTATTTGCCATAAGTCTGTCAGCACTGATAAGTAGAGGTAAAGTGAATTAGGACTCCACTCACAAGGTAGAAAAAACTTAATCAAATTCTCCCGGATCCTCCCACTGCATATGTATAAGGCTGCCAGCTACAACTTCTGCAGGCTCTTTCCCAAATTTTCCCCGCTTCCGTGTAGACGAGGAAGAAAAGTGCGATCCTAGTATCGTCAGTATTGTGGGAGAGACTGTCTGGTGGCAACGTGATCTAAGTGCATACCCTAGTCCTGCTGCTGAATTTGTTATTGTAGATTTGCCAGAGGGCAAGCAAGGTGAGTTATATTTGCTGAACATGGAAGGACAGCTGGTATTACATATTTCTGATGTAAGTACTGAGCAACGCATAGATGTTTCTAAGCTCCCATCTGGTATTTATTCTATAGAATTTCTACCTGAAAAAAATGAGGACAGAGTAGTTTATACCAAGAGGGTTTTGGTAGATTAATATGACTAAACGATGTGTTAGCAAGTTGCAGCCTAATGGCTGTAACTAGTGAGAGAGCCAAAGCAGAGGAACTTGGTCCTAATCATGCTTACATAGAAGAGATTAATGTTAACAATAACAGCGGAAGGGAAGGATACAGAATCAGAAAAAATATTTCTTATCAAATATCTATAAGAAAATTTTCTG